>UQBM01000006.1 GCA_900539265.1 uncultured Mollicutes bacterium | reverse complement strand
GAACAGGGATTCATATAAATGTTTTTTTTGTGTCTACTTTTTCTTGACTATTTCACCTTATCAACAACATCTTTTTTTTCTAATGTTTGAAATTCATATTTTTGTCCTTCAATCCATAATCCAATAAGAGAATCCTTTGAGGCAACAAGTATAAGATTACCAAGTTTTGATTTATATTTAGTTTTATAATACATATCAATATTTCCTACTTTTTAAAATTTAATTATCTTTATTAATGAAAATAAATTTTTATTTATCATATCAAAAACTTTTACTTGCAAATAAATTATTTACAAAATGGAAGAAATTATGTAAACTATTTCTTCTATTAAACTAATAAACTATCTTTGTAATTTATTAATTAACAACTTTCAATTTTAGTATTTTATAATATTCACTTTTATGATTTTATCAAATATTGTTAAAACAAATGCCTCAAGGTGAAAAAATGTATTAAAATTTATTAATAAAAAATAAATCACATATTTTAATATTAATTTAGTTTTTATTTATTTTTTTATGTCTTCTTTTGTTTTTCTATGTAAAGTATATATTTTATTTTTAAATGTAATACTTTATAATTTTTATTAAGTACATTAATAATAAAAAGAAAAAAATACAATAATTAGTTTTTTACATCTTCTAATGTTTTTAATATTGCCTATATATCCATCATATTTTTTAGTAATAATTACTCAGTTTGAAATAATAACCTTATCTTTTGTTCACTTTTTTATTCTTTAAATTTTCTTCTAATGATTATATTTCATCATTTGAAATATTACTCAATATCTAATTATTTAACTAATAATAAGCAATTAAAATATATAACTTTTAATAATTTTATTATTTTTCTTTTTTAAAAAGAGGGAAAGATTCCCCCTTCAACAAACAATAATAAATATTTTTATTATTTAACTATAAGAATAATTTTTGAAACTTTAGTTGGATCCTTTTTATATGTGCAAGTAATAACAACAGTTCCAACAGATTTTGCTTCAACAGTTCCATATGCGCTTACCGTTGCAATATTTGTATTTGATGATGTAAATGTATAATCTAATCTTGATTGACTTGGAGCATCTCCATCTAAATATAAACATCTTGTATACCCAACACTTAAAGTTGTACCTTCGCGTTCTCCATCATTTTGAGTTACTTCTGTTCCTACTGGAGAAACGCCTATTGGATCTGGTGTAATACCAAAATTATTGATAATAAAATTTACTGTTGTAGTATTTCCGGCAATATCTGTTACTACAATTTGATATTCACCCTTTCTATAGAAAGTAAAATTATTTTCAATTTCTCCTTCTTCAACATAATTGGTAGTAAATCTCTTATATCTATATACAATTGATTCTATACCACTATCATCACTACATACTACTTTAACACCTTTAGTTGTAATATGATTATCTGATAATGGACTCTCGTTCATCCAATCCACTTCTTTTAGATTTATAATGGCTGCAGTTTTATCAATTGTAAAATAATATGTTAAGGTTTCTTCTCTTATCGTATCATATGCTGTTACACAATAGTCACCCTCATCATAAATGATAAAATAAGTATACTCACGTTTTGTTTCTCCTGTTGTATAATTTTCTACTTCCCATATAACAGTATTTAAATTATTCCAAAGGTCATCTGCATCATCAAAATATATACTATCATTGTAATACTCTTTTCCTTCTTCAATATTTGTTGCTATTCTTCCACTTGTAAAAATTGAACGATGAACCAACAATTGATATGATACTGGATTGGTTGGAAATCCATATTCATTCAAATCTTGATAATATTTAAATCCTAGTCTTCCACCACAATTAAAACTCATACTTGCACCATTTGCTAAATATTGTTGAAATGCGTATGCTACAACTTGCTCAATATATCTTGACTCACCCCAAAGATCAAAATATCCACCTGTTGTTGCACCCGTAGCATCAAAATAGCTTATAGTAAAGCTATCAGCTAACACTGTAAATCCCATATCTCCTTCCCTTACATTTACAACTGTCCCATTACTGAAAGTTATAAACCATGGTGTTGCCACTGGTTCACTAGCTTCCACATTTGCTTTACCATTTATTAGTAGAATACCTAATAATAATGCAAAAAAAGCAAAAAATATTTTTTTAACACTCTTCATATATCTCACTCTCCTTTTCATATGATTTTTGTGTCTTATGAGTTAAGAAGGTAACACAAGAAAATATTGGTTAAAATAATACCCTTTGCTTTTTATTACTTTAACAATAATTGATTTGCTCCCCCCAAAACTTCATCTCAATTATACATTTTTTTATAAGACTTGTCAAGACTATTCATAATTTTTAGAATCCTTTTGATTGTATAAATAATGATAAATTTCCTTAAAAAATTTGCGAAAACATGTTGAAATACCAATTGTATTTTCTATTTCTTCTTTAGTATAAAATCTTCCTATTAAATTTGCTTTATCTTGAATATATACAATATATCCTTTCATATACCATATTTGATGTGTGAAAACATGTTTTTTTTCTTGTAAAGAAATAATATGTTTAATATGTAATCCCATATTTTCTAAATGGGTATAAACATCTATTTCTGAAATGGTCTCTTCTAAAATATAGGGAGAATATAATCCTTTCAATAGACCTCCTTCTTTATATTCAAAATAAATTTGTCGATTTTCATCTATTAAGAAAAAACATGTATATTCGTGTATAGTTATTTTTACTTTTTTTGATTTTACAGGATATAACAATATACTATTTTTTTCATAAGCTTTACAATTATCTTTTAGTGGACAACTATCACATTTCGTAATTTTAACTCCACATATTGTTGCTCCAAGTTCCATCAAAGATTCATTGAGAAAACCAAAATTACTAGGTTGGAGTAATTCTAATTGTTTTTTATAATATTTTTTCGTACTAGTTAGGGTAATATCTAGTGAATTGGCTTCATATCTTGTTAAAACTCTTAAAACATTTCCATCTACTGCTGCATAAGGTAACCCATATGCTCTAGACAAAATGGCACCAGCAGTATATTCTCCTATTCCTTTTAATTGAATAGTATCCTTATATGTTCTTGGAAAAACACCTTGATGTTTTTCCATAATGGTTTTTGCTGCATGTTGCAAATTTCTAGCTCTAGAATAATAACCTAGTCCTTCCCAAAGTTTTAACAACTTATCTTCTTGTACCAAAGCTAAACTTTTTATCGTAGGTATTTCTTTTAAAAAACGCTCATAATATGGTTTCACAGCTTCCATTCTTGTTTGTTGTGCCATTATTTCACTAATCCAAATAGGATATGGATCAGTAATATCCCGTCCAGGAAGTTTTCTTTTGTGTTTTAAAAACCAAGAAATTAATTTTTCTGTATCTATCTTTATCATATTCTCTTTAATACTTTTTGATATATTTCAATCATTCTTTCTTCGGTTACTACTTTGTCTATCTGTGCTATCGGAATCCAAGCAAGCGAAGAATTTTCATCCTCTTTTATCGAAATAGGTAATTTTTCATCGGATTCAAATAAATAAGTGACATTTAAATGTAAATGATCAGAAATAATCGTGCCCCGTTTTATATGATGTCCAACACAAATTACTTCAAGTGAGGCAATATTAGGATATAATAGGTTTACCTCAAAAATTCCCGATTCTTCCATCACTTCTCTTTTGGCAACCTCTTCTAAATCAAATTCACCATCTGCATATCCACCAAGCCATCCATATGATTGATAAATTAAATGATACGCAAAAAGCACTTTATCATGCGTTTGATTAACTACAATTGCAGACGCAGTCATATGTGCCGCAAGTGAATTTCTACTATATGTTTTCTTCCCATATGCTTTTATGTAATCTAATATTAATTTTTGATCTTCTACTTCTAATGGAGTAGTAGGAACATAATTGCGAATTTCTTTTAGCATTTTTTGATATGTTTTCATAATATACCTCATATTTGAAATTATTATATCATAATTTTTAAAAAAAGAAAGAATAAAAGCCTATTCGTTAAATAAAGTTAACTTCATTTAATTAATTTTACAACCTTCAACTTTTCCAAAAAGATATTTTAAATGATGCTTACACTATATTTCATTTCATTCTCACCTAAATTTTCAAGTGCATAAGTAAAATTTAGCATATCCAAATCAGATTCTAATTTCTCTTTTAACTATGTGATTCTTGATATTTATGCTCTCGTGACTGCTCCCACACAAAGACTAGTAACTCCATCTAAAACACCTTCCCAACCTCTTGTAATATCATCAATCAACTATTCCGCCCATTAAGGTAGATTTTCTGATAAATTGGCATAGAAAATCAAAGGAATGCAAAAGTAAGGATTTTAATAGCAATTTTATATAAATCATCTAGATTATTTGAAGCACTTAGAAAATACCATTTCTATCATCTTCCTTTATGCTTTCAATTCTTCTTTCTACTAATTGGGTTTTTATAAGTTAAAGATTCTTTACCATTCTCTTCAATCAGTAAGCATAAATTTCTTACTAGTTCAATTTTAAAATCTCTTTCTAATATATTGTTTTATTTTCAAAATGCTTTTTAATGTTAATTTTTCTTCCCTTATTATTAAAGTGATTAAAATGGAAAAGAAATAAAAAACACATTAGATAAATAATCTATTATGATTACTTAAAATCTAATGGGTTTTTTATATAATTTAGTCAAGGACAAAAAAGACAGTTGTAAACTCATATGAAAAACACAAATAAAGAAGAAGAGTAACTTTAATAAAATTTAGGAAGTTATCTCTAAATAGTTTCTTCTTTTAATTAGTCCATTTGAATCAAATTGGTTTAGCACCATAACATCTTTTTAATTATTTTCTATATAATATCGTTATAACCTCAACATTTGATGTATTAGGGAACATATCGAGAGGTTGAATAGCTAGAATATGATATTTTTTTTGTAAATGGTTACAATTTTTTGCAAGCGTTGATGGATTACATGATACATAAATTATTTTCTTAACTGGATTTGTTTGTAAATAGTTTAAAAGTCTTAATTCTAATCCTGTCCTAGGTGGATCTACAACTAATACGTCTGGAATAAAACCTTCATTTTCCCATTTATTAATATACGAAAGAATATTACCACTATAAAACTTTGTATTATGAATACCATTTAATTTAACATTTTCATTGGCATTTTTAATTGCTTCTTTATTATTGTCTATTCCTCTAACCTCTTTAACATATTTACTTAAGAATATTCCAATAGTTCCAACTCCGCAATAGCCATCAATAACATTCTCATAGCCTTTCAATTTTGATAATTTTATTATTTCATAATATAATTTATTTGTTTGTTCTAAATTTAACTGAAAAAAAGCATTAGGCAATAATTCAAATTTAAAATCTCCTAATTGTTCAGTAATTGTTTCTGTACCAGCAACTAAAAACGTATCATTACCAAAATTTTCTATTGCTTCAAGATTATCATTAATAGAAATATAAACACTCTTAATATTTTTTATTTTTAAAAGTTCTTTTGCAACTTTAATCGTTCTTTGATCTTTTTTATATAAAATTAATGTTACTTGAATATCATTTGTTAGTTTAGAACTTCTAGCAATAATATGTCTTAAAATACCATCATGAGTTTTGGGATTGAAAGCAATTATTTGATATTTTGTAAAATAATCACATATTTGATTAACCACTATTCTTAAATCTTCTTTTTCAACTAAACATTTATCAATATAGACTAATCGATTCGTATCCATCGCATAAAGACCCGTCACTAGTTTTTCTCCATCATAACGAACTGGTAATTTTACTTTATTTCGATAATAGTATGGATTATCTTGTCCAATTGTTTCCTTGAACAATACTTCATTTAATTTTCCATTGTAATATTTATCAAAGGATTCTTTAACAATTTCTTTTTTGAATTTACATTGATCAAGATAGTTTACATGTTGTAATTGACAACCTCCACATCTATCACTATATTTACAAGGAGGGTTAATTCTTGCCTCTGATGGTTCCCCTTTTATTTTTATCATCTCAGCTCTAGCATATTGCTTATTTACCTCAGTAACTTTAGCAATAATTTCTTCCTTAGGTAAAGCACCTTTTACAAAAACTGCTAGTCTTTTATAATATCCAATTCCTTCTCCATTAATTCCAATTCTTTTTATTGTTAATAAAATTTCTTGATTTTTTGCTAAAACATTTGTATCCATTTTGGTACACTCCTTCTACAATATTTTTTATATATTATACCATAATCTGAAATTTAAATAAAGTTTTATGGAAATATATTGATAAAATATAGATTTTATGTTATAATAATTATGTAGTGAGGTAAAATTATGGAAAATGAAGTTTTAGAAAAAAAAGAAACAAATGAAACAAAATCACCTAAACGTAGTAAAAAAAGTATTATTATGATTGTATCAACAATTGTAATCTTTATAGGTTTAATAGCACTTGCGATTACAGTATTTCAAACACCAATTAAAGTTTCTTTTAGTGCACCTGGAAGATTAGGTTTTAATTTACCATCTGAAATTGTTGATGAAAATGGCAAAATTAAGGTTCCTGATTCTAAAAAATTAGAACAAAAACATTATAATTTTTTAGGTTGGTTCAAAAATAGTGATGGTAGTGGTGATCCTTTAGATCTTGAAAATATGGTTTTTGAGAAATCAACAACTGTTTATGCCATTTGGGATGTAATTGAATATAAAATTACATATGATTATGATGGTGGTGTACTTGAGGATGGATTAACAAATCCTGAATTTTATACAGTAATGCATGATAACCCAACAAAGAGTGATAACCTTCATAACAATGAAGAATGGAAAATGACAGCAACTGAACTTTCTTCATATATTAAGGAAGAAGGAATAAGATTATATGAACCAACAAAAACTGGTAAAACGTTTAAAGGATGGCAAATTATTTATAATGATGAAATTCAAAATGGCTTATCTGTTAAAACGTTGCGTATTGATCCCTTAGGTGATATTACTTTAAAAGCTTTATGGAACTAAAAAGAGTAGGAAAAATCCTACTCCTTTTTTTCAACTTATAATTCATTTACTGTCTTGAATGTGTATCCTTCTTGAGTAATTTTATCAATTACAGTAGGTAAGGCCTCTTGATTGCTACTTGATACACTATGCATTAAAATTATTGCGCCATTATGCAAATTATCCATAATCGTCTTTACACAATAATCTACACCATTTTGATTTTTTGTATCCCAGTCCTTATAAGCAATAGACCAAAAAATGGTTTTAAAACCTAAACTCTTAACATTTAATAATGATGCTCTACTAAATTCACCCTCAGGAGGTCGAAAATATTTGACCATTTTTGTTCCTGTTAAATTATAAAATTCATCTTCTAATTTTGTTAAGTCTTTTTCTAAGTCACTCAAAGATAGTGTCGAAATTTTTTTGTGCGAATAAGAATGATTACAAGCTAAATGTCCTTCATCCACAATTCTTTTAGTTAATTCAGAAAATCTTTTAACAAAATCCCCTGTAATAAAGAAAGACGCTTTAATATTCTTTTCTTTTAAGGTATCCAAAATTTTTGGCAATATTCCATTATCATAGCCCGCATCAAAAGTTAAATAGACACTTTTTTCATCTGGTCCTACATAAAAACTATCCGTGCCACTAATTTCTTGTTGATATTTACCAATTTCTGGCACTTGGTGATCATTATTTCTTCGAAAACCCCACCCACTAGCATATGATGTAATATAAGTTGACGTGAAAAATATGGTGAACATGACCATTGCAAAAATTAAAAATTTACTTACTTTTTTAATAATTACACCTCTTTCATGTCCAAAAATATTATATGCTCTTTTGATTTTCTTTATACTCATCTTTGAATAAAAGTATTGCAATTCCAACTAGAAAAATATAACAATTCAAATATAACCAAATTAAGGATGTAATAATACTAGCTAAACTTCCATAAACATTTATATATTTATTAATCATAATTTTACTAATTATATTTTGATATAAAATGGTTAAAATAAAAATAATACTAGTTATGATACTAGAACTTTTTAATGTCTGTTTAATAGTTATTTTTACAGGAATGACATATTTATAAATAATAGCAATAAACAGTGCGATAAAAACAAAAGGACAAATAAATTGAATTATATTTAATAAAATAGTATAACTTGGTAAAATTTTTGTTTTTAAATAACCTAAATACATTCCTACTATAATCATTAAAATACCAATAAATATAAATAAAATAGTTAAAATGATTGAAATTATCCGTAATTTTAATCGTGGACGATATTCTACATTATAATAAATAACATCAGAAATAACTAATAAATTATTTGTCAATTTTGAACTTGACCAAAGCAAATTAAAAATAAATATTAGAATATTGATAAAATTATTTCCAAAATTAAAGTTCCCTTTGACCTCAATTAATCTCAAATTAGCTAACAAATTCAAAACTAAAACTAAAAAGGGAATAATTGTAAGTAATAAATAAAAGGCAAAAGATGAAGCCAAAATAGTTGGGTTAATTTTGGCATTAAGATAACTGAGTTTTTTTAACAATTGTTTTATTCTTTCTAACATATTAATATTATGTTTAATTTTTCTCACTTAATGCAAAAAGCAACTAAAGTTTAGTTGCTTTTCATCATTTTTTCGATATCTTCTACTTCTTTAATAATATCTTTTGATAGTAAAATAGCTTGTTCTTTTGTGATAACAATATTATCTTCAATACGTATACCAATTCCTTCTTCTTCAATATATAAACCTGGTTCAATAGTAATCACCATTCCTTCAAGAAGACCTATATTATCAATTGATGGATCATGAACATCTAAACCTAGTGAGTGACCAATGGAATGAAAATAATACCGAGATAATTCACTATCATCTTTTATTAAACCAAGTTTTTTACATCCTTTGGCAAGAATTGCCTTCGCAAAATCATTTAATTCTTTCCAACTCATTCCTGCTTTAGCAAATTCAATACATTTTTTATTGCAATCAAGAACAATTTCATAAACTTCTTTTTGACGGGCAGTAAAGATACCTGATGTTGGAAAAGTTCTAGAAATATCTGAAGAATAATGATTTGTATAACAACCAACATCCATTAATAATAAACTATTCTTCTCAATTTTAGCATTATTATCAACATAGTGCAAAATTGTGGCATTTTTTCCTGAGGCAATAATACTCTCAAAAGAAACTTGCTTATTTTCTTTAGTTAAAATAAAATTATGATAAGCCTCAGCCATTGTTTCCATATCATGTTCTTTAGCATGGTTCATAACATTATAAATAGCTCTTTTAGTCGTATCAATAGATTCACAAATTAATGCTATTTCTTCTTGATCTTTAACCATTCGCATTCTTAAAATAGTAGCATAAAGATTTTCCATTCTTATACTTGGATACTCTTTATGTAACCGTTTAGATAATACTAATGCAAAAGTATTATAAAGTGGTTGTGGTCTTTTTTCTAAATCCAAATATACTGTTTCTGCAACATCAATAAAATGTCTTGTTGGTTGTAAATGATTAGTTAGAAATTGATTAAAACTACCATTGTATAAAATAGAGTCTAAATCAATACCACAAATATCAGCAGCCTCTTCTTTATACAAAGTTCTTCCTACCCACTTTGCCATCACTTCATCAATTTCATCTAGAAATAACCACTCTTTGTAATCACCATTAAACTTGCCAATGACAAGAGTTACATCAGCTTGATCAATTCCTGTTAAATAATAAAAATTATTATTTACTACAAATGGATATTCAGAATCAGCAGTTCTAAACTGATGATATCCAGAATGTAAAATTGCAATAGCATTGTTTTTCAATTTTTCAAATAGATTTTTTCTTCTATTTTGATAAGTTGTTTTTGAAATCATTATCTTTTCTCCTTTTTATTAGTCTTCTCATCGGATATTGACGGATCATAATATAATTCTAAAACATAAGCAAATTGATTCATAACCTTTACTGCTTGTGCTAATGGAATTGTATCTAACACAAGTCCTAAAATATCATCATGAAATTTGTCATGAAATTTTAAAACCTTTTTTCCTTGTTGTGTAATGCTTAATAAAATAACACGACGATCCATTTCATCACGAATTCGTAATAAATAACCTTTTTGCACCAAACGATTAACTCCAATTGTAAGTGATCCTACTGTTACATGCATCTTTTTAGCAATTAAAGTCATCGGTTTATTATTATACTTATTAACCATCTCAATAACATGAAGTTCCCCAATTGTAAGATCAGGAATGTTTTTTACATCCATTGTTCTTTCTTCAATGACATTTGCCATATTAGCAATAGTGTTAAAGGATTCTTCTAAATTCTTATATAATACTTTTTCTTCTTTTGTCCATTGTTTTATTTTTTTAGGAGTTGGTCTTACTATTTCTTTAGGTGTATTATCCCGTGGTGCTGGTTCAATCGTTACTTCTGCACTTTTGATTGATGGTTTTTTTACTTTTGGTTTGATAACTTTCTTTTTAGATTCAATTTCTACACTATCTACTTTTACTATGTTATCCTTAATTTTTTTATCTTTTACCTGTTTAATAGTACCTGTTCTTGGGTCAATTTTAGTTGATGTTATTTTCTTTTCATCAATTTTTGGTTTAGTTACCTTTTTAGAAGATGTTTTTTTTGAATTTGTTTTTTTCTCATTTTCTACTGTTTTTTTAGTTGGTGATGTCTTTGTTTTAGATGTCGCTTTTTTATCTGAAATTTCAACCTCTTTGCTTTGTTTATTTTGAACCTTTTTTGGTGAGGCCTTTTTACTGGTTTCTTCTTCAATCGTTGGAACAACAATTGGGCTTATTCTTTTTTTGGGTTGTTTAATTTGTGAATTTTCTTTTTGCATATAATCACCTCAATATTCTAATATTATTATAAAACAAAATATTTTGAAAGTCAAAATAAATATCTTTTTTTACTAAAAATAATTTAAAAACTCGCAAAAATAAATTTGCGAGTTTAAAATCATCTTTAAATATTTATGATTTATGATTTTCAATGTATTGAACTAAATCTTTAACATATTTCATATTTTGTGCAGCCTCATCATCAACTTCAAGATTAAATTCGTCTTCAAGAGCCATAATTAATTCTACTGCATCTAAAGAATCTGCACCTAAATCATCTACTAAATGTGTATCCATTGTAATTTTATCAAGTGATACATTTAATTCTTTAGCAATAATTTCTTGTACTTTTTCAAATACCATTTTTTCCTCCTAAAAATTAATTTCCAAATTTATTTCTTAATGCTTGCATTTGCCTTTCAAATCTCTCTTCTTGGCGACGCTTGTATTCTTCACGCTTTGCTTTTTGTTCTTGGCGTTGCTTTCTTTGCCTTTCAGCTTCAGGATCTACTGTTTTTTTATTCATTTTTGGCTTATTATTAGACTTTCTTTCTTCTTTTTCTACTTTCGGAGCATTAGGATCAATCATTGTGAGTTGAAGACGACCCTTATCTAAATCAACTTCTAAAACCCAAACTTTAACAATCTGACCAACATGAACCGCATCTAAAGGATGTTTAATAAATTTTGTTGACATCTTAGATACATGAACAAGACCATCATCATGAAGACCACAATCAACAAATGCTCCAAAATCAGTAACATTACGAACTGTTCCTTGCAACTCCATACCAGCTGCTAAATCTTTAAGTTCTAAAATGTCACTTCTTAAAACAGGTGCTTCAATTACATCACGTGGATCACGAAGAGGTGAAATAAATGCATCAAGAATGTCATTGAAAGTATATTCACCCACATTTAATTCTTCAATCATTACCTTCTTTTCTTCATCAGTTAACATTTTTACTTTTTCAACTAATTCACTTTTTCCAAGATCATTTGAAGTAAAACCAAGTTTTGTTAAAATAGCTAGTGCAGTTTCATAACTTTCTGGATGAATTCCTGTCATATCAAGAGGTTCATTACCATCAACAATTCTTAAGAAACCAATTGCCTGTTCAAGTGCCTTAGGTCCTACCCCCTTTACTTTAATATCCTTACGATTTTCGAAACGACCATTTTCCTCACGATAAGCAACAATCTTTTTTGCTGTGCCAGCATTTAAACCAGCTACATATTTTAATAATGAATAAGATGCGGTATTAATATTTACTCCAACTTTATTAACCGCAGTTTCTACAACAAAATCAAGCGAATCAGCCAATTTTGATTGACTTACATCATGTTGATATTGACCAACACCAATTGATTTGGGATCAATTTTAACAAGTTCTGAAAGAGGATCTTGAAGACGTCTTGCAATAGAAACAGCTGAACGTTCCTCAACAGAATATTCTGGAAACTCCTCTCTTGCAAGATCTGATGCTGAATAAACAGATGCTCCCGCTTCATTAACAATAATATATTTTATATCACGATCAATTGTTTTTAAAGTATTAGCAACAAAAGCCTCAGTTTCACGGCTTGCTGTACCATTTCCCATTGCAACAACTTCAACATGATGTTTATTAATTAATTCACAAAAAGTTTCAACTGCAGCTTGATAACGCGCAGGTGGAACAACTTCTCCCTTTTGTTTTTGATGAGGATACATTACGCTTTTTTCTAAAACTTTACCCGTAGCATCAACTACAGCAAGTTTACAGCCAGTTCTAAATGCAGGATCAACACCTAAAACAACTTTACCTTTCATAGGTGGTTGCAATAAATAATTACGAAGATTTTCACCAAAAATATTGATAGCTTGATCTTCTGCTTTTTCTTTTAATTCTGAACGAATTTCTCTTACAATAGCAGGCTTAATTAATCTATCATATCCATCTTGGCAGGCATTATGTACATAAGGAGCAGTAATTGATTCTTTAACCTTTACCATATCACCACATATGTATTCTAATACTTTTGCATAATCTTCAATTACACTTACTTTAATAACCTTTTCAGCTTCAGCTCTATTTAAGGCCAAAATACGATGAAGTTTAATTGTCTTAAGTGGTTCTTCATAGTCATAGTACATTTCATATACTTTCTTCTCATCAACAGCATCTTCTTTAACTTCAGATTTAATTTTTGCTTCATTTTCAAAATTTTCTCTAATCCAAGCTCGATATTTTGGCTCGTCTGATACAATTTCAGCAATAATATCTTTAGCCCCTTGAATTGCCTCATCAACATTTTTAACAATGATACCTTCTTTTTTCATTGTTTCTATTTCTTCATCAGTCTTTCCTTCTAAAGATGTAACATATTGACTTGCAATCTCTTCAACATTGCCATCTAAAGGAAAAGAAAGTAGATATTCTGCTAATGGTTCCAATCCTTTTTTCTTAGCATCTGTTGCACGAGTTTTCTTCTTTTCTTTGAATGGACGATAAATATCTTCAATTTCAGAAAGTTTTGTAGCATTTATTATGCCCATTTTAATTTCATCTGTAAGTTTACCTTTTTCTTCAATTAAACGCATTACATCTTCTTTACGAGCTGCAAGTTTTTGACCATAATCCCATTCTTGATATATTGCACGAATTTGTTCCTCATCTAAATTTCCTGTTACCTCTTTACGATAACGAGCAATAAAAGGAACAGTTGCTCCACCTTCAATTAACTCTAGCACCGCCCTAATTTGACCAATACGAACATTTTGTTCGCGTGAAATCTTTCCTAGTAGAGCGTCATTCATGTAATTATTTTCCATAAAAATCCTCCAACACTTGTGATTTTAGTTGCCATTATTAATAACTTCTAAATACACATTCTTAATTATTATACCATAAAAGGCATATTATCGCAACCAAAATAACCCTTTATATTATAACAATAAATCATATACTCTTTTTAGAATATGCATTGTTTGTTTCATTCTAACCTCATTTCTTCTTCCTTTAAATGCAACTTCTTCAATATATATTTTATCATCTATTATTATTCCATAATAACATTTACAAAATGGTTCATTACTTTCAGCTTCTCCTGTAACACTAATGCAAACATTAGCTTTAGTAACTTTTTGCAATCCTTCAACCATTTCTTTTGCCACCTCTTTAGAATAAACACTATACCGCTCTAAAGTATCTTTCTTAACTTCTAAGATTCTTATTTTAGCATCACATGAATAAGTAACATAACTTTGGGAAAGTACCCTTGATGCCCCTGTAGCATTAACTAGTGTTGCAACTATTTGTCCTCCTGTACAAGACTCTGCTAAACTTATTTGCCACTTTTTTGTCTTTAAAATATCTACTATCTTTTGTTCTAAACTTATATTCATAAATTAATCACCAAAAATATTATATCTTTTTTATAATAATTTTGCAAATAATACTAATTACAAAAAATTTTTATAATTACAAATAAAATACTTGTTAATTTATGTAAAAAATGATATAATTACATATAGGTGATAATATGTATACTATAAAAAATGAAGTTAGAACCATTTATGAAATAAATAAAAGTCGTTTTATTACAAGTATTAAACCTGTAAAAAGTATTGAGGAAGCAAAGTCTTTTTTTTTAGACATTAAAAAAGAATTTGCTGAGGCAACCCATAATGTTACTGCATATATTATTGGTAAAACAGGAGAATTTGGCCATTATAATGATGATGGAGAACCAAATGGAACGGCTGGATTACCTGTTCTTGATGTTTTTAAAAAAAATGAAATAACTAACTTTGCTTGTGTTGTTACACGATACTTTGGAGGTATCAAACTTGGTGCTGGAGGACTTGTTAGAGCATATAGTACAGCTACAAGTTTGGCCTTAAAAGAGGCCCAAATATGTGAAATCATAGAATATATTATTTTAGAAATTGAATTTAATTATCCTTATTTAGATATAATTGAAAACCGCTTAAAAAATATAGAAATTATATCTAAAGAATTTTCTACTAATGTTAAATTAATTATTAAAATTCCTCAAAATAGTTTTGAAGAAATTAAAAATATGCTTATTTATATAACGAATAATATGGTAAAAATAAAGATAAAATAAAAAATAAAGAAATAAATTATTTCTTTATTTTTTATTTTGTGAAGTTGGAGCAAAAATAGGTAATAAAGCATTGGTTTCCTTTTTATATTCAAAATAATCAATCTTGCTATTTAGTTGCCTTTTTTCAAGCATCGGTATACTAATAGAAATGAATAATAAAAAAACAATTAATGGACAAAAAATTAAAATCCATAAATCACTTCTAACCGATAGATTAAATAAAAACATACTAAACCAAAATAAAATTTCACCAAAATAATTAGGATGTCGACTTTTTTTCCAAAGCCCATTTCGATTAATTTTACCTACATTTTCTGGATTTTTCTTAAATTTATTCATTTGAATATCCGCAAGCATTTCAATTACAATTGCAATTAAACATACAATTAATGATATAAAATAAGTACCATTAATCTCAACATTTTTTTCAAATGCATCAACATAAGCGAAAACTGGTAAAAGCCCTATAAAAACAATAATTGTTGGCAACATATGAATGCCAAAAAAAGAAATTAAAAGCCAAAGTTTGGGATGCTTATTTTTAATATTAGTATACCGCCAATCTTGACTATTTAAATTTTTAAATCGCAAAATCCAATTAATTGTAAGTCGCAACCCCCAAATTTCTATAAGAATCATAATTATAATAGTATACACATTAAAGCCTATGGTCTCTTTAATAAAAAAAGGAACTATAATCATTGGTAAAATACTCCAATAAGGATTATAAACTGAAGCATTATTAAATAATAAACTGCCTAAATATACAATAATAGTTCCAATAATATCACATAAAAAGAATTTCAAAAGTACATTCTCAATTGAAATATATTTATAGCTTATATATCCAATAAGCAAAGCTACCAAATAAACAAGTGCTATTAAACAAATGCTTATAATTTTATTATTTCGAATTTTTTCTATCATTTTTCTTCACCTACTGCTTATTATAGCATAATTAAAGTTTTTTATATTTATTTTAACATATTCTTTTTATTTTTTAATTGATTTTACTAAAAAATGATTTAACATCAAATATGACAAAGATTCAAATTTATAGTAAAATATATTAAGGTGATAAATATGAACACACTAATTAATGATGAAAAACATTATGTTACACTAAATAATTATTTAAAATCTTTATATCACAAAAAAGTTTTTAAAATTGCCCTTAATGGTAATTTTTCTTGTCCTAATCGCGATGGAACCCTTAGTAATACTGGTTGTATTTTTTGCTCTTCGAAAGGTAGTGGTGATTTTGCTGGCGAAAAAGACTTAACAATTAAAGAGCAATTTTTATCAATTGTTAATAAAATGAAACAAAAATGGCCTAATGGTTATTATATTGCTTATTTTCAAGCTAATACTAATACTTATGATTCAATAGAAAATTTGAAAAAAAGATATGATCAAGTTTTTGATGGCAAAAATTTACTAGATGAAGATATCAAAATATTAAGTATTGCCACAAGACCAGATTGCATAAATGAAGAAATTGTAAAATACTTAGCACAAATTAATCAAACTATTCCCGTTTGGATTGAACTTGGTTTTCAGACTATGCATCAACATACCGCTATAATTATAAATCGTGGTTATTTAAATGATACCTTTGAAAGGGCAATAAAACTTTTAAAAAAATATCAACTTACTACTATTGTACATATTATTAATGGTCTTCCTGGTGAAACCAAAAATGATATGATTGAGACAGTTAAATACTTAAATAAACTTAAAATAAATGGCATCAAAATTCATATGCTCCATATTATGAAAGAAACTCCTTTAGAAAACTATTATCAAACATATCCTTTTCATATCTTAACATTAGAAGAATATGTAGATATTGTTGTTACTCAACTTAGATATTTAAATGACAAAATTGTAATTCATAGAATAACAGGAGATGCTCCTAAAGACTTATTAATCCAACCTCTTTGGACTTTAAAAAAATTTGTTGTTATAAATGAAATAGATAAACTTATGCGCAAGGAAAAAATATTTCAAGGTGATTTATGTTTAAGATAGTTGAATTTTCCCATATTCTTATTCAAGAATTTTATAAAAAAAGTGAAAATAAAAATTTAATTTTTATTGATGCCACTTGTGGTAATGGCAATGATACTTTATTTTTAGCGAAAACACTAAATCATATGGGAACTGTTATTGCCTATGATATTCAAAAAAAAGCGATTGATGAAACGCAAAAGTTATTATCAAAAACTAATTTTGATAACGTTGTCTATCATCTATCTTCTCATGAATTTTTAATCGAAGATGATTTTGATTTAATAATTTATAATCTAGGATATCTACCAGGTTCTGATAAAAAAGTAACTACTAAGGCTAACGCAACTTTAAATAGCATAAAAAAAGCCCTTTCAATAATTAATCTAAAAAAAGATTTTCTTATAATAATTGTCATATACCCAGGACATCATGAAGGTTTAATAGAAAGTAAACTCATTGATGCATTTTCTTATCAATTACCAAGTAATTTGTATCTAGTTTGTAGATATCAAAACTACAATAGACCTTTTTCTCCTTATATTATTACAATTAGTAAAAATAAATTATAATTTATAAAAAATGAGTTTAAATCACTATCCATTTTTGATAGTCACTTTAAACTCATTTTTATGTTATTTGTAATAACTTTTTATTTTAAACTAGATTTCAGATAGTTTTTTGCCAATTAAAACTTCAGGATTAACATATTTACTATCTTTTAATACCTGAAAGTAAACATGATTACCAGCTTCTTTATCGATGTCTGTATTTCCACTTGTTCCAACCTTATCACCTTGATTAACTTCTGCACCTACAGTTACTGTTACTTCACTTAATCCATAATAACAAGTTTTTAATTTGTCATTATGTTCGATAACAACATAGTTACCATAAAGAGGACTTTCTTTAATTTCAATAACTTTGCCACTTAAAGCTGCTAAAACATCAAATGAACTATTATCCTTTTTTGAAAAGCCTGTGCCACTACTTGTTCGGTATGTATTACCATACTTAATTAAAGCTTTTGCTTGATCTTCTTTAGATGCATTTTTGTCATAGAATTTTCTAACAACTTGGTACTCAAGAGTTTCATCAAATGGGAGCTTTAACACTTCTTCTGGTTTTGTGTCAACTTGCTCATCATCTTTTGGTGGAGTTACAACTGGAGGGTTATCATCAACTGGTCCTTCTCGTCCGTTAATTGAAGCAGATATTACTAATGCTACTAATAAAACTGCCAATACACCAACAAAGAAGAAAAATTGAAATTTATTTTGGCCAATTTTTTTAATCCAATTCTTCACTGTATCACCTCGTAATTATTATGATACAGTTTTTTTAATTTATACATTTATTATTTTAAAATTAATGTATAAATTGATTCAACAATTTTTACCACTCCATAAGAAAAAATTGTAGCAAGTAAAAATGAAGTTACAAAATATCCTACTCTTATTTCATTAATTTTTCCTGGTTTAAATAATTTTTCAAAATTTGATTTTAACAATAAATAAAAAATTAATCCGTATGAAATTGCAAAAATTATAAAATATAAAAATGCTAGGTTTTTTTCCATTTCATCACCATTATTTTATTATTATTTTTTGATATTATTCTTCTATCTTAATTTAACAATTTGAACATTTAAAATATTAGTAATTCCATTTTCGCCAGCTGTAATAACAACACGGTCATTTTTATTGACATAACCACTCATTTTAGCACAAGCAATAGCATGATCAAATAGTTGATTTGTGCTTGTTTGGAATAAAGCTTTAACAGGATATACACCCCAAGAAAGCGATAATTGATGGTAGGTTTTTAAATTAGGTGTTGGTGCCACAATAGGAACATCAGGACGATATTTAGAAACACATCTAGCAGTATGACCTGATTGCGTTACAGCAATAATTACTTTTGCATCTAAATCACGAGCTGTCGTGCATGCTGCATCACAAATTGCATTAGTTGTATCATCAATATCATTATCATGTGGAATGCCATCATATACTCTTAAGTTTAATGCATCATTTTCAGCTTGGCGAGCAATTTTAGCCATTGTTTTGACAACCTTATCAGGATGATCACCCATAGCAGTTTCGCCTGATAACATTATGGCACTAGTGCCATCAAATACTGCATTTGCAACATCTGTTATTTCAGCCCGAGTTGGCGTCAAACTATGAATCATTGATTCTAACATTTGAGTTGCTGTAATAACGACCTTCCCCGCCTGGTAACATTTTCTAATAAACTTTTTTTGTAAGCCAGGTAGTCTTTCATACTCAACTTCAACCCCCATATCTCCTCTTGCTACCATTATACCATCAGAACTATTTAATATTTCATCAAAGTTATCAACACCTTCAATATTCTCAATTTTTGATATAATCTTAATATTTTTTCCGCCAATATAGTCTAAATAATTTCGAAGGCTCTTAACGTCTTCTTTTGATCTTACAAAAGATGCTGCTACATAGTCAACATCATTTTCTACCCCAAATTTCAAATCTTCTTTATCTTTTTGACTTAAATATTCAAAATTCAAATGTACGTTAGGAACATTTACTCCCTTATGATTTGATATTTTACCACCAACTAAAACTTTACATTTTAAATCAGTAATTGTTGAATCAAGAACTTCTAAAGATACTTTTCCATCATCAATTAAAATTTTATTGCCAATTTGAAGTTGTGAAGGTAAATCTTTGTATGTAATGCTAACAATTTCTTGATTTCCTAAAATATTTTTAGTAGTTAGAGTAAATAAATCACCTTTAATAAGTGTTACTTCTTCATTTTCAAAATCACCAAGTCTAATCTCTGGACCTTTAGTATCAAGCATAATAGCTGCTGGTATTTGCAATTTATCTCTTACTGTTCTAAAAAGTTCAATTGTTTCTTTATGATATTCATGACTACCATGTGAAAAATTCAACCTAGCTACATTCATACCATTTAACAACATCTTTTCTAGTACTTTTTCATCACGTGATGCAGGACCAAGTGTACAAACAATTTTTGTTTTTCTCATTTTTTCACCTTTTAACTATCAGATTTTATTATAGCAAAAAAGGGCATAATCCGCCCTTTATTTGACAGACTCCACCATTCTTGCATATATTTTACTATTATATTTTACCACTATTATATTTCGATGTCTAATAAATTACAAATCATCTATTATGAAAACGTATCTATTCAATTATATTATGTGTTAAAATAATAAATTTTATAAATTTTTTTATAATTTAGATGCTTGAATTTCCTTTAGATTTAACGCAAGATCTCTTTCCATTTTTGAAAAATCTATAGCTTGTTTTCGATTAGATTCTTTCTGAATTTTTCTCATTTCTTCTAAAGTCTTTTTTGCTTCTTCAAAAGTTTTGCCAACAACCGTTTCTTGGGCAATAACAGTTGCAACATTATTACTGAATTCTAACAATCCACCAGAAATAATATGATAATATTCTGAATCATTACTCACTCTTTTGATAAAACCAGATTTAATAGATACTACAATTGGAATATGATTTTGTAAGATTGCTAGTTGTCCATTATCGCCATCAATAATAATATGATCTACTTCCCCATCAAAACTAATACCTTTAGGAGTTACAATAGATAATTTCATTTTATCCTTTAAGTCCTTCAGCTTTTTTTATTACATCATCAATGGTTCCTACAAACCTAAAGGCTTCTTCTGGTAAATGATCATATTTACCTTCTAGAATTTCTTTAAAGCCACGAATAGTTTCTTTAACGGGAACATAGACACCTGGCTGTCCAGTAAATTGCTCAGCTGAATAAGTATTTTGTGATAGAAATAAACGAATTCTTCTAGCTCTTGCAACTAAAGCTTTATCTTCATCTCCTAATTCATCCATACCAAGAATTGCAATAATATCCAATAGTTCATTGTATCTTTGAATTGTTTTTTGAACTCCCCTTGCAACCTCATAATGTTCCTTACCTACTACTTCAGGTGCTAAAGCTCGTGATGTAGAAGCAAGAGGATCAACTGCTGGATAAATACCTTCCTCACTAATCTTCCGACTTAAATTAGTAGTTGCATCTAGATGAATAAAAGTTGTAGCAGGAGCAGGATCGGTATAATCATCTGCTGGAACATAAACAGCCTGAATTGAAGTAATGGACCCTTCTTTTGTAGAAGTAATTCTTTCTTGTAAAAGTCCCATTTCTGTTGAAAGCGTTGGTTGATATCCTACAGCTGATGGAGTTCTACCAAGCATCGCACTAACCTCAGAACCTGCTTGCGTAAATCTAAAAATATTATCGATAAAAAGTAACACATCTTGATGT
This sequence comes from uncultured Mollicutes bacterium, assembly GCA_900539265.1. Lineage (GTDB taxonomy): Bacteria > Bacillota_I > Bacilli_A > ML615J-28 > CAG-313 > CAG-313. The sequence continues at coordinate 60,578 of UQBM01000006.1, read as the reverse complement.
TCTTGATCACGAAAATACTCTGCCATTGTAAGTCCAGTAAGCCCTACTCTCATTCTTGCTCCTGGCGGTTCATTCATCTGACCAAAAACCATAGCTGTTTTATCAATAACACCTGTATCAGTCATTTCGTGATATAAATCATTTCCTTCACGTGTTCGTTCACCAACACCTGCAAAAACACTTATACCACCATGTTCTTGTGCCACATTGTGAATTAATTCTTGAATTAAAACTGTTTTACCAACACCAGCACCACCAAATAAACCAATTTTACCACCTTTGATATATGGTGCAAGTAAATCAATAACTTTAATGCCAGTTTCTAAAATTTCCATTTTTCCTGATAATTCCGAAAGTTTTGGTGCTTCTTTATGAATTGGCATTTTTTTTACATCATCAGTTAATTTTTCTTTACCATCAATAGTTTCTCCTAAAACATTAAATATTCTACCAAGTGTTTCACGTCCAACAGGAACTAATATTGGTAATCCAGTATCTTCTACTTCCATTCCTCTAATAATTCCTTCAGTTGCATCCATTGCAATGCATCTAACAATATTATCACCAATATGCATTGCTACTTCTAAAGTTAAATTGTGTAAAGTACTTGTAACCATACCCTTTATTTTTAATGCATTGTTAATATTTGGTAAAGTAGCATTTTCAAACTTAACATCAACAACTGGTCCAATAACTTGAACAACATACCCTTTGTTCATAAGCCCTCCTAATTATCATTTACAACACTAGCACCACCAACAATATCTGTAAGTTCTAAAGTGATTGCAGCCTGTCTGGCTCTATTGTATAAAAGTTCCAAACTTGCAATAACATCATTTGCATTATCAGTTGCACTTTTCATTGAATTCATTCTTGCGGCATGTTCGCTAGCCTTTGAATCCAAAATATAACTGTAAATTGTATTTTCTATATAAATTGGTAAAGCAGTATTTAGAATTTCTTGAACTTCACCATCAAATTCATAATTTGTTAAACTATCTTTTGAATCATTATTCTCTATAGGTAAAACAATATCCGTTTTAATTTCTTGAATTAAAGTGTTTTTATAGTGATTATAGATTACAACTACTTCATCAATATTGCCAAGAAGATAATTTTTTATAATCACTTCAATGATTCCAGAAATCTCGCCAAATTCTATATTATCTCTAATATTGATGATTTTATCTTCTAATAATGGATATTTTTGTTTTTTCGTATAAACATAAGCTTTAAAACCAATAGGAAGAATGTAAAAACCAATGTTCTTATTTAATTTATTTATCTTTTTAGTTAATTCTTTACATACATTAGAATTAAATGCTCCCGCAAGCCCTCGATCTGATGAAATAAGTAAATAACAAATATTTTTAATAGGACGTTTTTCCATTAAAGGATGTTTTAATGAAGAATCATTCGATGCTAAATGAACAATAATATCACGAGTTTTCGCAATAAATGGTCGATATTCTTTAATAGCATTTTCCGCACTTTTTAATTTAGATGCACTAACCATATTCATTGCTTTTGTAATTTGAGCAGTCTTTTTGGTCGCGACTATTCTTGTTTTAACCTTCCTCGATTGTCCAGCCATCACTTACTCCTTTCACTTTTATATTTCATTTTACAATAAATTAAACTATTTTTTTAAATTTATCAAGAGCCTCATCAATTTGATTAACATCTGGTAAATTAGAAGTTTCTTTAATATATGAAACTAATTTTTTTCCCAATTCATCATTATCTAAAAAACGATAAAAACTCTTTTCTACTGACAAAATATCATCAACCGATACATCATCTAAATAACCATTAACTAAAGCATAAATAATAAGGGCTAATTGTTCTGAAGTAACTGATTCATGCAAATTTTGTTTTAACACTTCAACCGTTCTTTTACCGCGTTCTAATTTCGCTTTAGTTGCCAAATCTAAATCTGAACCAAACTGAGTAAAAGCTTCTAGTTCACGATAAGATGCAAGATCAAGGCGAAGAGTACCAGAAACTTTTTTCACAGCTTTTATTTGGGCGGCTCCACCTACTCTTGATACTGATAAGCCCGCATTAACAGCAGGTCTTATACCTGAATAAAACATTTCTGTTTGTAAAAAAATCTGTCCATCAGTAATACTGATAACATTTGTAGGAATGTAAGCAGAAATATCACCAGCTTGAGTTTCGATAATAGGTAGTGCAGTAATAGATCCTCCACCAAGTTTATCATTAAGTTTTGCGGCACGCTCTAATAAACGTGAGTGCAAATAAAAGACATCTCCTGGAAAAGCTTCACGTCCTGGTGGTCTTTTTAACAACAATGATAATTCACGATATGCTACTGCATGTTTACTTAAATCATCATAAATTATTAAAACATCTTTACCACTGTACATAAATTCTTCAGCCATTGTAACCCCTGTATATGGAGCAAGATATAGAAGTGGCGCTGGCAATGATGCTGATGCTGAAACGACAATTGAATATTTCATAGCTCCATAACTTTTTAATGTTTCAATAACACTAGAAACAGTTGATTCTTTTTGTCCAATGGCAACATAAATACAAATAACATTTTCATCTTTTTGATTTAAAATTGTATCAATTGCAATTGAGGTTTTTCCTGTTTGACGATCACCAATTATTAGTTCTCTTTGGCCACGACCAATTGGAACCATAGCATCAATAATTTTAATTCCTGTCTTTAGCGGTTCTTTTACGCTTTGTCGATCAATTACTCCTGATGCTTTTTTTTCAACAGGACGATATTTGTTTGTTTTAATCTCACCTTTGTCATCAAGAGGTTGTCCTAAAGCATTAACAACTCTTCCAACTAAAGTATCTCCAACTGGTACCTCTAAAATGCGATGAGTTGAAGTAACATTATCTCCTTCTTTAATTTTGCTAGATAAACCAAATAAAATGGCACCAACATAATCTTTTTCTAAATTTAAAGCCATACCATATAATTCATTAGGAAATTCTAATAATTCACCACTCATTACATCGTCTAAACCATGAACTAAAGCAATTCCATCATATACTTTTATAACGGTTCCAACACTTTTGGTATCTATAACTTTTTCATACTTTTTTATTTGTTCTTTTATTAAAGTACTAATTTCTTCTAGTTTTAAAGGTTTCATTATTTACCAACCTTTCTTTAATTCATTTTTAAGATGTATTATTTGCCTTAATGTTGAGGCATCAATGACTTTTCCATTAATGTTAACAATAATACCACCTAATAAATTTACATTTAATTGATATTTTAAATTTATCTTTTTATTAAAATGACTTTCCAATGCTTTTTGTAAAGCCATTTTTTCCTCTTCAAGCATTTGATATTTGCTGTAAACTATTGCATTACAAATATTATTTGATAAATTTAAATAATATTCATAACTATCAAGCATATCTGAAATTTCCTCTAAACGAAAATTATCAATTAAAACAAATAGAAAATGCAAAAATTCTTCATTAACATAATCTTGAAAACTAGTTCTTAAAATATTTTTCCGTTCTTCAAGTTTTATTGAAGGATGTGATAATACTTTCAAAATATCTTTATTTTCATTTAAAATATTGCAAACCATTTGTAAATAATTATAATATACATTTTCAAGATGTTTTTCACTTCCTAAATCAAATAAAGCTTTAGCATATTGCAAACCAACTGATGTAATCATAAGGCACCTAATCTTTTTTTTCTAATTTTGATAACGTTTGGTTAATCAATTCTTGATTGGCCTTTTTATCAATTTCATGTTCTACTATTTTTTCGGCCATTAAAAAAGCAATATCTACAACTTCATTTTTTATATTTTCTTGCATTGATTTGCGCTCTTTATCAATTAAATCTCGCGCATTTTCTTTTTCTCTTTGAATTTGATATCTTGCTTCATTTAAAATTTCATCAGCCTCAATTTGTGAAACTTTTTTAGCATCTTCGATAATTAAGTTTGCGGTCTTTTTAGATTCAACTTTAACAAATTCAGCTTCTTTTTTTGCTATTTCTAATTCTTTTAATGCTTCATCTTTTTCCTTGAGACTATCCGCTATTTTAGTTTCTCTTTTTTCAATCATAGCAGTAATTACATTCCAAAACTTAAAACGAATTACTAAAAATAATACTAAAGTAGCAAGTAATTGTAATATAAATGTAACTAACATATTTGATAATGCTTGTGAGGTTTCAAGATCTTTATTTAAAAATTCAATCGCTTGATTTAATAAATTTTCAATCTCTTCGCTCATACTATTTTCCCTTTTGTCTAAAATACAAATATCAATAAAATTGCAACAATTAAACCATAGATACCAGCTGTTTCCGCAACCGCTTGACCTACAATCATTGTTGAACGAATTGCACCGACAGCTTCTGGTTGACGACTGACAGCTTGAGCACCAAGCCCAGCTGATAGACCTTGACCAATACCAGAGCCAAAACCTGTAAATACAGCAATTCCAGCTCCAATTCCTGCACCTAATTGCTTCAATCCCTCATCTGTAATCATAACCTCTAAAAAAATAAATAATTCCATTAATAAATTCATAACTTCCTCCTATTTTTATTTTCTATAATTTTTTCTTTTTATTCTTCTTCAGGTAATTTTCCTGATATAAAAATAACTGTTAATAACATAAATACATATACTTGAATTAATCCTAAAAAAACATCAAAAATTGCATGTAAAATGGGGGTAATAAATGGTGTAACGATATATCCAGTAGGAATAATCCATAACCAAATTTGCCCAAGTACATAATATATTAATGTCATTACAACGGTTCCGCTAAAAATATTACCAAAAAGACGAAGTCCCATTGAAATAGGTGTAATCAATTCACTAAAAATATTGATTGGTAACATAATGGGAATAGGATCTAAAAAACCTTTTAAATATGCTTTTAAACCATTATATTTAATGGATGATATATGCATAATTACCCCTGTTACCATTCCTAAAGCAATAGGAACACAAATATTAGCTGTTGGTGGAGTAAGTCCTAGTAAACCACTTAAATTAGCAACTAACAAAAACATTCCTTCACACAAAACATAAGGAGCGAATTTTTTCCACCTTGTTCCCAACGCTTCTTGACACATTCCATTAGTCCAACTAACTAACATTTCCGCAAGTAATAAAATTCCCTTTGGTGGCTTATCTGGATTGTGTTTTTTTAATTTTATTCCAACTATTATAATAAAAAGTAAGACTATTATTGTTGTCGCAATAATTGCAAAGTTGGAACTTTTATAAACTTTTAAAATTCCATCCAATCCTATTCATCCTCCTTTGCTTTTGGTTTTCTTCCATAAAGTATTATAATAACAATTTTAATAATTACTATTCCTAAAAAGCATAAATAAATGTTAAAAATTGGCACTAGTACACTAATTAATAAAACAATAAAATATATAAGTAAACTGGATAAATTATTTAAAATGAAAACCTTCTTAGGGTTTTGATAAATAAAATTCGTAACATTTGTAACAACATATACAAGTTTAATATAGCAAATAACTGCTGATATATAGCCAATTAAAATACTAAGAGCCCATGTATATTGCCAAAAATCAATAAAAAATGCAAAAACTAAAGAAATAATTACTAAGCAAAACATTACAATAAAAGATAGTTTTAATATTTTTAAATCTTCATTTGTTAGATTATTTATCATCATTTTGCTCATCAATAATTGTTTCTTTGTTCTTAGTCTTTTTATCTTTATCAGTTTTTTCTAATTTTTTAACACCTTTTAGTATGCTTACAAAAAAATTAATAATTCCTATAATGGAAAAGAAAATAATGGAAAAGGCCATATAATTAATATCTTGATTTGTTGCATATTTTTCAAATAAATATCCTGCCAAAATACCAATAGCAATTATGGTTAAAAGTTGCCAAACATTAGTCATTACTAAATTATATATTTTTAAATCTTTAACTAAATTATCCTTATTTTTTTTCATTTTTTTCGATATTCATCACTTTCTTAACGCGATTCAAATGACGTCCTTCGGTAAAATTGGTATTTAAAAAAGTATCAATAATTGCTTTAGCCTTTTCATAATCTACATCTTTAGCACCTAAGCATAAGACATTAGCATCATTGTGTTCCCTTGTTAATCTAGCATTTTCAATATTATCAACAAGAGCAGCTCTAATACCTTTAACTTTATTTGCGACAATGCTCATTCCAATTCCCGTATAGCAAATCAAAATACCAAAGTCACTATTGTCCCTTATTACAGTTTGACAAACTTGAATAGCATAATCAGGATAGTCTACCGATTCTTTGCTAAAAGTACCCATATCGTGAACCTCAACTTTTTGATGTTGTAAATACTTTACTAAAGAACTTTTTAATTCATACCCTGCGTGATCTGATCCAATTGCAACTCTCATAACGTCATCTCCCTTTGATAAGATGTATTATAACATATTTTGGAATTTTTAACAAGTTTATGAATAAAAAATTACATTTTAAAAACATCTATTTAGATTTATTTGTTTTCGTAATAAATCATCAATAGATGTTAATTTAAATTTTTATTTATATAATATCAAACTTTAAAACCTTGGCTTCTTCTAATTCTGTCCCCTTTAGATTTTGACCATTTATCAAAAAATTATCTTGTTCTATTTGATAAAAGGCAAGTTCATTAAATAAATCAATTACTTCTTGGGTTTTACCAATCGAGATAAAACTTTCAATCTCATCTGTTTTAGCTCTTGATACTAGTGAGGAAAACATATCAATAATTGACGATGATGGCAAATTTTTTTGAAAAATAAAGTATCTTATTAAACCATATTCACAGAACTTCTCATATGTAATATAACCTTTTATTTGATTATCATCTAATAAAGCTACACCACTTGATATAATGTCTTCATCAATCTCCGTTACTGAGCTAATATTTGATAAAAAATTAATAATTTCCTTTTTTAATTCTTCATTTATATTTATTACTTGCAAAATAATCACCATTATATTATACGAATTTTTGCCTTAAATATTCTTACTTCCCTTTAAATAAATCAAAGAAAAAACTACGATATTCTACTTCATGATCATCCTCAAAAGAAATATCAAAAAATTCGGGATATAAAAGAGTCCAAAAATTTTTTCCTTTTCCTTCACCAATTGTGATTAAAATCGTATCATAAGAACCTGCTTGAATCAATCTACCATTATATGATTTTGCCTCATAATTAGATTTTGTTCTTTTAACTTCTATTTGAGTATTTAGAAAATGCTTATTTAATTCATCTTCTAATGTTGCTAAATCTAATTTAGGAATTTCAACTTTTTCTAAATACTCTTTGACAAACTCTTTAACTTCTATCTTAACTGCTTGATCATCTTCATTATTTGAATTAGCAACAATTCTTAAGCGCAATTCGCTATTTTTAGGATTACAACAAGTTAATAAAAATAAATATAATATGGATATAATAATCTGTAAAACCTTTTTTTTCATAATATCACCAAAAATATTATTGGTAAATATTGGTTAAATTATACCATTTTTATAAAATTTTTATTTCACCTTGTCTAACAATCTTCAAATGATTGTTGGTTACATCAATAATAGTTGAAGAAATATTCGATGAATTAACATTTTTCACAAATAAATAATCAATTGTATCACCAAATAACTTATCTATTTCTTGATAAGTATTAATTGGTTTGTTACCACTTATATTGACACTTGTAGTAGCAAGAGGCCCCGTTTTTTCCAAAATATTTAAAGCAATAGTATTATTAGGAATTCTAAAAGCAATTGTGTCAAACCTTGATATATGTTGGGAAGTAATAGAATGATTTTTTTTAAAAATAATGGTTAAAGCACCAGGCCAATATTTTTTCATTATGTTAAGGATTTCTTCACTCGGCATTTCAATATATGGCAAAATATCTTCTACTTTAGAAGCAAGAATAGCAAGAGGTTTATCAAAACTTCTTTTTTTAAGTTTATATATTTTACTTATAGCCTTTAAATCGTCTATCATTGCACCAATGCCAAAAACGGTATCTGTTGGATATGCTATTACCTTTCCTCTTAATTTTTCTTTTGATATTTGATTATTATTATCTATAAACATTTTAATTATTAACTACTATCGTGAAACGATCCTTTCCATTTAAATCTTTAATTACTTCAACCTTTCCCTTTGGAAAATATTTTTTAACAAGTGCTAACATTTCTTTTTTCTTAGAATAACTATGTTCAAATAAAATAATATTTTTATCTTTTAAAATTTTATCCGCCTTTGATAAAATCACATCATAAAAGTACATTCCATCACTACCGCCAAAAAGAGCAATGTTGGGTTCATTGTTTTTAACAATATCATCAACATACTCATCATCTGGAATATATGGGGGATTAGAAACTAAAATATCAAATTTTAAATTTTTTTCAATTAGAGGTTCTAACATATTTCCTTTAATAAATTCAATTTTAGCATTATTTTGCAAAGCATTTTCTTTTGCAACTAATAAAGCATCTTCAGAAATATCAGTTGCCACAACTTTAAATTTTGGTTCCTCTTTGGCTAAAGCAATTGCAATGGCTCCACTTCCTGTTCCAATATCTACTAAATCAACAATTTGTCCATCAAAAACATCATCATAAGTTTGCATAGCATAGCCTACTAATTCCTCTGTCTCTGGTCTTGGAATTAATACTTTATCATTTACTTTTATCTTGTAACCATAAAAATATGTATATCCAATAATATGTTGAATAGGTAAATGATTATTTAAATAAAGATTTATAGCATCATCATATACATTTTTTAAATCATCAGGGATTTCTTCATTTAATTTCGCAAAAAAAGTTGCGCCATCCATTTTGGATAGTTCTAAAACTAAAAGTTTGATTGCTTCCTTTTCTAAATTTTGTTCTAAGGCCTTTTTCCCCATTATATTTAAATATTTTTGGTACGTCATAATTTCTCCTTCTAATATAATTTTTTGGCATTCCCTTCAACGAAGTTAAAATGTGATACCAATTTAAATTATAATTATAATCATTACTATCTATTATTATACCATTAGTAGGTAAAATCGACAACCAACTTAAATAATTAATTTTGTCATTTGCTAAAAAATGAGTATGATTCATACAATTTTTTCCAATAAGAGCATATTTTTGACCTTTTTGATAAATATTAGTAATATCATCTAAATTGACATCATTATAGCCAATGGGAAGCACTCCTACTACTTCATTTCCAACCTTTATTTGATTATATCCAATTTTATCTTTTTTACTAACTTTAAAAACACTACACGGGGTTTCTATTAAACTAACTGATCTTTGAAGGGATAAATATGGTTGATGATAACCATAAAGTGCCATTCCAACTCTAACATAATTACCAACCAATTCTTTATTTAAACTCTTTGTTGCATTTGCGTGAATAATAGAAAAATGACCTATTTTTTGATATTTCTTGAAATTCTCTAATTGTTTTTCATAATATTTCGACTCAAAGACATCTGAAGAAAAATGAGTATATAATCCTTCAATAAAAATATTTTTATTTGTTTTAAACATTGTTAAAATTTTTTCTAACTCTTCAATATTTCTAACTCCCTGCCGGTTCATTCCTGTATCAACACGCAAATGAATTGTGACCTTAGATTGTATATCTTTAATGTTAATTGCATCAATTATTGAATTGATTGAAAAAGCCACATTATTAGGCGTATTTTGTATTAGTGATATTGACGGACTTTCTAATATTAATACTCTTTTATCTCTTAATAAGTTTTGACATTTTAAATATTCCGAGTATTTTTCAAAAACAAAAAAATCAATGTTAGCCTTTTTTAAAAGTGATATCATCTTTTTTGCTGATAATCCATAAGCATCACTTTTAACGACTGCCATAATTTTTCTTCTTGTATAAGAAGAAATTATTTTAACATTTTTTTCCACTAAATCTTCATAAATAAAAAGTGGCATTTTCATCACCACTTCTTTATATTCATTATCTTTAGTTTTTATGCATTATTATCAACACTTAATTGCTGTTTTTGATAATATGTAATTAATGCCTCAAACAATCCATCTAAGCGACCCTCCATAATACGATCAAGTTGTTGAACAGTATATCCTATTCTATGATCTGTTAAACGATTTTGAGGATAATTGTAGGTTCTAATTTTTTCACTACGATCACCATGACCAATTTTGGCTTGACGTTCTAATCCTTCTTCTTTTTCTTTTTCTTGAAGCATATGATCATAAAGTCTCGCCCTTAAAACTTTTAAGGCACTAGCTTTATTTTCATGTTGACTCTTACCATCTTGACATGATACAACAATTCCTGTTGGAATATGAGTTACTCTAATAGCTGATTTTGTAGTATTAACACACTGTCCACCTGGTCCTGATGCACAAAAAGTATCAATTCTTACATCATTCATATCTAATTCAACTTCAATTTCTTCTGCCTCTGGCATTACAAGCACAGTTGCTGTAGAAGTATGAATTCTTCCTGCTGATTCAGTTGTTGGCACTCTTTGGACACGATGAGAGCCAGATTCATATTTCATCAAAGAATATACCGAATCTCCATTAATCATAAAACTAATTTGACTAAATCCTCCTGCCTCACATGGTAATGAATCTAAAATTTCTACCTTCCATCCTTTAGTTTCAGCATATTTGATATACATTCTAAATAAGTCACCTGCAAAAATATTTCCTTCATCACCGCCTGCAGCACCTCTAATTTCAACAATAACATTTTTTTCATCGTTAGGATCTTTGGGAAGAAGTAATATTTTTATCTCTTCTTCTAATCGTGGTAGTTTTAACTGTGCTTCTTCTAATTCTATTTCAGCCATTTGTTGAATTTCTAAATCCGAATCATTTACCATTTCTTTTAAATCTTCAATATCTTTTTGAAGTTTTATTAACTCTTCATACTTATTAACAACTTTTTCTAATGATCTTTGCTCTTTAGAAAGCGCAGTCATTTTTTTAATATCTGAAACAATATTTGGGTCTGTAAGTTGTTCGCCTATTTGATTATATCTTTGACGAATTACTTCTAAACGATCTATCATTTTATTATCTCCTTGTTTCTACTCATTAAGTTTTTTTGTTTTAACTGAACGAGACCTTTTTTTAATAATAATTGGTTTTTTCTCTTTTTGTTCACTAAAACGAGAGTATGCTCCATAAAAGTGATAATCAATATAGTCAATAGGTCCTTGACGATTTTTAGCTATTGATAAAACCACTTCTTGATATGCTTTTTCTTCTTTTTTACTACCATCTACCTGATCTTCATCACTACTATTATCTTCAACATCACTTCTACGATATAAGAACATTACTAAATCGGCATCTTGTTCTATACTACCAGATTCACGAAGATCGGCCAAAACTGGTCTTTTATCATCACGAGTTTCAATGCCTCGAGAAAGTTGTGATAAAGCAAGAATTGGTACATCTAATTCACGAGCTAAAGTTTTTAATTGTCTTGAAATTTTTGAAACTTCTTCTTGACGATTTCCTCTAGAATCCGATAAAGTGATAAGTTGTAGATAGTCAATAATGATAAAATCCAATTGATCTGCTTGTTTTAATTGGCGACATTTAGATCTAATATCCGCAATATTGGTTGAACTACTTTCATCAAAATGGAGATTTAGTTTACTTAAATCCTGTTTTGCAATTGATAGTAATAATAATTCATCACTTGCAAGATGACCACTTCTAATATTAGAAAGTTCAATATTAGCTTGATAACTAAATATTCTCATCATCAATTGTTCAATACTCATTTCTAATGAAAATAAAGCAATATGTTTATCCTTATTCATATTTGCAATGTTTAAAGCAAGATTAATTGCATAAGAAGATTTACCAACTGATGGTCTTGCAGCCAAAATCATCAAGTCACCTTTTTGAAAACCAAGGGTGGCTTTATTTAAATTAGGATATCCTGTATTAAGACCAGTTAAGTCTGAATTATTACCAACATAACCCTCTATTTGTTCATAAACAACCTTAGCAGCTTCAGCAATTGTCATAAAATCTGATGTTCTTCTTTTTTTAATAACCTTTAAAATAATATCCTCTGCCTTATCTAAAATTGCATTAAAATCATATTTTGAAGTTAGAATATCGCTTGATAATTCTTGCATATTTGCTAAAATCTTTCTTTCAATAGCTTTTTCTTCCACAATATTAATGTATAAATTAACAGATGATATTGATGGAATCATATCTAAAAGATCAACCAAATATGTCTTATAATCGTCAATGTTAGAAACTTTATCACGAATAAGTTGTTCTGTAACTGATACAGTTTCAATCTTAACTGAGTTATTAAATAAGCTCATCATTGCTTTAAAAATAGTAGCATTTTGGGGATTATAAAAATCATCAGCAGTAAGTTTACCAACAATTTGATTAATAACATTGTTTTCAAGTAAGATACTACCTAAAACATACATCTCCGCATCATTATTATATGGTACCGATTTTATACGATTTTCCATAATATTCTCCTTATTATTCTTCTATAACAAATAGTTTTATCTTTGCTATAACATCCTTATGCAATTGAATTGGTATTTCATATGTTCCAAGTGATGAAATAGGATTTTCTAAATCTAATTTACGTTTATCCAACTTAATGTTTAATTGTGAAAAAATTGCATCAACTATTTGCTTACCACTAACCGAACCAAATAATTTACCATCTTTTCCTACTCTTACTGCTATTTTAATTTCTTCCTTTTCAATTTTAGTTTTTAACTCATTCATTTCTTGAATCAATTCTGCCTCACGAATAGCAGCTTGATGCTTTTCATCATCTAAAGCTTTCATATTCTCAGGCGATGCAATAATTGCTGTTTCGTTGCGAATTAAATTATTTCCATAACCTGTTGCAACTTCAATTACATCTCCTTTTTTGCCTTTACCTTTTAAATCTTTTATTAAAATAATTTTCATATTTTCCTCCTCTGCCAAATAGCCATCAAGTTTTTCCTTTAATATGGTAATTGTTTCAGCAATTGTTTCATTCTTTCTTTGAGCAGCCGCATTATTCAAATGTCCGCCACCACCCATTTTTTCCATAATAATCTGTGAATTGATTTTGCCAAGACTCCTTGCGCTTAAACCAATCTGATTTTCAGTAATCCGACCAATTGTAATAGCTAATTCAATATCCGATATTGATATTAGTTCATCAGAAATTTTTGCTAGAGTTGACCTTTCAACAATTTCATCTGGACTAGTGTGTGCAATTGCAACCTTTTCTTTATAAATTTCTGTTGTTGAAATTGCTTCTTGTCTTGATATTTTTTCGTTTAAATCCTCTTTTAAATATGCTTTTACAATATTCATATCAGCACCATACTTTTTTAGAGTTGATGCAACCTCAAAAGTTGTTGATGATGCTCGATAAACAAAATTATTGGTGTCAACAACAATTCCCAAAAGCATCCAAGTTGCTTCTAATTCTGAAAATTCTACTGGTTCTTTCATAAAGGACATTAGTTCAAAAATTAATTCAACACTAGAAGATGCTGATGCTTGTGAATAATAAAACTTAGGATTCTCAATAGCACCGGCACCTCTTCGATGATGATCAATAATTCCAATTTTTTCAAAATGGCTAAAAATACGTGTATCAATGGCTTGATAAATTGTTTGAAAATCCACAAGCATTAAAAGACTTTCACGATTTGATAACTTTTTTAAATCATCATAAATAACAAAAGCATCCATAAAGGAAATATATTCTTTTTTTATTGTTCTAAAAATTTTTTCCACAGTGGAATCAATACTTTTAGGATCATAAATAATAAACGCATTTTTACCTAGTTTTTTTGCCCATCTATAGATCGCAATTGTTGCAGCAAATCCATCCGCATCAATACTTTTATGTCCTAAAACAAAAATATTTGAAGAGTTAATCATAAGATTCGTTAATTCTTCACTTTTTACTCTAATTTCAACTTTTGATTCTTTAACGATTGGATCTGTTTTAGCACCAAAAAATAAAATCTCACTATTTTTTTTAACAACAACTTGATCACCACCTCTACTTAAGGCTAATTCAAGTTGAGTTTGAGCATCATCGGATAAATCATTAACATTGACATCGTTGCAAGCAATTCCCATACTAAGAGTCACTCTCACAACTCTTGAAGTAAATAAAATTTTGATATCATCAAGGATAGTAAAATTTGATTTAATTAATTTTTCTAAATGCTCTTGGTCAGTAATTAGAATATATCTAGTTGAAGTAAGAGCTCTAACAAACACACCATTTTCATTTGCCCATTTAGCAATTGCACCAATAATTTTTCCTTCATATTCTGCTTTCGTTTGAACATCAAATTCTTGTAATGATTCTTCTAAATTATCAATATTAATATAACCTAAAACTTCTGTTCGATTATAATATTGTGTTTGTAAAAGTTCAAAATTAGTAATATCAGTAAGATACATTACATTATATTTAACTAAATACTCTATATAATATATTTTTCCATAAATATTAGCATTATACGTAACTTTTTGATTATCATTATTTTCATCAATATCTTGCAAAACATCTTGTAATTTAGAATATAATGGTGAGGCTAAATCCTTCAAGTAAATATGTTCTAAAGGACTCATAAAGATAGTTCTAGCATTTTGATTAGCCCATACAATTTTTGAATCGCTATCAATAACAATTATTCCAATCGGCAATTTATCAAAAGCCGTTTCACCTGCTTTTTTTACTTTATAAGTGATTGAGTTCCACATCTTAAGTCTATTTTGTAAAGTCATTGATTCTCTTGAATTTTTAATATTTATCGCAATAGAAATTAAAATTGCTAAAGAGATGATAAAAATACCAATAGGAATATATTGTAGATAATTGTTAATATCAAGTTTTGATAAAACTGAAATTGAAAAATATGCAGACACCAAAATAATTGATGATAATATGATAATAAAAATTGTTTTTCTTTTTTCCATGTTAATACCTCTTTTGGGCATAATTGATATTTTATTATACCACATTTGCTTTTTTTATTCAACTTTATCAATATTTTTTTTGAATTTTAAAAATTTTACCAAGCAAAAAATTCCTAAAAAAAGAGAAAATAATCTAATTTTCTCTTTTATCTCCCATAAAAAATAAAGCAATAGTTCCAGGACCTGTATGAGATCCAATTACGGTCCCAATATTATTGATTACAACATGACCATTTAGATTAGGAAATTTTGCTTCTACCATACTTGCAACTTTTTTGGCATCATCTAAACATGCTGAATGACACATATAACATTTACCACTATAATTATATCCATCTTGAGCATGTTCCTCCATCCGTTTTACAATTTCAATCATTGTCTTCTCTTTTGTTCTTACCTTTTTTCTTGGTATCAAACGACCTAAATTATCCATATTTAATAAAGGACATATTTTTAGAAGTTGCCCAAGGAAAAAACTAGTTGTGGAAATTCGACCACCTCTTTTATAACTAGTCAAATCTGTTGAAAAAAACCAATGATGAACATTTAATTTATTTGATTCTACCCATTCATAACATTCTTCAAAAGTCTTTCCCTCATCCCTTAAATCTGCCAAATAACTCATTAAAAGCCCATAACCACTTGATGCCCCTAAAGAATCAACCACATTAATTTTTAAATTAGGATATTTTTCTTCTAAATATCTTTTTGCAAGAATTGCCGAATTATATGAACCAGATATACCAGATGAAAGTGTTACATGTAAAATATTTTGTCCTTTTTCCAAAAAAGGCTCCCAAAATTTAATATATTGTTCACTATTTACTTGTGAAGTTGTTGGAGTTGCACCTTTTGCTATTTTATCAAAAAAGGCATCTGCAGAAATCGATACTCCCAAATCATCAGGATATTCAACACCATCAAGAGTATAGTGAAAACAAACATATGAAATATTCCTGTTTTCTAAATATTCCTTTTCTAAATCAACAGTTGAACAACATGTAATTACAAAATTATTCATTACAATTAACCCTCCTTTAAAATAAATATTATAACTATACTTTGTATTACAAATTTAATTATACTCTTAATATTATTTTTTAGCAATATATTTTTATTATTTTAACTATCTAATTATTAAAATTAGAAGAGAATTCAATTCTCTTATTTGGAGAGCATTTTTTTAACAAAAAAATAAAAAACAACACAATCATTGTGTTGCTCTAAATAACTATTCTCTAACAAATGGTAATAATCCCATATGACGAGCACGTTTAATAGCTATTGCAAGTTCTCTTTGATAAATAGCTTTGGTCCCTGTTATACGACGAGGTAAAATTTTTCCACGATCTGATACAAATCTTTTTAAAAGATCAACATCTTTCCAATCTATTTTTTTTACTTTATTGTCGGTAAAATAACAAGTCTTTTTACGTCTTTTAAAAGTTGCCATATATTATTTTCCTCCTAGAATGGTAAGTCATCATCAGAAATATCAAATTGTTTTTTAACTTCATCATATTGATTAGTTCTCTTCGATTCTAATTGATGAAGATTATTATTTTGTGGTTGTGATATTGGAGTTTGTTGTTGAAAAGGTGTTTGTATATAAGATGTCTCATATGATGAATAATCATTATATCCACCTTGACTAGCACTCTTCGGCTCAAGAAAATGAATATTATCACAAATAACTTCAGTAGCTACTCTATTTGACCCATCTTGAGCCATATATCTTCTTGTTTGAAGTTTTCCTTCTACTCCTATTTGTCCACCTTTTTTGATAAATCGACATAAGTTTTCTGCTTGCTTATTAAAAGCTACGCAATTGATAAAATCAGCTTCACGTTCTCCATTAGGAGAAGGAGCTATACGATTTACAGCAATTGAAAATGCTGTAAATGAAACATTATTTGGTGAAGTTCTAAGTTCGGGATCTTTGGTAATTCTTCCTACTAAAATAACACGATTCATAATGTTCCTCCTATTCAGCTACAGTGATGTAACGAATAATATTCTCTTTGATATTAGCTATACGTTCAAACTCTTTAACTGCTTCAGGTGTTGCGGTTACATTCAATAATACATAATAACCTTTTGTCTCCCCTTTAATCTCATAAGCTAATTCTCTCATACCCCATTCTTTAACGTTATCCACCGTAGAATTTTTTGTAACAAAAACGGTATTGATTTCTTCAATCAAAGCCTTTCTAGCTTCTTCTTCAACGTTAGGGCGAACGATATACATAACTTCGTATTTTTTCATTTTTTGCACCTCCTTTTGGACTTACGGCCTTATAATAAAATATAAAGCAAGGCTGAATATAAACTATATTCATACTTATTTATTATATCATATTTTTACTATTTTGTAAAGTTTTTACTTCTTTTTTTCACTTTTACTAAAAATATTTTATCATACTTAATATATTAGTCTTTTAGTTGAATATAAGTTTTTCAATTGCTTTTGCAACTCCACTATTGTTATTAGATTCTGTAATAAAATCGGCTCTTTTTTTGATTTGAAAGTTAGCATTTTTCATTGCAACTTTTATTTTTGCATAATTAAACATTGACAAATCATTTTCTTCATCACCAATAACCATAACTTCTTCTTTGTTTATTTTAAGAATCTTTGCTAAAATTTCTATAGCATTGCCTTTAGAAACATTAATTGGTAAAAATTCTAAAAAATAAGGAGTACTTCTTACAATATTATATTGATTATTAAATTGTTTGGGAATTTTTGTTTTGATTTCATCAATTATTTCCACTTCATCTGCTAAAATAATTTTATTAGCATAATTCATTTTTTTTAATTCACCGATTGTTTTTTCTTCAAACTGAACTTTATTAAAAATTTTTAGATTAGCAATTTTTAAATTTTGGTTTAATCTAAAAATATGATCTTCACAATATAAATAAATACCACATTTATATTTATCTAAAAAGTTAATAATTTCGCAAATATCTTTATTAGACAATCTTTCCTCATAAATAATTTTACTATTATCACCAATAAGTATACAACCACCATTATAAGTAATAACATAATTACTATTATTATTTAAATCTAATTGTTGCAAGATATCTTTTACTCTAAAATAGGGTCTTCCACTAGCAATTATTATTTTTATACCACATTTTTTAGCTTTTTGAATTGCCATTTTATTTTCAAGACTAATATGTTTATCATCATCTAGTAATGTTCCATCTAAATCTATTGCAATTAGTTTTATCATTTTAATACCTCTATACATATATTGTATTCAAAATCTTAGATTTTTCTTATTTTTCCATTTTTAAGAATGATATCTCTCAATAATTTTACCTACCATTTTCAAACCTTCCTGATAGCCTCTTCTCAGTAACTTCCCTTGTTCTTCTTTAGACATTTTAAAATTTAAAATTTTTGAACCATTAGTGTTTATTTTTATTAAATTAATATATGGAGGAATATTTTTTAATTCTTTTTGCAATAGTTGAAAACCTATTACTAAATCATTATCTTTATATTTAAAAACATTACAAGGAAAATTATTACATAAACCACCATCTAATACATAATCATTAATTAATTTAAGTGGTTTGAAATATCCTGGATAACTAGCACTCATTATAATTGCTTTAGATACAGGAAAAAGATTAGGATTTATTTGATATATTGATAAATCATCAGGGAAAATAATTTGTTTATACTTTTGAGCATTTGTACCTACTACTTTTAATTTATAATCATTTTCTAATCTTAAATTATTGAAAGTATAAATTCCTTTAATCCTTAATAAATAATCAATTTCTTCTTCGAGATGAAAGGTAGAATATAAACCTTTATCACTTATTAAACTTTTTATTTTATTAGGTTCACTTTTGACTAATGTTTTAAAATCTAAATTATTTATTATATAAAGCATTTCTTGACCATTATACCCTGCTGCTACTAAACCTGCAATAATTGCCCCAACACTAGTTCCAGCAGCTTTTTTACATGTAAAACCATTTTCTTCAAGAGCAATGAGGGCACCAATATAAGCGATACCTTTCATTCCACCACCTTGAAAAATTCCAATATATTCCATTTAATCACCATTAAATTATATGATTAAATTTTTTCTTTAATTAAAAAGATATTAACTTTATTGTTAATATCATCTTAATTTTACTTATAATAAACATTATTTAAAACTATATTAGCCATTTCTTCATTAAGTAAATATTTAATGATAGCAAAAGCAAAATCAAATGTTGTTCCTGCCGCTTTTGAAGTAATAATATTATTACTTACAACAACTTTTTCATTTTCTTTATAAATACCATCAATGCTTTTTTCACAACTAGGAAAACATACATATTCTTTATCTTTTAATATTCCTAATGAATCTAAAATTAATGGTGCAGCACAAATAGTAGCAATCAATTTTTGCTTTTTATAAAATAATTTTATACAATTTTTAGTAATATTCGAATTTAAATGAGTTTCAAAGACAGCTTTACCACCTGGTATTATTAAAAAAGCATACTCATCTAAATCAATTTCACTAATTAAATGATCTGCTTGCAATCTAACACCTGATTGAGTAACTAAATTATAATCTTCTGTTATACTAACTAAATCAATTTCTATTTTAGCTCTTCTCAACATATCAATTGTAATTAGAGCTTCCACATCTTCAAAATGATTAGCTAATAGAATTATTCCTTTCATAATTTTTCCTTTCTATTTTTTGGCTTTTAGAAAATATATCCTATTTCCCTTTTTAATAAACCTTTCTTCATACTCTGTTAAAATAATCATTTCATCAACACTTCGATTATGGAGATCCAAACTTAAATCTAAAAATTTCCAATGTTCTTGATTAAAAGAAATTAGACTATATTCAAATAAGGCTTGATTATCCGTTTTCATTTCTAAGTCACCATTTAAAATAATTTCATATTTTTCTAAAAATTTCTTATAAGTTAGTCTTCTTTTTTCATGGCGATTTTTGGGCCAAGGATCACTAAAATTTAAATAAATTTTTTGAATTTCTTTTTGATCAAAAAATTCAAGAATTTTTGTAGCATCATCATTAATTAATTTGATATTTGATAAATGAGATACAGATATTTTTTCAACCGCTTGAACAATTACACTAGCAAATTTTTCTAAACCAATATAATTAATATTAGGATTATGATTAGCATGTTCTAGTAAAAATCTCCCTTTTCCCATACCAATCTCTAAATAAATAGGATTATTATTATTAAAGAATTTTTGCCATTTTCCTTTGTAATCTTGTGGATTCTTAATAAGCAAATCTAAATGATTCTCAATTCTCCTTTGAGCATTTTTGACATTTCTTCTACGCATCAATTTCACCTAGTGATAAAATAGCATCAATATAGATTAAAATACCTTTCAATAAACTTTCAATAGCAAGACATTCATCTTTTTGATGTGCTAGATCTAATTCACCTGGAAATCCCATACCATAAGCAACACCTTTATCCAAGATTCCTGCATATGTTCCCCCTCCTACTGTAAATGGCTTGTTAATGGTATCACCAGTATTTTTAACATATGCCTCATATAATAATTTTACAAGTTCATCATTAGGATTAACATAATGTGGATTTTTATATGTTTTTGTGGCAATAAAAAGATTATACTTTATGAGCAGTTCATTGAATATTTGATTAAATCGATCTATATCATATCGAACTGGAAATCTACTATCTAAAGTAACTCTTACATTATGGCAAGAAATTTCCATTATACCAATATTAACAGTAATTGGACCCATTTCAAAATCATCATAATCTAAATTCATCTTTTTAAAATAAGGATCATCATAAAAATATGTTGCTAGAAATTTAATTAAAGGATGTTTAGAATAATCTTTTAAGAAATTACACATATGAAGTCCTGCATTTATTCCCTTTTCTGGTTCCATTGCATGAGCCGCAACTCCTTCAATTGTATATTTATTATCTTTAACAAAACCTTTTAATGAATGTTTATGAAGATATTCATTAAATTCTTTTGCCAAATTGACCTTAAGAATAGCCACAACTTCATCCATAACAACATTATAACGATCTCCACCTTTAATTGATTCTACCACCTCATCATTAAAATCTTGTGTGGAAAGATCAAAAGACATTCGCCCTTTTTCACCATAAACAAGTGGAAAACTACAATCTGGAGCAAAGCCCACTGAAGGCATTGGATATTTTTTTAAATAATGTTCTATTCCACGCCAACTTGTTTCTTCATCTGTCCCTAAGATTATTTTTATTTCTTTTTTTAATTTAATATTGGCATCTTTAATAAACTTTAAGGCAAAATAACTAGCAATTGTGGGACCTTTATCATCCGTCGTACCTCTAGCATAAATTTTACCATCAACTATTCTTGCCTCGTATGGTGGGTAAGTCCACTTATTCCCAGCAGGAACCACATCTAAATGACATAAAATACCAACTGACTCCTTTGAATCAGAGGTTTTATAACTAATTTCTCCTGCATATCCATCATCATTTATAACAATAAAGCCATCTTTTTTAGCAAGTTCTAACATATATATCAATGCATTATTGATATCTTTTCCAAATGGCATTTTAGGAGTTGCAGAATCATAATCTAAAACACTTGGTATTTTTAATAATCCCTGAAACGTTTTAATAATCTTCTCTTGATTATCATAAACAATCTTTTTAAAATCCATATAATTATATTCCTTTCGTATAAATCTTATTTTTATTGTCCATAATAAACTTAATAGGAGGTATATTATGGATATTAGTATTAGAAAAGCAGTTATCGATAATTTAAAAAATGCAACAACCGATGAAGTTTTTAAAACTATTGAAGATGCAACGACTACTAAAGAAGAAAAAGTATTACCAGGTCTTGGAGTTTTATTTGAAGTACTTTGGAAATCTTCAGATGCATCTTTTAAAGAAACACTTGCTACAAAAGTAACTCAAAGTTTAAATTAACAAAGAACAGAAGTCATTATTTTATCATAATAAATAATGACTTTTATTCTTTTATCTGGTCTGCAAATTCTTGTGAAGAACACTTGATAGTATTTCCTGTAATCATTACACCAATTCCTTGATTTTTAATACTTTCTAAATTGACTAATTCTACATCTTTAACAATAACTGTCACTCTCGATAAATTTTTGGTTACAGAGATAATATTATCATCTCCTCCAAAATAGTCTAAATACCGAATACTTGAGATATTTTTACTTTTGGTCACACGTTTTTTTTGTTTTAATAATAATTTTATAAAGCATACAATGACTAAAGCAAAAATCGGAATAAAACAACAACCAAATACAATAAAAAATACTAATCTCATTTGAGGATCAGAAACTAAATCTAAAGATATCATAATAAAATCTTCCTTTCATTATATTTATATTATACGCTCTTTTACCATTTTTTGCAAGTAACATGTGATTTATAGGTAATAAAACAAAACATTTCAAAACCTTTTTCATACTATACATTGAAAGTGAGGTGCAAATATGGCTTGTTTTGGGAATGGAGTAACTACAACTAGTACTAGTACTAATATAAGCAATGCCAATAATGGTACAATTGCGCAATTATTAAAAAGAATTGATCAATTACAAAAAGAGGCTATTATCGCTAACGCCACAAACCAATGCGATAACTGTATGATTTCATCAATGTTCAATACCAAACCAATTGCAATATATATTTGTTGCAATGGCACAAGATTTGAAGCAGCTGTAGGAACAACCGGGACAACCGCTAACTTATTTAGAGTTGAAGAGGTTAGAAATGATGAAACGGTTGTTTTAAGATTACTTACTGAAGATGATGAAACTGGTGAAATAACTTGTACAACTTATACTATTGTAGTGAGAATCTCTTGTATTGGGGTTGTTCAATGTTTTGATCCAATTAACTGTGATACTCTTTGTTCACAATTAATTTAGATTAACAAAACGTACCAGTAGTATTAAGCTACTACTGGTACTACCCTTAGCCATATTCCTTATTTTTCAAGACTGCTGGAAACAGCAGTTTTCTTTATTCAACTCATTTTAAAAAGCACTTTTATAAGTGCTTTCCATTTTATTTTATTCTTATCCAAGGGCAATATCTAAAACCATCATCAAAATAAAACCAATCATTACACCAATTGTACCAAATTTATCTTTTTTTGATGTTTTTCCTGATGGAATCAGTTCTTCTGCCACAACATATATCATAGCGCCCGCTGCAAATCCTAATACAAATGGTAGAATTGGTTTAATGAACGTTACTAAAATGGCACCTATTACAGCACTAATAGGCTCAACCATACCACTTGCTTGACCGTAAAAAAAGGCCTTTTTTCTTGAAATTCCCTCACTTCTTAATGGAACACTAACTGCCATTCCTTCAGGAAAATTCTGTAAACCAATACCAATTGCAAGAATCCAAGCTGAAGCAAGTGATGCACCTTCAAGACCTGTGGCAATTGTTCCAAATGCTACTCCAATAGCTAGTCCTTCGGGAATATTGTGTAAAGTAATTGCTAACACGAGCAAAATTTTACGACTCCAAGATGAACTCATTCCTTCAGGAGTTTCTTTATTTATATGCATATGAGGAATAAAAACATCAATTAAAAAGATTAATACTCCGCCAAATAAAACCCCAAACCCTATTACTAAATAACTAATTTGATTCATTTCATCAGCTAATTCAATTCCAGGAAGAATTAAACTAAAAAATGATGCTGCAATCATTACGCCTGCTCCAAAGCCAAACATTAATGACATAATTTTATTTGAGACTTTTTTAAATAAAAAAACCATTGATGCACCTAAAGCAGTAACAAACCAAGTGAATAAAGTTGCGTAAAATGCTATTTTAACATAATAAAAATCCATATTACACCTCCTATGATATAATATGGATTCTTGATTATAATTGTTTGTATTTTTGGACTATTTACTAAATATTTTTTTTATTGCATTTTCAATTGGTAAAAAAATTAAAAGTATGATAGCAAGCGTTATCGCTCCATTAATTAAAGTTGCTGGAATACTCAAAAAACCAATGCCAACTGAATATGACAAGTTACTACCACCAAGAGTTGCTTGTTTTAAAACTTTATAAATAAATTCACCAAAAATATTTACAACAATTGCTATGGAAGTTGCTAGACTTGCAATTTTTAATTTATTTGGCATCTTACTAGATAAAATTCCTACTAAAACAAGAAAAACTCCATTAATAATACTAAATACATAACTAGGCCAATCAATTGATTTTTCACCTATATTATCAATTTTTAACAACCCGCCATTTTTAATTGCTACAATCATTAAACTAATACCAATGAATAACAATATACTACCCAATACTAATAACATAATATTGGCCCTATTATTTTCTTTTTTTATTAATTTATTGTAAATGAAACCAACAATTAATCCCATTAATAACTTTAAAATAATTGTTCTCATAATTGACCAAACATCATACCCTGCAAAAATATCATATAATCCCATTCCAATAGCACCCGAAATACCGCCAATAGGACCACCAAAAAGTAAAGCCGAAATAATAACGATGAGATTACCAAAATGAAGCATTGGTTTACCAAGAGGAGATGGAATCGGAATTGAAAACATTACCGCAACATAGCAAAGGGCACTAAGAACACCTATTAATGCTATTTTGATAATAACTCTTTGATTAGAATTCATTTTTTTAAAACTGTCATTTAACATTTTCATCATCTCCACTATACTATTTTATAATATATTATACGCTTTTTTTTAATTTATGCTCAAAAAATACTTATAAATTATATTATGATTTTATTGTTTATTTTGTCAAATCATTAATGTCTTTAACTAAAGCCCGATAAAAAGCATCACCTAATTGCAAATAACCATCCATATTAGGGTGAACACCATTAGTTCCAATTCTTTCAGTAATCTTTGATCTAATGTTTACTGGTTTTTCAATACTTGGCATATTATATTCACTATCAAATTGTGCCTTACAATCCACATACCGACAGTAAGTTTTATAATCTTTTTGATTTACAAAATTTTCTAAACATTTATTATAATTAAAAGCTGTGGAAATTGTACCAAAAGTATCACTATATGGACCATTTGCCCCATAATTTGCAGCAATACCACCATTTACAGAACAAATAGGAATGCCCAAAAGGGTAATATGAACATTAGAAAAAGCTTGATGAATTTTATTAATTAAAATTTTGGCATAGTCCAAATGGCGATTAAATTCTTGATCATATGGGCGATATAATCCATTCCACGTCAATAGAATATACACTAAATCAATTTGGGAAACTCCTTGCTTTTTGGCATATTTTTTAAAATCAATATCTTTAATTTCATCATTCCAAAAAGGATTTCCTATTTCAAAGTTAAAATCGTCAATAAAAATTGAATCATGATGAATTCCACCATCAAGATGCACAAATTCTTTTTCAATTTGTGGGCTAGGAGAACAATTGTTATTTCCACGTTTAAATTTAAGTCTCTTCTCTTCTATACTTTCTAACACCCATTCTAAATTACCAGATTTCCAAATACTGTGTTGATCATTCTCATCCAGATTATGTTTTTGAACACTAACCCAAATAGGCGACCTAGTACTTACTAAATCATTTGTACAAAATGATTTCCAAGTCCAAGAACCATATCCCTCATAACCAACAACACTATCATCAACTTCCTTTTTACAACTACCTATCATATGAAGACTATCACTAAATCCATTACCTAAAGGATTACCACCAGTTTTTGTAAATCTTCGATACCCTTCACTTGGCCAAACACCATTAAATGTTAAACTATCGCCAATACATAAAACATTTAATTTTTCCTTAGGTTGATGAGGATTTCGAATACGTAAAATAGTTGTTTCTTCATCAACTATTTGATGATTATTATCTAATAGAGTTATTGTTAAAGGATAATCACCAACATCTTGTAATTTTGGAGTAAAGGTATAATATCTAGGATAAGGATGACCTTTTTCACACTTAATTAAAATATAATATTGGTAAGGATTATTTAAACAAATAACTCCTCGATAAAATAGTTCAAACGTATCATCAACAACTAAATCATACTCACTTGCTAAAAAGAGATATTTCATTATTTTTCCTCCAAAACCATTTCAATGTATTCAAATTCTAAAATTAATTTATTTTTAATTGTTTCATTCTCAATTTTATTTAGTTCTATCTTTATCACACTAATGTCTATTAAATTACTATATAAAAGATTATAAAGTCTTATTAGTTCCTTGCAATTTGACATAATTGATAAATATTGATAATAATTAGCTAACCTATCTAACATAGATTGAGCATATTTTTTTCTAATAGTATCGAAATCATCATAAATAGTTGAATTATAATCTCGTTCTAACATCATAAAACCATTGATTATTTCTTCTGAAGAGAAAATATTTTTACAAGAAAATTCATTGAAACCTAATTGTAAATATTTAGAAATAATTTCTATTTGTTCACTTATTGTAATAACATTACCACCTGAATTATCAGGAGAAATACCAATAACAATACTTGCATCATCATTAACTGTCTCAATAAATAATTCAACTCTTGATAAAACATAAGAATTAGAGCCACTATAAATCATTGGATCTAAATTATCAACATAGCCTTCTTTTATCCATGTACCAAAATCCTGTGCATATGTTTGAATTGCACTAGATAAACTAGACATAACAGCAGCACTAATCATAATGCTTGGATTAGCTTCTTTAATTGCTGTACTAATCATTTTTACCATATTTGTTACATTGGAAACTTTAAAAGTTTGCCATTTATTTCTAATATCATCACTACTTAAAATCAACTCTTTAATATTTCCATCTAAATTATACCTTTCCTTGAATAAACTAATTGCTGATTCTGTATAACCAAAATCATCAATTAAACTACTATCAATGATATTACCACTAAAAGTATACAGATTACTTGCTGGATATCTAACAAAATCATATTCAATACCATCTAAATCATAATTTGTTGCAAGTTCTTTATATACATTTACTAGTAATTCTTGAACCTCGGGGTTTGTAATATCATAAAAATAAATGTTACCACTATTATCTTTACCATGATAATCTAAAGAAACATATTTGCTAGGGCTGTGACTTGGTAGATAACCATCACCACATATAAAAGTATTGCTCCAAGCAACAACTCGAAGATTCCTGTTATGAGCCTCACTAATAAAACACTCTAAATAATCATTATATCCATCATATACAAAATTATTGGCTTTTAATTGTTTTAAATATTTTGATGGATAAATTGTTCCACCATTAAAATTTGTATTAATATAAATTGTATTAAACCCCATTGCCTTTACTTGATTTAAAAAAAGACATACTTCATTTTTATTATTTTCAGGATACCCATTTGCTCGCATTGGATAATGCCAAAAAGCTTTAACTTCTAAAAATTTAGTTTCAATAACACCAAAATGAAGTTTTGCTAAATTATTTTTTATCTGAATTATAATTTGATTATCATAAAAATCAAGAATGGTTGCAAAATCATCTAATACTTGATTATATATGGAAAATAATTTTTGATAATCTAATGCTAATAAATTATTATATGCTTTTATTAGTTTCTCCTTAGCTAAAAAGATACTTTCTCTTAAAGAAATTAAACTACTAATGACTTCACTTCTATATACGTATACCTTTTTTTCGATTTGATTATAAATAATATAATCACCAATTTGAATATTTTTTTGAAGTAAAGTCGAGGAGGTACCATGTCCTGATAAAATAAATCCATCAGTCGGTAAATCAACCAAAGTTTTAGAATCAACTACAAATCCATCTTGATTAATTGCAATCTCATGTCCGTATGAATTACACTTACGATAATTTGACGAATCATAAAGATGCAGTTCATTAGTTCCCCTATAACCACCATAGATAATATTATCGATTGTAATAATATGATTTTCTTGAGGATTAAGCTCTTCAAGAATTGCCGTAATATCGAGAGGATCATTTAAACTTAAATTATCAACATAACTTATATAATTTGATGTTTTAATTTCAATATACATAAGATATTCCTCTTCATATATTTTTATAATATTTCCATTACTTAATTCAATATAAAAATTAATATTGATTTTTGACGATTTTTCAAATGATGTTGTAATAGAAAGAGAAAAATGATTATTGACATCCAATTCATAATTAACTCTTTCATCATTAATATCAACAAATAATCTTTGAATTTGCTCATTAGAACGATTTTCAATCATTCCATCTAATAACAAAACATTTTCTACATTTGAAAAAACCGAATTAACTACTTCAACATCAATATTATTTTTTTTATAAATTGCGACTATTTTAGTATCTTGTTTTACTCCTATTAAATTTTGATCCCAACCAATAAAAGTATAACCTTCTACAATTGGAGCTTCTGGATATAGGAAAGGAGTCATATAGTTTACCGTTATCCTTCCAATAATATTTTCATCAAGACCAATAAAAGTAACAGTAAATTGCATTATATTATAATACGCAATAATCTCCATATTTGTTGTAACATAATCTTCATTAGAACTCCATGAAACAAAATTATATCCTTCTATTTGTAAAGGATTAGGATAAATAATTACATCTAAATAAGAATATTGTTTTTCATCAATTAAATCACCAAATTGAGTTTTAAAAGTTACATTATAAACTTTTTTCTCATATTTAGCTGTAATTACTAAATCACTATCGGCATATTCAATATCATAATCCCAGCCAATAAAATGATACCCTTCTATTACTGGAGCTTCTGGGTATATAATTTTTTCATCATTACCAATCTTCTCAATTTTAATTATATCACCAAATTGAGTTTTAAAACTTATCGTATTTTTTATTTCTTGATAAAGGGCTGTAATAGTTACATTTTCACTGACATTTTTAATATCTTGATCCCATTTAATAAAACTATATCCTTCAAAGGAAGGAGGATTAGGATATGTAATAACATCATTATAATATAATTCATCAGATTTAATTATATCACCAAATTGAGTTTTAAATTCTACTATATAAGACTTCTTTTTATAAATTGCTTTTATAACAAGGTCATCAGTGACCTTTTTAATATCATAATCCCAACCAATAAAAATATATCCTTTAATTTCTTCAGGTTTTGGATATATAAGATTTTCATTTTCTTGATAATTTTGTTCTAAAATAATTGTATCATTGAAACCTATAAATTTAACATTAAATGTTTGTTTTTTTCTACAACTACAAAGAAAAACTAAAAATACTAAAAATACTATACTAATTAATTTTTTCATCTTTCTCATATTCCTTAAAAAATTTTATTGTTTTATCAATCGTATCATCAAAGGTGGTTAAACTTAATCCTAAAATATCTTTTAATTTATGATTATCATAATTATAATTTTCATTAATTGTCTTTAAAACAAATTTTGATAAATAAGGTACAAAAGGAATGCAAAGATAAGCGATAAAAAGAGGTATTTTCCATGTTCTTTTCTTTCTTCCTAAATGTCTATTAACAATATGATAAAATTCATAAATTGTTACTGGAAATCCTGTTAATAAAAAATCTCCTTCAATTTTTTTATTAATCACAATTTCTGTTGCTTTTACTACATCATCAACATCAATAAAGTTGTACCCACCTTTTACCCCAAATTGCATTTTTCTAGCCATAATATCCTTAACAACTTTACCAATAGATGAAGGTTTATAATCATTTTTTCCTATGACAGCAGATGGATATAAAATATTTATTTTAATATTAGGGTATAATTTCCTCATTTTTAGAACATATGATGTAGCAAGAGCCTTTGTATGACTATAATTATCACTAAATTTATCAGCAAAAATTTCTACTGGCTCCACAACTTTTTCATCACCTTCTTTGTATATACAATCTACTGAACTAAAATAAATAAATCTTTCAATATTTTTATGAATGCATATATTAATAAGTTTTTTAGTCCCTTCATAATTTATTTTATATGTTTCATCCTTCTTATTATTCTTAATATCAATGACGCCAGCAAGATGAATAACAATATCTTTTTCTCTAATATTATTGTCTAAAAAACTATCTTCAAAAATATCACCAATAATAATTTTAGCGTCTAATCCCTTAATAGCATCATCAATTTTTCTAGTTAAAATGACAACTTCCTTATTATTTTGAATTAAACTTTTTGCTAAATTATTTCCAATATGTCCCGTTGCTCCCGTAATTACATATGCCATTTTTTTCTCCTAGTTTTTAATTTTTAATTGATAATCAATAATCATTACATCATTTTGATCTTCTAATTTTATTTGATAATTTATTATTGATGTTTTAATTTTGTC
Organism: uncultured Mollicutes bacterium; assembly: GCA_900539265.1. Lineage (GTDB taxonomy): Bacteria > Bacillota_I > Bacilli_A > ML615J-28 > CAG-313 > CAG-313. Next base: position 30,142 of record UQBM01000006.1, on the reverse strand, counting down.
TATTTTTATTAATCCTTCTTCATCAATTGATTCATCACAATTAATTAATGAGATTTTGACATCATTAAATTCTTTCAGAATTTGATATTCAATATCAACCAATTCCATAAAATAATTCCAAAGGTGATTACTTCTTAAAGTCATTGGGCAAGGTTTACCACTAAAAAAGTGATGAGGTTTGACTCTATCAACCCCTAATTGGTAATCAATTAAAAGATGAGCAACTAATTTAGCACACCGATGCCAAGTTCTTATTAAATTAGATCCCTCATTAACCATCGTTTCAATGCCAATACTATTTAAGTTACCTCCACGATTTGCGATTAATCCATAAGTGGCATTATAATATGTGGGTCCCATATAATATTTACCATTTATTAAATCTACTCTAATTCCTGCATCATTAATCTTGATGTTAGTTATTTGATATCTTTGACCCTCATAAGCATCAGACGGAGCAGTTTTAGATTGTTTAATTAAATCTGATGCATATACTAATTTATCGTTATCTTTTTCAAAGGTAACCACAGGAATTCTAATATTGCTTTTTTGACCATCTATCATATAAAAATCATTTAAAATACTAACTTTTGGACAAGAGTTGGTTCCCTCAATTTCTGTATCAAAAAGTTCAAATGGCACCAATAAACTATCTCCAGCATGATAGGCTATTTCATTATCAGGAATTTGATGATAAATCATTTTACTACCAACAGAATAATGCCAACTAGTACCACCACCACCATTTGCAACATACTTAGCATGGGCATATTCATCAGCAGTTTTCGCCACAGAGGCCGTATCATGAATTACAATATATTCTATACTTTTTTTTAATATTCCTGGACGATTATTATGATTGCTCTCTTGATTTAATGGAGTAATATAATCTTCAATTTCATGTTTTCCAAACCAAAATTTAGAAATACTTTTAATAAATGGTACCTCATAATTATATTGATAACCATATACTTTAATCTTTGTCAAAGATAATTGTTTTTCTGATGCTTGATCTAAAAGTCGTTTTAGTTTTTTTAATTTATTCATGCTTATACCTACTTTATAAATTTATTATTTATTATAATTATACTATTAATATTAAAAAAATGAAAGAAAAATGAAGTTTTAAAATTCTTATTTCAAATTTCAACAATATTTTTTCATTTTATGCTATAATATCACAAAATATAATACAAATAAAATAAGGAGTTAGCAATGAACCCTACCATTATTGGAATTGCAGGAGGAACTGCATCTGGAAAAACAACAATTGCCAAAAGACTATACGATGAAGCATCGAAAAATGGCTCTGTTTCTTTACTTAAAATTGATGATTATTATTATAACAAAGATAAAATTCCTCTTAGTAATAATGGTAAACGAAATTATGATCACCCAGATTCTTATGATTCATCCTTAATTCTTGAACACCTACAAAATCTTAAAAAAGGAATAGCAATAAATAAACCTTTATATGATTTTGTTACCCAATCAAGAAAAATGACAACAGAAAAAATTTATCCTTCTAACGTAATAATTGTTGAAGGAATTATGGCGTTTGCCATAGACAAACTCCTAGATTTATACGACATTAAAATTTTTGTTGATACACCCGATGATATTCGCTTTATTCGTCGTCTTCAAAGGGATATGACCAATCGAGGAAGAAGTCTTGATTCAGTGGTATGCCAATATCTAGAATCTGTAAGACCAATGCATCATGCTTTTGTTGAGCCATCTAAAAAATACGCTGATATCATAATTCCTGAGGGTGGTTATAATGATGTTGCCTTTGATATTTTGATGAGTAAAATTGAAAAATTACAAAAATAAAGGTTATGGATCCCCATAACCTCTTTTATTTTTTTAGTTTTAAAATACCCCATATGATTAAAGCAATACTTGTTATAACAAAAATAATTGCTAAACTCCAAACTAAAATAACATTTGAAACAATACCAGAAATAAAAAACCATGTACCTACCGTTACCAAAGTAACATTTAAAAAAACTTTATAAACAGGGTATTTTGCAGTTGCTGATCCTCTATAATAATATGCCCTAAAAGATTCCACAACGCCTCGAATCCAAAAGGCAAGACCAAGAATTTGTACACCTTCTGTAATAATTGTCATATTTAATATATCTGATAATATACAAGTAACTGCTATAATTGTTAGGACAATCATTTCAATTAAAGTCAGAATTAATACTACACTACTTGACTTTTTGGCAACCTTTACTAATAAATAATAATATACATATATTAATAGAATAATTCCTATTACAATTAATAAAATAGTATTACCAACATCCGTCACTTTAGGAATCATTATAATACCTAATGCCATTGAAATACCGGCAAGAATAAAAGCTATGATTGCTCTAAATAAATTTTTCTTCATTTTATCACCTCAATTTTATTATAAACATTTTTTTAATCTTTAAACTGATATTGGTATAAATTTGCATAAACACCATTTTTTTTAATCAATTCATTATGATTTCCTTGTTCAATGATTCCACTTTTATCTATGACAATGATATTATCTGCATTTTTAACAGTCGATAATCGATGCGCAACAACTAAAGTTGTCCTTCCCCTACTCAAATTCTCTAAAGCTTTTTGAATCTGCATTTCAGTTACATTATCTAACGCACTAGTTGCCTCATCTAGAATCAAAATTGGAGGATTTTTAAGAAAGGCTCTTGCAATTGATATACGCTGTTTTTGTCCTCCAGAAAGTTTTACGCCTCTTTCTCCAACATAAGTATCTAGTCCATCGGGGAGTCCTTGAATATATTCCCAAATATTAGCTTTGATTGCAGCATCAATAATTTCAGATTCACTTGCATCAATTTTGCCATAAGCAATATTTTCTCTAATGGTTCCTGCAAACAAATAAACATCTTGTTGTACGATTCCAATATTTTTTCTTAGAGAAAACCGACTATAATTTCTAATATCAATATGATCTATTTCTATCTTACCACTATTTATTTCATAAAATCTAGGTAAAAGATGACAAATGGTTGTTTTTCCCCCACCTGATGGTCCTACTAAAGCCACAGTAGTGCCTTTGTTTATTTTAAAAGTCAAATGTGATAATACAAAACTATCTTCACTATCTAATTCATTAGTTATATAACTAAAACTAACATCATTAAAGCTTATTCCTTCTTTAATATCATCTAAATCTATTGCATTAGGATAATCTTCTTCCTTTTTACAATTCAATACTTCCATAAACCTTGCAAAACCAGTCATACCACTTTGAATTTGTTCAAAAATTGAAATAATTGTTCTAATTGGCATAATAATATTATTAATATACAAAATTAAAGCTGTAAATTCCGCTCCATCAATATAATTTTTAGAATAGAAAATACCACCCGAAACTAAGGCTATCAAATACAAAAAATCTGTAAAAAAGGTCATACCAGATCCAAAAATGCCCATTTGCTTGTACGCAATTGATCTTGCTTTTTTAAATTTTTCATTTCGCTTAGCAAATTTTTCGTTTTCATATTTTTCAGTTACATAAGCTTTTGATACTCTAATTCCTGATACACTACTTTCTACTTGAGCATTAATTTTACCAGTTTCTTCACGCATTTTTGTAAAGGCATTGCGCATTCCTTTTCTTGTAAAAATAGCATAAAAAATTATAAAAGGAACAACTGAAAAAATAATAAGTGTTAACCAAGGATCAACTGAAATAATCATTAAAATACAAGATCCTATTAAAGTTATTGTTGCAATAAAGATATCCTCTGGACCATGATGTGCAAGTTCTGAAATATCCATTAAATCATTAATTAATCTTGACATAATTGTCCCAGTTTTATGATCATCAAAATATGCAAAGGGAAGTTGTTGAAGATGTTCAAACATCTCCTTTCTCATATCTCCTTGAATTCTGACACCAACAATATGACCCCAGTATTGAATAATAAAATTTAAAATAGCTTTTATAATATAAATAAAAAATAAAAGTCCTCCTAAAGCTAAAATTAAATTTATTTTTTCTATCTGTCCTGCTAACTCTTCAATAATATACTTTGCAATTAGAGGATATACTAAATTACATACTGATAACAATAATGCACAAAGTAAGTAGAATAAAAATAATTTCATATGTGGTTTGTAATAAGAACAAAATTTTTTTAACATAAATTTCTCCTTGTTTTTATTAATTATTTTAATATTCTACTTTATGATTTATATTTATTATACCATATTATGGAAAAAACTGTGCAAAATAGCACAGTTTAATTATTAAATTAATACTATTATAAAATATCTAACATCTTTTATAAAGATTCGTTAAAAAAGCAATATATAAAGCTAATTCATTTGATAAATTCTTTTTTTCAATTCGATAAGTCCAATTACCATTAACTGTTGAAGGAGTATTTATTCTTGCTTCAATACCAAATCCTAAATAGTCTTGAATAGGTATTATTACTAAATCACTAACACTTGCAAGAGCAACTCTTATCATCTGATCACAAATTTTATCATCATTTTCAAGCATTATATATTCTTTTACTAAATGTTTCTTTTCCTGAGTTAAAGAATAAAACCAAGCACGAAGTGGCATATTATCATGTGTTCCTGTATAAACAACACAATTTTGAATATAATTATGCGGCAAATACATATTGTCTTTATCATCATCAAAAGCAAATTCTAATACTTTCATTCCAGGAAAACCAGTTTTTTTTAATAATTTGAAGACCTTTTCCGTCAAAAATCCTAAGTCTTCCGCAATAATTCTAACATTTGGTATCTCTTCTTTAATTGCTTTAAAAATCTGATAGCCAGGTCCTTTTTCCCATTTACCATTTTTAGCATCTTTATCACCTGCTGGAATTGCATAATATGATTCAAAACCTCTAAAGTGGTCTATTCTAATAACGTCATATAAATGGGTCGCCTTTTGAATTCTATTAGTCCACCATTTATAATTATCAGATTTCATTATTTTATAGTTATATAATGGATTGCCCCATAGTTGTCCTTCTTCACAAAAAGCATCAGGAGGACAACCAGCAACCTTAGTCAATCTTAATTCTCTATCTAGTTGAAAAAGTTTAGTATTTGCCCAAACATCACAACTATCTAAAGCAACATAAATAGGAACATCCCCAATAATTTCTATTCCACATTTATGAGCATAATTTTTCAAAGATTGCCATTGTTTATCAAATTCATATTGAACAAACTTCCAAAAATTCACATCATCTTGATTATTTAAATAATACTCATCTAACACTTTTTGATTATAGTAGCGGTATTTCAACTCCCAAGCTTGCCATGGTAAATCATTATGATAAGATTTTATACTCATAAATATGGCATAATCATTTAACCAAGTTTTATTTTCATAAATATAATTATCCAAAGAAATTTTCTTCTTTGGATAATCTTTACTATGTAAAAAATTATTATATGCTTTTCTCAAAAGATTGTATCTTTTTTCATATAAATTAGCATAATCAATTACTAGTGGAGCATCACTTAAACAAGATAAATCTTCATCTTTTAATAACCCATCTTCTTTTAGAATTTCTAAATCAATAAAATAAGGATTACCTGCATATGCACAAAATGATTGATAAGGCGAATCACCATAAGATGTAGGTCCAAGAGGTAAGACTTGCCAATAACTTTGTTTTGCTAGTTGTAAAAAATCAATAAAATCATAAGCTTCTTTTCCAAAAGTTCCAATGCCAAATTTACTTGGTAAAGCACTTATTGGGAATAAAATTCCACACTTTCTCATAATATCACCTTTTCAATCCATTATATCTTATATTTTAAGTATTATTACATCTTTTATATCATTTAATAATACTCGATTTATTTCTTCATTTTGAATTGTTATCAATTCGTCATTTTCTATTTTGGTTGGTACCCCTTCAAAGGATTCATTATTTCTAGTCTCAATTAAACAAGGTATTGGATGCCCCTTTTCATACATTTGAATTATATTTTGAATCTTCTGATAAAGCAAGCTATCAATTGTTCTACCTCTATTTCTCTCTAGTAAAAACTCATTGGGAATAATTGTAGGAATTGTTGAAGCATTAGCTTTGTTATTTGTTTCCCTACTATCATAATATCTTTTAGAACCATTGCTCAAAATTGGTGTTGAAACCGTATGAATAAACATTAATGGTTCAGGTATTGTTTTTCTAATATTTTTATCATTTTGCATTTAATCACCACTATTATATATGAAAATAGTAGAATATTTATTAACTTTTATTTGTTAAATTTTTATTTTTCTGATAAATATAAAAAAGTCCATCTAATAAAATATTCTCATCATAGATACAATCAATTTCTAGTAAATCTTTAATAACCTTAGCATATCCTCCAGTTAAAATAATATTAACATTATCTAAACCTAATTCATTTTTAAATTTTTTGATGAGGCCTTCAATCATAGCAACATGACCATAAACAATTCCACTTTGAATACAAGTTGTAGTTTCATTACCAATTACAGTATTTGGCACCTCAATAGCCGTTCTTGAAAGCTTTGATGTTGTACTTATCAAACTATCTAAACTTCCCCTAATTCCAGCACAAATAACTCCCCCAATAAATTCTTTATTTTTAGTAACAACTAAAATTTTAGTTGCTGTACCCATATCAATAATAATTGTAGTTCCCGAATATTTTATATAAGCTCCCACAGCATCACATAATAAATCAGCTCCAAGTTGTTTAGGATTTTCTAGTTTTATTTGTAATCCACTTTTAAGACCTGGTCCAACAACAAGGGGTTTTATTTTATAATATTTTTCAATCATATTTACAAAAATATGATCTAATTGAGGTACAACACTAGAAATAATAGCACCTTCAATATTTTGCGTAAATTCATCACCAATTGAAGCATTTATTTTTTGAAAATAATCATCTTCAGTTAATTTAGAATTAGTAACATATCTAAATGTTTTATAAATTTTTTCGTTAACAGATAAACCTAAAACAATATTTGTATTGCCAATATCAAATAATAATATCATATTAATTTTCCTTTTTATTATTTTATTTTATTAAAATAATTATACACTATCTAAAAAAATTTATCAAGAAAATGACGATTTTACAATGAATTCATTAAAAAATCCCTCATACGAGGGATTTATAATTTTAAAAATTATTAGCCTTTACTTCAAAATAAGCTTGTGGATGGAAACATACTGGGCAAACTTTTGGAGCTTCTTCGCCAATATGAACGTGACCACAATTACGGCAAACCCAAACTGTAATTCCAGCTTTTGCAAATACTTGTGCTGTTTCCATATTTTCTGCAAGTTTACGATAACGCTCTTCATGTTCTTTTTCTACTTTTGCAACACCTTCAAATTGTTTTGCAATATTCTCAAATCCTTCTTCACGTGCAACTTTTGCAAATTCAGCATACATATCAGTCCACTCATAATTTTCTCCTTCAGCAGCAGAAATTAAGTTTTCTTTAGTAGTGCCAATACCACCTAATAATTTAAACCATAATTTTGCATGTTCTTTTTCGTTATTAGCAGTTTCTTCAAAAATTGCTGCAATTTGCTCATAACCTTCTTTTCTTGCTTTTGATGCAAAATAGGTATACTTATTTCTTGCTTGTGATTCTCCAGCAAATGCGGCCATTAAATTTTGTTCTGTTTTACTTCCTTTTAATTCCATTTTAATTTTCTCCTTTTTATTTTCCTATTTTTTTTCTTGGCATTTGGAACATATGCCATATAAACTAATTTGGTTTGATAAAACCTTTATATTATTATTTATTTCTATCTCATTGATAATATTGTTAATATTTATTTCACTGATATCAATAATAGATTTACACCTCTCACAAAAAAAGTGCGAGTGTTTTACAAGTATTTTATCAAATCGATCGCTATCACCTGGAACATGAATACGTAAAACTTTTCCTAGTTCTACTAATTCATTTAAATTACGATATATTGTCCCAAGACTTATTTTAGGCATTGTTTGCTTTGCTCGCAAATAAATCATATCAGCTGTTGGGTGATCACAACTAGCTTGTATTATATCGTATACTAGATTTCTTTGAATAGAATTTCTCATTTAACTCCTTAAATAGTAATAATTACTATTATTAATATTATATATCTTATTTTTATTAAATGCAAGTAATTTGCAAATGATTTAAAGAAAAATCAATAATTTTATAAGTTCTATAAAATTGCATAATACTTAAAAATATTTGTTAAGGAATCCATTCATTGATTAAATTTGATTTGTATATTTTGGTAAAGGGGGGAGGAGTAAGTTATTATTTAATCTAAGAAAATAATCCAAAGAAAAAATAAATATTCATTAATAATTTATTAAAACATCAAAATAATATCAATGACCTTATCAAAAAAGATTTTTTCAAATATAACTAATATTATCTATTATTTATAAATTTTAATTAAAAATAACTAATAACTTTTTAATAATATACAAACGCTTTTGTAACATTTAAAATTAAAATATCAATAATAATTTAAGATTTATTTTTTACTTTAAGATAACTTAAATTAATATATCTCATTGTTTTTATTAAAGGGAGGAATTATTAGAATTTCTATTTAATCTATAAACTTATATTAATATAAAAACAATTATATTTATAATGCAATAATTATGATGTTTCTACAATGTTAACCCTTTTAAAGCAGTAATCTATACAATTTTTCAATATCCTCAATTGAAGTTTCGCGTGGATTACCTGGCCTACAAGCATCGTTAAATGCTGACTTTGCAAGAAATGGAATATCAACCTCCTTTATAATGCCTTTTAAAGATGGAGGTATTCCGACATCATTTGCTAGTTTTCTGACCGCATCAATTGCTGCTTTTCGGTACTCGGCTTGTGACATTTCATCTACACCTTTTACTCCCATCGCTCTTGCAATTTCACGATATTTATCTTTTGTCATCGGTGCATTATATTCCATTACCGTTGGCAAAATTATTGCATTAGCAACACCATGAGGTGTATCATACAATGCCCCAAGTGGATGTGCCATTGAATGCACAATACCTAATCCCACATTAGAAAATCCCATACCAGCAATATATTGGCCAAGAGCCATTCCTTCTCTTCCTTCTTGTTCATTATTGACAGCGCCTCTTAATGATTTAGAAATTATCTCAATAGCTTTTAAATGAAACATATCTGATAATTCCCATGAAGCTTTAGTAATATATCCCTCAATAGCATGAGTTAGAGCATCCATTCCGGTTGCAGCAGTCAAACCTTTAGGCATTGTGGACATCAAGTCTGAATCTACAATTGCAACAACGGGAATATCATGAGGATCTACACAAACAAATTTACGATTTTTTTCAACATCAGTAATAACATAATTAATCGTTACTTCTGCAGCTGTTCCTGCGGTGGTTGGAATTGCAATAATTGGAGCAGCTTTATTTAAAGTATTCGCAACTCCTTCTAAACTTCTAACATCAGAAAATTCTGGATTAGTAACAATAATTCCAATTCCTTTAGCAGTATCGATAGATGAACCACCACCAATTGCAATTAAGTAGTCAGCTTGAGCTTTTTTATAAGCCTCAACTCCTTCTCTAACATTCTCAATTGTTGGATTTGCCTTTATATTAGAATAAATTTCATAGGGTAAAAAATTATCATCTAATACATCTAAGACCTTTTGAGTCACTCCAAATCTAATTAAATTTGGATCTGTACAAACTAAAGCTTTTTTTAATCTTCTTAACTTCACTTCATCACTAAGAGCTTTAATAGAACCACTGCCATGATATGAAGTCTCATTTAAAATAAATCTATTTGCCATAAAAACCTCCTTATTAAATTAGGCATTTTCATTTTAACATAATTTACCAAGTTTGAAAAGAGGTAATAAGCATTGTTTAGAAATATTTCAGAATAATATTAGTTTTATATCCCACAATTAAATTTACTTTTGAAAGTTTCTTGATTCAATTGATTCATTTCGTAAAATCGATATCCACCAGCGAAGTTATAACAATTGAAACCATTTTGAGATAAAATCCTACAAGCAATATAACTACGCAATCCACTTTGACACATAACATATATTGTTTTATGAGGTGATAATTCTTTTATCCTTTGTCTTAATTCATCAACAGGTATATTTATAAATCCCTCGATGTGTCCTCTAAAATACTCAAAGGGTGTCCTAGTGTCTAATAAAATAACTTCATTGTTATTTTTTATTTGTTCTAATTCTTCAAGATAAAATTGTTGAACAAGACCATTTTCAATATTTTCAATCATATATCCTACCATATTAATTGGATCTTTGGCAGATGAATATGGAGGTGCGTAACTTAAATCCAAATTTACTAATTCGGTAGCCTTAAGCCGTGCTCTTATAGCAGTTGCAAACACATCAATTCTTTTATCTACACCTTTTTTGCCAATAATTTGGGCACCTAAAATAAGTAAATTATCCTTATTATATAATACTTTTATAGTCATTATATCACCATATGGATAATATGAGGCATTAGAATTCTGAGATAAAATAACTTTTTCATAATCTATATTTAATTGTTTTGCCTGTTTTTCACAAATACCAGTACTGGCAATCGTCCAATCAAAAAGTTTTAAAATTGATGAACCTTGAAATCCTTGATATCTACTACTAAGTCCACAAATATTATCAGCTGCTATCCTAGCTTGTTTATTAGCAGGTCCCGCTAATAAAATAAGTCCTTTCTCATTTGTAACAAAATTGGTTACTTCAACAGCATCTCCTACCGCATAAATATCTTTAATTGATGTTTCCATCTTTTCGTTAACAATAATACTACCCTTCATTCCTAGTTTAATTGAAGTATTTTTAATAAAACTGGTTTCAGGAACAACGCCAATTGTCATCAAGACTAAATCAGCTTGTGAGATGATTTGATCATTTACAAGAACATTTACTCCATTCTCAGTATCTTCAAATTTTGATACAACTGTATTTAAAAAAAATTTAACACCTAAATTCTTTAATTTCATATGAACAAAGGATGCCATATCTAAATCTAATTGACCAAGTAATTGGTTGCTACCCTCAACTAACGTAACATCTAAACCTAAATTAAGAAAATTTTCAAGCATTTCCATTCCAATAAATCCTCCACCAATAATAGTAACTCGTTTAGGCTTTTCATCTTGAATAAACTTTTTCATCTTAAAAGTATCTTCAACTGTTTTTAAAGTAAATATTTTATTATTATTCACTCCACTACTACTTGGCATAATTGGTTTAGCACCAGGTGATAATATTAATTTATCATAATTTTCTTGATATATTTCATCTGTTAACAAATTTTTTATCACAACATATTTTTCATCCGAATTAACCAAAATAACTTCATTATTTACTCTAACATCAATATTAAATCTTTTTTTAAAACTTTGTGGTGTCTGCAAAGTTAAATTATTACTATCTTCAATTATGCCACCTATATAATAAGGAAGACCACAATTAGCATATGAAATATACCCCGTTTTTTCTAAAATTATAATTTCAGCATCTTCTTTTAGTCTTCGAATTCTAGCTGCCGCCGTTGCTCCTCCTGCAACTCCTCCAATAATTACTACTTTCATTTAAACCTCCTAATTTCTATAATTATAATAGATATTATAGCATACGAATTATTTTTTCACAACTATATAAAAGGATAATTATATAAATACACTTTATGAATAATATTTAATTTCTATTAAAAATTTATGATTATAATAAAAAAAGAAATACATCTTTCGTACTTTAATAATATCCTGTACACCCAATCCAATTTCTTCCCCAAAATATAATATTTACTTTTTGTTTTACTAACACCAAATACCGTTCTTTCTTCATATTTGCAATTGTCATCTATATACTTGTGATACGAAAATAATTGAAAGCGATTTGATTTAGATGAAGCAAGTTTAAATCCTAATTTTTTTAATAATTGTCCAACTTCTTCGATTTCTTCTTTTTTTATTTCTATAGAACTGTCATACCCCATAATAATTACTCCATTTCTTAAATGCTTTATTTTTAGATTTTATCATACTAATTATATCATTTTTTGGATAAATAATTTAATTATACATTCCAATTTATCAATATGAAAAAGAGTGCAGCCATCTATATAGACAGCTACACTCCTGCAAGTTTGTGTTAAATTATACTTTTTTATCTTTTTTTGCTAATTAACCCAGTAAAGATAGTAGTTAAAATCGCTATAAATATATGAATAAATAAAACAATAATAACAATCAATACTGCATCTTCTAAAAATTGTAACACTGATTTATTAACCTTTTCAGGATATACAATACCTAGTACTCCAATAAATAACATTATTAGTGGCAAAATCGTATATGCTATAATTTTTCTTAAAATCATATTTTATCCCTTAATAAATTTTGATATATCTTCAATTACAATATTAGGTATTTCTTTATATATTTGATACGCTGTTGTAATTGTTTCTCCGGTTCCATCAACGAACATATGATTAAGTGTTTCATATAATTTAAACTCAGCATTAGTATCTTTTAATAAATTTTTATAATTATCTAATTCACTTACTTTTACTTGCAAGTCTAATCCTCCTTGTAGTACTAACATTCTCTTATTATTACCACAAGATAATATCTCTTCGCTTAAATTGATGTTATTATAACTAACCCAATATGTCTCATATGCTCCCATAAAGAAATACCCAATTTCTGATGGAACTACTTCTTTAATGTCTCTAAAATATTCATCATATGGATCATACACATTATAGTACGGACTATTTTGTTCTTTTAATTGATTCATTGCTACATCTATTATATGTTCAGTTGTACCAGCAAGGATGATTACTCCTTTAACATCTGTTTTATTTGCAATAACTGGTGCAAGCTGACCACCAAACGAATGCCCAATAATATAAATATCACTTATTTTATCGTTTTGTTTTAATATGTTAATTGCTGATATTACATCATCTATAACTTCTTCATAAACTGTAAAATCTAATTTTGTTGCTAAATGTTCTGCGTAAGTATAAGTTCTTTTATCATATCTAATACTTGCAACACCTTTTTCTGCAAGCTTGATGGCTAATTCTTCAAATAACTTTAATGCACCAATAGATTCATTCATATCACTTGCACCACTACCATGAACAAAAATTACACCGGGCACTTTTTGTTTTGATTCAGGAATTGTTAATTTACTAGGTAACTTATATTCCCCTGTTTCAACAACAATGTCAGTTTCAACATATTCATAAATAGTTGGTTTTTTGTCACAAGACGTTAATACAATTGATGCCACAAATATAAAAAATATTAATAATATACTACTAACTTTTTTCATATGTATATCCTCCAATTACATTATACATCTTGACGCAACGTCAATGTCAAGAGGTATGTTTAGTAAACTCTACTATCCATATACCAATTACAATATCATCAGTATTAAATACTATCTTTAAAGTCATCTTTTCATTTTTAGTATTTACCACAACGAATACTGTCCCATTAAATAAACTATATTCTGAATTAATCTTATAATCAATTAATGTTTCATCTAATTTTAATGTATTTAAGATGAAATCTTGAAAGCCAATAAGTTCAATTTTCTCGTGACAATATTCTTTAAATGGTAAAATGTCTTTATTTTTTATCATTTCAAAAAAAGTATTAATAATTTGACGTTGTTTTTCAGTACGTTCATTAATATGATAATCTTTACCTTCTTTGTAGTCATCAAATAATTCATTAATAACGAATTCTTCTAAACCATCATTAGTGGTACTTGTAATTAAAGTTTTTAGTTCATTAAGTAATACAAAATAATTAGTCGTTTCCTTTATTTGTTTTAAATATTTAACCTTTTCTTCATTAATAATATTTAATATATTTTCTTGATTAAACTCTAGCATTAATTTTTTGATTTTATTTAGTGAGAAATTCAGTTTTCTAAATACTACTATTATTTTTATTTTCTTAATTTCTTCATCATCATAATAACGAACATTAGACTTCTTAATACTATTCAAATTAAAAAATTCCTCATAGTATCTAATAGTTCTTGATGATATATTAAATTCTTTTGATAATTCTTTTATAGACTTCATAATGTAAACCTCATTAATATTATACTATTTTTTAAATAAATTTTCCACCATTATCTCTTGTAGGTTCGAGTCCCATCAGAACTAAAGGTTCGAAACCCGTAAGTTAATGGTTCGAGTCCATGGTTAGTCTCCTATAGTGTTTAAATCTAAATGTTTCATATAAGTATAAAAAAAGAAGATATTCTAACTAAAACTAGCTAAAATACCCTATAAAAATAAAAAATAGATCCTCTTTTCAGAAGACCTATAGATTTCAAAAAATGTTTCATTACTACGAAATGTTTCATTTTAAGCATTTACACTACAAAATGTTTCATATTCGAGTTTTACGCTACAAAAAGTTTCACGATGCAACTTTTAGTAGTAAAATAAAATTTATTTACTATGCAAAAAGATTCATATAATCTTCTACCTCTTTAGAGTTTTTTTATTAACGCCTTTAATATAATTTTTCTTTAAATAATAAACATCAACAAACTTTAATTCTGAATTTGATAATTCGTTTTTACTTAATTTTATTTCTAAAAGTTTTACTGTTGATACAAAATCTGCAACTTGAAATAACCTATATGATCCAGGAACAACTTCTTTTTTGAACTCATAATTTAAACCAGAAATTGCAAACGCACCATTTAATATCTTAGTTATCAAATTTTGACCATTATCATAATATATTACTATTTCATTAAATGAATCTAAATAATCAAAATTATCTAATAAGAAATTATAAACATCCTTTGTTATTTTAGCTTGCATTTTTAACAAGTCACCATTAAAGTCCTTTTTTTCATAACAAAAAGAAAAAATCTTTATTGGTAATGATAATGTAAACATAAAAATAGATTGAAATATTTTCTTTCTATCTTTCATTTCCATATTATCAAATGGATACTCTCTTCTAATTATAGGACCAGCATGAAATATAGGATAATCTTTAATTTTTTCAATATTACTCTTTATATCATCATTTTGATTATGCATTACAAAAGTAATAATATAATATTTTGATGCATCTTTGATAAATCCGACATCACCTGATTCATCAATAAAAATGCTTAAGACTTTCCCCATAATTACTCCTTCCTATAAAAAATGGCAGGACTATTTCCTGCCGTTGGTGGACCAAGGCATACGCCAGCCCAAGTCATATGACAATAATATCATATGCATTTTTTTCATTTATATTCTATCAAAAAATATTTTATTTGTCAATAGTTTAGACTGTTTAATAACTAGAAAAAGATTATCTAACTATATATTATTATATGCTTATTTTATACAAAGAAACACATTTTGTTGTGCAAACAAGTGTCATCGCATCATAATTGATATTTGTATTTAATATAAAATTTAACTTCTTAAAGTCTATTTAAGAAACTTATTTAATTCCTAAGATTTTTAACCCCTCATCTAAAGTTTGGCCGTATTTAGTTAAAAAGATCCCAGTTTTATATTCGAAATAATAAACTGAATCATTAAGTATAATAATTGGAACAAAAAATTTTTTATATTTATAAGATTTTGTTTGAGTATCGGTGATTGTATTTTTAATATATTCTTTTACTTGTGAATATTTAAATGGTGTTCCACATACAATTTGGTTTGATAATGACAGTGCACTTGTTAAAGTAAATAATTTGGAAAATGGTAATATATCAAGAACTTTATCTGATACATTTTATAGATTTAAACTTCATTATGAGTTTAAGGAAGTATTTATGAACCCAGAGCGTGGCTATGAAAAGGGAACTGTTGAACAAGCTGTTAGGTTCATGAGAAGAAACTTATTAGTGCCACTTCCACAATTTGATGATTTTGAAGAATTTAACAAAGAATTATTGAAGAAGTCATCTAATCTTTTAAAACGTGAACACTATGTACTAAAACAACCAATTGTGGATTTACATTTTGAAGATATAAACGAACTTAATCAATTGCCACCTACTTCATTTGTTTGTACATCAGTATCTAGTAGGAAACTTGATAATTATGGTAGACTTACTACTGAAAACAGACATTATTACTATTTAGCCCCAGCACTTGCCTATGAACGTGTGCAAGTAAAATACTTACCTAATAAACTAGAAATATATTATGAAGAGGGAACTCATATAATGACAATTCCAAGGATATCAGGTAAGCCAGGTTTACGTTATATTAATTGGAGTCCTTATATTAGACTACTTGCTGATAAACCAGCAGCAATGTATAACTTTTCTTTCTTTGATTTATTTGAAGGTAATGATGCTATAATCGAAAAAATTACTAAACTTGAAGCAACTAAACTCCAAGCGTTCTTATATTCATTTGCAAATATGATTGATGATTTAGGCATTGAAGAGGCGGTTAAAAAAGTAAGCGAATTGGTTTGACAATTAATTACATTATTTACATTTATTTTGAGTATAATATAATTAAATATACGAGGTGTTAAATATGGATAGATTGATAAAGAAAGCATACAAATTATATGTATTAAAATTAATTTTTTCACCAACAGAGAATTTAATTAATGCGGATTTTATTACGTATAAACAATTTAGGAAATTATACATACATAATCGTATTATAAAGTAGATTTTGTTGAAAAAAACATTATTTGTAGTATAATTACCTAGTAGTGAGGTATTATATGAAAAATTTGTTACGTTTTACATTGGTTGTAGGCGATAGTAATTCAACCACTTTTTATAGTAATTTATTAAAACTAATTAAAATGGAATTGGCAGAAGCAGGGCCCAAAGGAATTTCTATTAATGATATTACCACATTGTTATATGATAATTTTGATTTGGAATTTACCACTGAAGAAATTATAAAAGCGATCGAAAAAGATAAAAGTAATACCATTTTAAAATTATCTTTGAATGATGATAAAAAAGCAATTACTTATACTCTTGATCCAAAAGAATGTGATAAATATAAAAAGAAACAAAGTAATATACTTACAAACATAGTTGAACTTTTTATCAAAGAAAATGAAAAATATAATATGTCCAACAAAGAAACACTTATCAATTTAGTAACTCAATTTATTTATAATGCTTTTAACGAAGATAAAAAAACCTTTTTAGCTTATATGAATTATAAGGATAAAACTCAAAAATTGAATGGGAATCATAAATTTGATGAAAACCAAATACAAATAATTAATGATTTTTTAATATGGGATAATAAAGAAAAGGATAATTATATTTATCATAGTGTTTCTAGTTGCTATGAATATTGTTTACTAACCTTAAAGAAGGACAATAACTATTTTCAACAAGTTTTTAACCAAAAAGTTTTTTATTTAGATTCTAATATTTTATTTAAGTATATTTTATTTGAAAATCATGAACATCATCGAATGATAAAATTATTCATTGAAAAATGCAAATCTGCTGGTATCGCTTTAAAATATACTAATTATACAAGGGATGAAATGTTAAATACTATTTCAAATTATGTTAAATACTTAAAATCTCAATTTAGACATAATGAACCAATAAGTGGTGAAGCTATTAAAACTATTGCACCATCGTTTAAAAATTATGATTTTTATGAAGCTTATTATGTATGGCAGAAACAAAATCCAAAGAAAGGTTTTAATGAATTTAGAGAATTTTTAGAAAAAAGAGTTACAACTAATTTGTCAAAGTTTGGTTATGAGTCAAATGAAACCTTTGAATCAAAGCCAACTAGAACCGAATTTGATTTATTAACTTCTGAATTGAACGAATATAAAAAAGGATTTGGCAAAGATACATCAATTGAGCCTATTAAACATGATGTTAATTCATATATGTTTATGAAAAAAAAGAATAGTAATCAAGAAAAGAATTCCTTTATGAATGTAAAATATTATTTTATTACTTTAGATAAAGTTTTAGTGAATTGGTCAAGTGATAGAAATAAAGGTGACATTCCAACATTTGTTCTTCCTTCAGTGTGGTATTCTACATTATTAAAATATAAGAATAGAACTGAGAATGATTATGGAGCTTTTTGTAAGTTTTTGAGCATTACAACAGGTATTGAAGATGTAATGAGTTCTCAGGAAGAAACACGAAAAGAAATTTTATCAACAATATTAGAATTGGATGAGAAGGCTAACTTTAAAGAAGAACTTATATATAGGATCGATAAAAAACTTAGAGAGGAAAACTTACATATCGAAAATGTAGATGAGTTTATTGAAAAAGAACATAAATCTCTTACTGATGAAAAAGTCTCGATAGCTACTAAAGATGTAGAAAATCAAAAAGAAATTGAAATTGATAGAATTAAAAAAGAATCTCAAGAAAATCAAGAATATTCGTTCAACCAAGGGCATTTTGAAGGTCAAAATGAGATTTATGATAGACAAACAAATAAAATTGTTAAACGAAATAAAATAATTAGAATAATAATAAAATGGTTTTTTATTATTAGCTTAGTTGTATTAACGGGATTGCTTGTATTAGTTCTTTTTGATGCCAAATTAAATCAAAAGTTTCAAAACTTTAACAATAATGCATTTATTGTAGAATTACTTATTAATTGTGTATCAACAATATTACAAATTTTATGTAGTAGTCCTAAATTTTTTAGCATTGATGACAAAATTATAAAAGATAAAGTCATTAAAAAACTTAGTAAATAAAAGTTAACAAACATACAAACCAAGTGTCCAATTATCAAGGGGTAATTTGACACTTTTTTAATTTGCAGTTGACACTTTTGTAGGTAGAATTGGACAGATTTGCGGGGTGGAATTGGACACTTTTGCTACTTGTGTAAAATAAGTGTCCAAAAATACATCTGAACCTATTAATGATAAAAAGCTTATAAGTAAACTATTTTTGGGTTGCCTATAAGCTTTTTTTGTTTAAAAGTAGTATCGATTTATGGTGATGAGGGTGTATTATATGGTGGATCAATACCAAGGGGACATAAAAAATAGACAATATTGCCACAATACAGCGGGGGCGCAGTGCTATTGAAGTTTTTGGGATATCAAAAAGGGTAGGGGGAGGTCTAAAATTTGGATATTTTTAGACACGTAGCGGGGCGCCAGTCTTGTGTATGGAAGAATCAAAATAATCAAGAATCGATTTACAGTAATATGTGTTTTTCTTTTTACTATTATATCCACATCTTCTATGGTGGTGCATATTGGTATATGAAATACTAAATTACTTATATGAGAGAGAAATATATAAATTTTATAGAAACATATACCATTAATATACCACCCTTATTCTTGGAATAAGCATAAAAAAGACCACTATTTCTAGTGATCTATAAATGTTTTAAATTGCTATATACTACAAATATTGATTCATTTTTTTCATTATCTCAATCAAATCTTTAACTTGCTTCTTGCTTAATTGAGTATAAATTTGCTTAATATAATTGATTGCATAATCACATAACTTTAATTGAAAATCATTTAATTCATTTAATTGCTTTCCTATACTTTTGACATTTTGCCAATATTCAATCCCAGCATTAAATATATCAATTTCACCACAAATTTCATTTAAAAATCTCTGATCCTTTTGAGCTATTCTTGCTTCAACTTGTTTATCTTCTTTATCAATCAATAATTCAATCGTATCATTTGATAAATTATATGAAGTTCTATTCAACACATCCCAACATAATTCACGTTTTGCATATTCACCTATATTTAAATATTGTCTATTTGGGTCATTAAAAGTATCATAACATAATTTAGCAATATTAGCTAAATCATCGTAATATTCGTCTGGTACATCTTGTAATTCCCAAATGCGTTTATAATTGAATAATTTATTAATCTTTTTTATTTCATAAATAAATTTTGCAAAAGTATATGGAACTAATTGTGCTCTATAACCTTTATTATTTATGTACCATTCTTCATTGCTAATAATCTTTTCAATCTTCTTATATAAAATCGCTTTTGCAATAAGTTCTTTATAATACATTTCATTATATTTCGTATTACTCTTATCCCAATCTTTTTCCATAATTAACTGGAATCTAGTCATATTAACTTCTGCACCCCAAGATACATCATATGGTCTCATTTCAGAACTATTAATATATTTTGCTAAATCAGTTTTAGTGAATTTTTGAGCCTTAGGATTTTGAAGTTCAAACATTTCTCTTTCCTTTTTAGTTTTGAACTTCATCATTGCTTGATCATATTGACCTCTAGCTCTTTCAAAGAACCAAGACGATTGCACTGTTGAATTAGGTAACAATGGTGCTTTAATTTTTCTTGAGAATTCTTCAATTCTAGTATAAAAAGGATGATTTGAATTTAAATCTGCATTAGTAACTTTGTTTTGTTTATTGGCATATTTCGATATAAGTCTTACCAATTCAGGACCTTCAACTTCATCTTTTATAATTGATAACTTCATTTGAACATATATACCACTCAAATCTGCATTATTTTTTATTACTGCAGATGCTAATGAAGCAGTAGTTTGACCACCATTTATAATTTGTAAATTTTTAAATGATGTTATTAATAATCCTTTGTCTGTATGAGTTAATTCTATAGAATCTGCTGTTGTTGAAATTCCATTATTATAGGCAAAAAATTTGGATTTATCATTTAATATAGTATTTAAAATTCCTTTATTAATTTCACCTCGAGTATTTAAAAATGAACGAACATTGCTTTCAAGTAACCTAGCTGAATATTGCTGATATATATCATTTAAAAAACTTCCTGGAACAATGGCTAAATATGATTCATAATCTTCTGAATTTATTTCAGCTTTTATGCACGGAATACCACTAATACCATAATCAGAAGTATTAATGATAATATCATCCTTGCGAAACCCTTGCAATTTCGTTTCATAAATCTTTTCAATATCAAGTAATGTTAAATCAACATTATATTGATCTGTACCAACTACAAGTGGTTTCATTTCAAAGGTAGTTTTTATTCTTGAACTATTTTTATTAGTTGAAATTATTATTACATGAATCTTTTTAATATCCTTTATATGCTTTCTAATATCCTTAGCTAACTGAGTAACTGGATCACTCTCTGGAGCCTTTCTGAAGAAATCTCTAAGAACATTAACAAAGTAATTACACAATAACGTAGCTTTTTGATTTACAAATTCATTATTAATAATTTGAATTTCACCACTATTAAAATCCGAATATAGTAAATGTAATGTATTTATTGATAATTCTAAATATGAAGCATCTAATCGCATATTTCTAAATACATTATTATCTGTTTTATAATCTGGATAATAACTTAAATTCAAATCACTTAATACACCAAAATCATTTATTAAAATATCTTTTGCATATTCAATAAAAACATCAGTATCATAATCTTCATTTACTAAAGCTTCTGATTTAATGTCATTAATCAATTGTTCTCTAAATTCTTCCAAAGTCATCGCCATATTATTTCACCAAATAATCAATCAATAATTTCAAAATTAATTCATAACCTACATTATTAATAGCTTCCGATTTTATATCTGTTTCTCTTAAAGCTGGAAATTTATCATCTACCAAATAATATTCTAGATTTGCAACATTATATTTTTTATTTCCTAATTCATCAGAAAAATCATATCCTATATTTGCTAATTTATCTAAAAACATATCTTTAGTATCGTTTGACTCAATTTCTGCAATTACATATTGGACTAATTCATTAATTGATGAATCTTTACCTTTATAAGCATCAGCCATTTCCTCAACTTTAATAACTACTAATTTACCCTCTATATCAGAAGATAATTGTTGAAGTGATGATATTTTTACAACAGTCCCACTACAAGATATAGTTTTAATTTCATACCAATAATCATCAACGGCAAAATCTTTAACTAAATAATCAGGGCCACTCCATGAATTTATAGTTTTATCTATATCATACTTCTTTAGCATTACATTTTTCAAGAAATATAGCTCACCAAACAATCCTTTTGCTTTCTCTGGAGATAATGGTGTTCTTGTCTTCCTAAAAAGTGCTAGCCATGTTGAATATCTTAATCTTAATTTTGTTAAAGCTGTTGTTTCATTATATTCATTACAAACACTAGAAATCAAATCTTCGCCAAAAGAACAAAACACTGAAATTAAATCATCATTTTTCAAATCAAAACAAGTCCAATAGTTTTCTTCATTTGAATTCCCTTGAACAACTGCAATGTTTTTTGTCATATCCTTTATTCCTGATGATTTAGAAGATAGAAATGCTAATCTAAAAAATCCATCTACTGACACGCCATAATAAGCCTTAACTACTCCTTTAGTGTCAATTAAATATTGAGTGTTTTTAATATTTCTATTTAAACTATTAAACTTTTCAAATAGATTAATCATTTTCTTCCTCCTCTTCATCATTATATTTATTCATTAATTCTTTATATTTTACAAGATTAATTTTATAAGTCATCATAACTTTTTCATCTTTGCCAGCAAACCCTATACCTATACCTATTAGATATTTACCATTAAACTTTTGAATAACTTCTTCTTTAATTATTTTATCTTCATCAGAGTCATTTTTATCACAAGTTAACTTAATAGGTAAAATTACTAAAAGTGGTTTTCTTCCTTTAACACTTAAATAATCTCTGGCAATAAGTGTAACTTTTTCTTTCTTATTTGCTTTTGCTCTATCTGTAGCACTTTTTTTAGCTTCTTCCAATTGATTAGAATCTAATCCAGAATCAAAGATACCTGGTTCTATTAATCTATTATTATTTTTTGATATTCTAACAATTTCTTCACCTGTACGATATTCAAACTTACGTTCAATTGGATCTATTTCTAAATCAAATAGTTTAAACTTTTCTTTCCCTTGTCTTTCATTACCAGTTGCAAACACTACATCCCATTTATCATAGTATTTTGCTTCCTCAATAAAATTAGCGATATTTTCAGCGTCAAATTTCTTATTTTCTAAAGGTATATGAAGACTTCTAATAAATTTAGAAATTAAACTTGGTAGAACATCAACAAACATTCTACGTTTGTTTAAAATAACTAAGCTGAATCCATTATTTTCTAATTCCTTATAAAAGCTTTCTAATTGTTTAGTATTATAATCATTATGTTTGTAATCAACAAATAATTTTGAAGTATCAATACATTCGCCTGAATAATTCAAGAAAGTATTAACAACTTTTGTTGATTTCATTTTATTTCTAGCAGTAATAATTAATTTTGTCTCTAATGTATCTGGTGATTCCTGCACCATTAGACCAAAATCTTTTGGTTCTTTACCTTGAACATTCATGATTCTTAATTGTTCATCTAGGTTTTCTATTGCATCAATTACAGCACCAAAACTATCAATACTTATCTGACTCATATAAACTCTACATAAGTCTTCATGATTTGGTCTATATCCAAACCATCTACACATTTGCAGCAATGTATCATAGGCTGATGCATTTCTACTATAATAGCTTGTCATTAAGCCTTTTAAAGTCAAACCACGTGATAATACATATCCACCAATCATAATAACACGAGCGCCAGTTTCTTTATAATTGTCATAATTAAAACGCTTGTCACCAACATATTTATTATTTATGATTGCTACTTTGAATAATGATATTTCATCATATAATAATTGTTTAATTTCATCAAATGATATCTCCAAATTACAATTAGCATAAAAATCATCATTTGTATAATTAACATATAGTCTATTCATTTCTGGATCTTTTATAAATTTTTCTATTGGATATTTATCATATTGAAGTATTATATCTTGTAACTTTCTTATATAGTTTTCAACACCTAATTTTATATCTTCATGTAAATCATTATAAGGTGTAATATTAAACATCATTGATCTGTGTTTAAGTTTATCTCCTCTAAATGTTCTGATACAGTTACATAGTAAAAAATCACAAATAGCATTTTTCATTGACTCACATAAACCAGGGAATACATCATTTTTCTTATGCTTAGGATCAAAGAAACCACGTTCATTTTCATTTAGGACAACTAAATGGCTTGATTCTTCTCCAAATACTTTATCAGCTCCAAAATATGATTCAGGTGCAGCTTTCAATCTATGAATAAAATCGCTTGGAAATAAATCGTCGTTAATTGTATTTTTTTCTGGGTTAATAAATATATTAGCAAAAGGAGTCGCAGTAAAACCTACATATGAAGCACAATTAAAATTATTGTATATTTCTCTAATTAATAAATTGATGCTAGAAGGATCTTCTTGTTTCTTTGTATTAACACTAGCATTATCACATTCATCATCAATAATTAATATATTTCTACTTGATATATCATTATGTCCAGGCTTTAACCATTTTTTTAAATTAGTCAAAATACTTTTATTTTTCTTTACAACTAATACTAATGGTTTGTTAAAATCGTTACTTGTTGCAGCCATTGCAGAAAAATCATGTTCATTCGTTGTTAAAGGGACACAATAATGTCTACATTCATTTATTCCTACACCTATATATTTCAATACTTCTTTTTTCTCTATTGTAGAACTAATAGCTCCTATTAATCCCTCATCTACTCGTTCTTGGGTTTGAATACGCAACGAATCAGTCATACCGGCTAAAATCAATACTATTTTATAACCATAATCATATGCCATATTAGCTAAAGCCAAGTAATTTGATGTCTTTCCTGACTGGACATCTCCCATAACCAATCCTCTTCTTTTCTCATTTGATTCAGGATCAGCACATAATGACAATACCTTTTCAGTATCTTCAATTATTTTTTTAATTGCGTTTTCTCCAAAACGTTCAAACATTAAATATTTTTTATAGCGATTTTCAAAAGAATGTTCCTCTTCAGTCATTTTTCTTTTTTTCTCATGAAACCATGTATCACTTGCTTCTTTGGACACAAGTGTTGTACCGGGAACAAAAGTTTTACTACCATATCTTTTTTCATATTCAAAAACTATATTATTAATATCACTAGAGGATAAATTACAATACTTCGGAAGAATAGTAAGTTCTTTTATTTTTATTATTAAATCCTCATGACTTAAACACTTACCTCCTAAATATCCATAAAGCATTTGAATGACTTCATCTAAATTTTTATTTTCCATTTTTTACCCTCTCTAAAATATCTTTCTTTCTATGTTTAATTACTAAATATGGTTCTCCTGACAATAATAAATCAATGAAGTAGTTTATATCTTCTGTACTCATAGATGCTAACAATACGATTTCATCAATCATTTTTTCTTCTTCTAACATTTCACTAGAATTTAAAATATGTAATGAATCAGCATTATCTGATACGATTTGTCCTTTAGGCAAAAATTCTTCTATTTTATCAAGATACGCATTTACAACTTGAATTTGTTCTTTATCTAATATATTTAAAAGTTGTAAATATAGTGGATTATCATTTCTATTAATTTCATATCGTATATTACCACCTCTTAAATCAACTCTTCTCCAAAGTGGTGAATTATTTGATGCTTCTTTTTTACCCGGATATTTAATTTCTCTTTTACTACGTACAATGGAATCCTTAATAGAAACTTGCAAAGAATCCTTTATTTTATCTGGGATTTTAGCTGATGATTTTTTCACATCTAACATCCATATTGAATCTAATGAAGAAGGAATATCAACTCTTACCCTAGCTAATTTGTTAAATTCACTTCTTATATTCATTCTTAACCAACTACCCCAAATAATTAGTCTCTTATTTCTATAAATATATAACCCTTGTTCATCATATATACTCTTTGGATTTCCAAGTAATTTTTTATGTTCTTCAGTTAATGTATTTACAAATGGCAGAACAAATGGCGTAACAACAATTTCTTTACCATCAACACATATATTTTGAGTTCTTCCTTGTTGACCTACTCCAATAAGAAAAGGATCTCTTTTTTCTATTTGATGACCATTAAAAGAGAACTTAATTTCATCACAAAATCTATGAAAAACTAGTTCAATATGTTTTTTTGCATTTCCGATAGTACTTATGAATGAATCCCTGAAAGTTTTTGCACTTTCTTCAATCTTATCAAACTCTTGCCATATAACTAAAGTTCCTGTTTTTGTTTGTAATAACTTGTTTATTTCTGGTAAGCTTAAAATTTCCTCTTCATCTAATATATCCAATACCCATTCATTTTGTTCTTCAATTTTTCTCAAATCATAACTCATAGCGTTAATTTTACTGCAATTTCTAGATGCTACAGTTAGTTTTAAACATTGTGAAAAAGATGCAGATTTCAATCCTAGCCCAAATCTTCCTAATTCCAATTCACTATCTTCTTTATCCCTATCAGAACCTAAAGTCATGGCATTTTCTAATTCCTTAAATCCCATACCTACACCATCATCAAAAATAGCAACGTATGGTTCATCATCAGGATTTGATAATATTTCAATATTTTTTGCATAAGCAGATATACTATTATCGATAATGTCTGCTAAAGCTGTAGAAAAATTATATCCTATGCATCTTAACCCTACAATTAAAGACTTTGCAGGTGGAATTTTTTTTATTTCTCTTGCCATGATTCTTTCTCCTTTTATTTTATTAATCTAATTGAATTAATCTTAGTTTTAAATTGTTCTAATTGCTTATTGTTAAACACTTTTAATACGTTATTAACTATAACCTCAGTAATAATAAACAAATTTGTATTATTAAATAAATTTATAAATCGATTAGTTTCAGCACTTAAATCAGCATAAATTTGCTTGGTATATGTCGATCTAATAACACCATAATAAATATTTCCATTTAAATAATATTGTACATCATAAATACAATAAGGGTACTCGTTACTAGTAAATCTAATTTCATATGCTCCTTCACTTATCAAATATTGATTCACAATACTGAATGATTCCTCTCTTGCTTTTTCCATATATTCCTCAAATGATTCAGTTCCAACATCATTACCATATTGTTTTTTTAATGATATTATCTCATAGTCATAGCAATCTGATAAATATTTTAAGTCTTGATTAAATTTAGAACCTACACCTTTATTATTAATAAATATTTTAGAATAAGGTATTTGATTATAGCCGACAACAAGAGCATTAAAATTTAATGAATCATCATCAAAATCATAATCAAATGACTCAATAAGAAAAGCATAATCATTTAAATATTCTGAAATTTTATTTAACACTTTCTTATTATCAATATTCAATGATTCATATTTTAAAGAAAGAGGATAGTGCATTTTAATTCTGCCAAATTGAACCTTGGTTTCATCTATTTCTTCTTTAACATAAATGCAATAACTAGCCTCACAATCAATTAAATGATTATTAACTTTAATCTTATCAAATACAAAAACGTTATTAATTCTTACAATGCTCTTAGAATTTTTACGCAATTCATCTACTAACTTCTCATGTTGTTCGTAGTCAATTTGTTGAGGAATTTTATAAATCTCATTTAAATATTGATTTAATGACTTGCCTTGTTTTATTGGAGTTGCAACAGTACATGTATGCCCCTTTAAATTATCATTGTTAATATTATAATATAGTGATTTGGTATCTATTGGTAAATTAATTTTATGCATGTTCTTCTACCTTATCATATTCATCTAAAAATAAAGTTTCAAAAATATATTGAAGTACATTAACCACTATAGAGTTACCTATTAATTTATTCATCTTTCTATAGCTTAAATCTAATCTTAATGTTTTTTCATATTCTTCTTCAGTAAACCCCATTAAAAGAAAAGCTTCTCTTATAGTTAGTAGTCTATATGTTCTTCCTTTTGGGCCATTGTATTTAAACATTGCGGCAGTATTGCTTCTATCCATATTACAAGTGATTGTATTAATAATTGTATCTTCTTTAACTTCTCTTTTATTAATTTTCCACATCTCTTCACGAGAAATTGTTTTATTCAACTGTGCTTTATTAGCTTCTTCTTTGTAAATTGGATTTGAATAATCTGTTTTTAAAAATGGTAAAGTTGATCTTGCTCTTTGAGAATGTTCCATAATTTTTTTATCATCAACTTTAGTATTTAAATGACTAATTATGAATGCTCTTTTACGACTTTGTGGAATACCAAAATCAATGGAATTTAATACCATATTACTGCCATTTTTATATCCAACGCTTTCCAAAAATTTAAGCCATTGATTTAAATCATCTTTATTTGAATCAGCAAAAATTGCTTTAACATTTTCCATCAATAGATATTCAGGTAACTTATTTATTTTTTTTAATTCTTTTAATATTCTTTCAATTTCCCATAATAATCCCGATCTTGTCCCAGATCCTTTTTTCATACCTTGCGTTTTACCGCCTGTTGATAAATCTTGACACGGAAAGGAATATACTAACAAATCACATTCAGGCATATCCATACCTTTAATCTCAGTAATTGAACCATAATTTTTAACTCTTTGATTTGCAATATAAAGATTTTCTATTTCATATTTTTGTAATTTTGTTATGTCTTTTATTGGATTAACTGAATCTTTACTAAATGTGAATTGATTCAAATATTCTATTTGTTCCTCGTATGATGGTAATTCAATTTCATCATCCTCAGAGGAATGAATAGCATCATATGTTAATAATGCATTAATAAACCATTCACTAATTCCTACTATTTCAAAATTAATGTTTGTTCTTTTTAAGGCAGAATGTTGAGCTCCTATTCCTGCAAAAGCTTCAAAAACTCGTAATTTCTTCTTCATAAAAATTCCTCTCTAATCTACTACTTCCATAATATCGCCAATATCACAATTAAAGAATTTACAAATCTTTACTAATATCTCTGTAGCTACCAATTCATTTTTGCTCAATTTAGCTAAAGTATTTGTGCTGATACCTGTTGCTTTTCTTAAATCCACTTTTTTCATATCATGATCAATAAGCATTTTCCACAATTTTTTATAACTAACCATATACATACCTCTTTATGAAATTGTACTATTTATAAAATTATATCATATTTTGTCTAAATGTGCAATTAATATATGCTTTTTGAGAAAATAAATTGGCGTTTGCATACTTCTCTAACTGAAATTTGGTCCATATCGTCAAAAAGTGGAGGGCCCTGCTATTTACCCTCTTTTGAAATAATAATCCGTCACAGCCCTTAAAATGGGTGTTGAAATCCGCATGGGCTCGTAATGCGTGTGTTTAATTATATACCAGAAGAATATTCATATTAATTTTAAAAAGTGATGGATAAATACCCCTAATATATAAAATAATTTTATTTTTCTTTTCTATAAAAAATTATATATTTAATAGTCATTATCCATCACTCATAATAAAAAGCTAAAGCACTACAATAATGCTCTAGCCTTACATTAATTTCTATTCTTATAATATTTTTCTAATTGTTCAGTAGTTAAATCTTCTCTCATTTTATGTAATCTATCTACTGACATTCTTGCATTTTTTACAAGATCAATACCATTAAATAATTCTACTTTCTCAATCTTATTTATTTCATACGCTATTCCTAATAGTACTTCTCCTAACCCTTTACATAAATCCATTATATAAATGATTGGGTATTTAAATCCATATAAATTAGCATGAGAATGATAATGGCATTTTTTATAATATATTTCTAAATTGGATGCGTAGTTTTTAATTTTTCTATCTTTGTAAATTAATTGATTTACAAGTTTTACTACATCAGAAAAATTATATGATTTTTTAATTCCTAAATATTCAAATTCAAATATACTATCTAGCCATCCATAGTTTAAATATGCAATTTTGTTTACATCTTTTCCATTCTTTAAGTATTCTTTTTCAAACTCTTCTGGTAATTTAAATTCAGCATCATAATGTATTTTATATGTATTAAATTTCATATATTCAACAATATCAGCACTTGAATAATTAAATGATAAATATGTTAAATACATTTCAATAACATTTCTTAATATAGGATATCCACTGTCTAATGTATCATAATCTATTACTGATAATACAGCTCTTGCTTTACCTAAAATATTTGCTAAATAATAATTTAATGTATTACGTTTAACATCTCCATCAACAATTGTTTTAT
>UQBM01000005.1 GCA_900539265.1 uncultured Mollicutes bacterium | reverse complement strand
TCATTTTTTATACAATAAAAATTATTTTATCGTTTTACTTGATTATTAATAGTTAACCTCCATCTTTCCGTTCATTTAGTATGTATCTTCACTAAATCGTATTATAATACTAGCAAAATCCTAAAATGTCAAGTATTTTACATAAAATCTATACTATGAAATGCAAAAGATATGCATTGAAAAATTAAAAATCAAATTATTCAGTATAATTTTAAAGAAAAATATGTGTTGCATTTGTGCAACATTCTTCATTTTTGTTGCACAATTTTAGCGGGATAAGGAAAATGCAACAAATGCTATTTCCGATTCCTTAACAAATGGGATCCCCATTTTTCTTTCTGTTGTGTTTACATAATATTTTCCGTATTCCTAATCATGAATTATTTACTACAAAGAAATTTTCCAATTCATGAGTGAAAAATTGACTTTTTTTGAGAGCATTCATACTATTTTTCTTTTTCTTCAATTTTAAATTGCTTGAAATAAATCGACACTTCAGTTTCATCTGCTGTACAAAAATTAATAAAATTATATCCCTTTTCATACCCTATTTCACATAATACTATTTCTTCAATGCCCTTTTCTTTTCCATATTTTTATAATATTTTTCCTCTGGAGAATATTCAATAGTATATTTTCTTATTTGAAAAAAAGTAAGTCTATAAAAAATATCATTATAAAAATTTAGATTTAATTCAATAAAGCTTTTTTCCTTTTCTTTTGCATTACAGAAAGCTATTTTCTCGATACTATAATCGTGAAATCTATCAGCAATATGATAATACTCATATAATTTTTGACCTATTTTGGATTTTATTCTTTTTAAATATAAATCATATAATTTATACTGACGTTGAATTGAATTTTCACGTTCTTCATTGTAAACATTTGGATAAATCACATCTGGTAAAAGATATTTCATTTTATCCTCCCTCTCTTAATAGAAAAAATATTTTTTAATAGAAAAGCAAATTAGGTTTATTTATCATGTTAAAATTTAAATAATCAATATTAATAGACCATCTTATTGATGGAATAACGAGTATAGCTTTTCCAACATATATTATAGCAAAGGATAGTTATTTCTACAACTATTCTCGCAATTGCTGTGATATTTCAAATTTATATTTTTTATTACTCAAACAAATAATTTATCCTTTTCAAACTAATTTAATAAAATAATTCATAATTATAATTATTAAGATTTTGTGTGTTCAAACCTTTTTTTTAAATGCTTAAAAACGAGCCTAAAATATAAATCTTTTTGTCACTTTTTTAAACACATTTGCTCAAAAATCTATAAAAACAAAAAAAAGCCCTGAAACCGAGTGATTTTAGAACTTTTTAAAAATCTTTTATCTAGCATAGCCTTTTCGTGCAAAAATCATAGCAAGGATAAACCTTTTGATAGAATCTGCGCACGACTTTCAAATCTTTCATACTCTACATAAAAAGTGCTTACCTCTATATTTATATATAAAAAGACTTTGCATTCTTCCATTGTTGGTAAGTTAGCGTCTCTTATTATTAATTATTTTCAACATAACAATATGATTAATTCTTAATAACAATCTTTCAATTTTCGCAATCAAAAATTACTTTTTCAAGTTCTTTTTTTCTTCATTAGAGACAGCTATTTTAAAATTAGCACATTGGATTATTCTTGTGGCTTCTTTTGTATCAACAAGATCTAATTGAATGGATTTACTTACGAGTTTAATGAATGCAACTATTATTTCTAATGCATTACTTCCATTATTCATAAGTAATTGTTCAAACATTTTCTTTGCAGTTAAAGAGTACATCTTTCCTCAAGTGGTTTTATATTAACTAAACCAAATAAACTACTTGTTATTTTTGATTAAACTAATCATTTTACCAAAATCTTTATGCGTAGGAATTGGATCAACAAGTGTTGCACCTGTACAATGCATTAATCGATTTAATGCTTTCCAAGCCCAATTTAACATTCCACTTAAATTATCTAATAAAGATGTTGTTTCAATTTCAATTGGATTTAATAAAAATTTTTTATCTGTATGTGCATATTCTTTATCTCTTAAAATTCTAAGACTTTTAATTTCTTCTTCATATTTTGCATATTCAATTTCTACATTTCTTTTAAATGTTTTAATGGATGGATAGCTAGACATTTGCTCTCCCATATTAAAAATTTTCATAATCCCAATTGCATCTTTTGATTCATCAAACACTTTAGCAGATAACATGATTAGTTTATAACGCATTGAATCAAAACACTCTACTAAAAATGATGGTGCATAATTTATCTCATCAAGATTAGTATCCATAAAACTTAAAAAATCGTTTAAATGATTATAACAATTTAAAGCTCGCTCTATAATATAAGCTAACATTGATATTTTCTTTTGATAATCATTCATTTTATCCCATTCATAAATTAAATTTTCTTCCATAAACCATCCCCCTTTGTAACCACAATTTATTTAAATCCTCGATGATGAGGTAATAGACGATTTCCAAGATATTTTTTATTTGGTTGTCACTTACTTTTATTTAAAGATATATTTCTTAAACATATTATATCATATTCATTATCTTTTTTTAATGATTTAATAAAAAATATTTATAATTAATTTATTTGTGAGTTCAAATCTTATTTTTTCAAAAAACAGTATAAAACGAGTCTTAAAATGGAAATCTTTTTATTATTTTTTTACTAAACAAATTTGTACAAAAACGCATAAAAAACAATAAAAAAAGTTCTAAAAATCTTATGTTTTAGAACTTTTTAAGACTTTTCTGTCTAACCGAGTCTTTTCGTACAAAAATCATGTCTTTTATTAACAAAAAGGATATTTTGTTTTTTTAAAAAAATAAATCCAAATCGTGTTTTTGGATTTATTTTATATATTTTCTTCAATAATCAATCCACTTACTATAATCGCAATTGATTCATTTAATTTTTATTCTTTTTAATAGTTCGAATCTTCCCAAATGCAAAAAATTAAAAAAATATCCTCTAAAGTATGAGATATTTTTGTCCTTTTTTTAAATTTTTAAATATATTAAAAAGCCCTAAATTACTTGCGTTTTTTAGGGTTTTAAAAGGAAAATATCCTTTTTGTTAGTATAACATGGTGCAATCGATGAGACTCGAACTCACACGTCCATTAGAACACTACCCCCTCAAAGTAGCGCGTCTACCTATTCCGCCACGATTGCATAAACAATTCCCCATTTAAGGAAATTGTTAATTAATTTCCGTAACATCATCTGGACAATAAGTGTTCACATCCTCATGAATATCACTATTAGCTATTTTTTCAATAGGCAATTTTATATATGTTACTTCGGCTTCTGCCAAAATATTTCCTTCCATATCATAAATTTTTGCATCACCAACAAAACCTCTTTTTGTATTTTTGATAATCTTGCCAACCGCTTTTAGTTTGACATCGTAGGGAACAATTTTTCTAAATTTAACATTTAAATCCATTGTTACACCCCATGTTGTTGGTTCTGTAATCCAAATAGCTCGACCAGCAACTTCATCTAACATTGCGGTAATCAATCCACCATGAGTGCGTCCAGGATAACTTTGATGCATTGCTTTATATTCAAAAATACTTACTAGACTACCATCTTCCATTTCATAAAATGGTGCTTTTAAACCAAAAGGATTATCCATCCCACAAATATAACACATTTTACTATTTGTTTGCTTTTTTAAAACCTTCATCTTTCAACCTCTATGTATTAATTTACAATTTTTTTCGTATGATAGTATATAGGAGGGATTTTATTTGAACAACAATTATGAAGAATTCAAAGAAGCTGTCAAATCCTTCTCCAACTGGTTAGATTCTATCCCACCTTATGAATATAGTTTAACTGGTGTTATCATAGCATATATTATAGCACCAAATCTAACAAATAGTGCTCAAAATGCTTTTGGAAATTGGTT
Source organism: uncultured Mollicutes bacterium (assembly GCA_900539265.1). GTDB lineage: Bacteria > Bacillota_I > Bacilli_A > ML615J-28 > CAG-313 > CAG-313. The sequence continues at coordinate 78,418 of UQBM01000005.1, read as the reverse complement.
AGAGTTAGTAGGACAAATTATTTTAACAATTTCTGCTCAAGCAAGTGCTACACCTGAGACAGGTCAATATAATCAACTACTTGCCGACGTTGAAAATCTTAAAGCAGAAATTGAAAGATTGAAAAATAGAAATTAAATATTTTTCCAATATGGTAAAGAAGCCTTTTTATGAATATTTTCATTATAATATTTTATTTCATTTTTATCATATACATCCATATCTAATAATAATACATCTAATTTATCACTTTTTATTTTTAATTTATTTATTACTTGTGATAATAAAACAATTCTTGATATTTCATAGCGGTAAAAAGGATAATTTTCCTCTAACATTTCTTTTGCAAATTCACCACTAAATCTTTCATCATTTAATAAATAAAAATATGCGTAAAAATAAACGATATGAGAACAAGTAAATTTTCCACTTTTATTAATGACTGATAAAATAATATTTTTAGCTTCATCTAACTCTATATCAGTACCAATACCACTGATTTTAGCGTAAGCATAATATCCATAAGCACAATCACAATCGGGTTCTATCACTTCTTTTATCATCTCATAGGCCTTTTTATAGTAATGAAAAGCCTGTTGAGTATTATTTGATAATTCTAAGCATCTTGCATATAAACTTAAAGTACAAGAATCATCACCATATTCATCTAAGCATTGTTCAATTATTTTTTTACCTTTTCTCAAATTTTGATGATAACCATTTTCTTGATAAATATATCTAATAGCAACCTTTCGTTTAGACCAAACTGAATCACCTTTAAGTGAATTCTTTTCATTTTTTTTAATAATTTTATTTATTTTTTTGGAATTTACGTAATTACAAATAGAATCATAATATTCAATTTCATCAATATATCCTAGTTCATAAGCATGATAATAATATTTGATAATTTCTTCATACGGTTTATTCATTCTTAAAGCTGCTTCCGCAAGATTAAAATAAATAATTCCTTCCGATTGTGTTTTAAGAATTTCTTTTAAAAATTGATAGTTATCTTCTTCCCTTTTTAACATTCGATTAATCTTTAAAATATCAATCATAATCCCATTGTTAGGAAATAATTCATAAGCTTCACGAAAACACTTTAATGTCATTTCTATTTTATTACTATCCATATCTAGTAATAAAGCCCCTTCCATATATTTCAACTTCCAAGATTTATGATTATTAAGATAAGGAATAATTAAATCTAAGGCTTTTTGATAGTCTTTAGCATCATCATATACTTTAACCTTTTCCATAATAATATCTTCTTCATTAGCTTCATTTTTCATAGTATCAATTATTTCTAAAGCCTTAGTATACTCTTTTTTAATAGTATAACCCTCAATTAATAAAGTTTTAACTGAATAATCGTGCGCTTCATATTGTAAACATATTTCAGCATTATTAATAGCCTCATCAACTAAAACACTATTCTCCGTTTTATAATAATTTTTCATTGCTAAACGAGCCTTTAAATAATATACAACCCCACTATGACCGAAACTACTTACAAGATGATTGATTTCCTGAGATGCCTCATCAAATTTTTCTAAAGAAATCAGAATGTCACATTTACAAATTATATAATCAATTTCTTCTTCTAACTCCTTATCTTTTAAACATTCATTAATCATTTTTAAAGCTTCTTCTAAATCACCAGCAGCTCCTCTTCTAGCATAAGATCTAGATAAAGCAAAGTAAATCTCATTAACAAATGGAGTATCATTAATAATAGCCAATTTTCCATATTTTATAACTTCATCTATCATATCTAATTCATCATAGACAAGTGTAAGAAAAGAGTATGAAATTTTGGCGTATTTTGTTTTTTTATTGATTAGTTCTTTTAAATCATTGATAGTATTTTCAAAGTGTTCTTTTAAGCGTGAAATATCAATCATTGCCCTACTATATCTAGCATCATTTTCTAATGCTTTATCATTAATAAGATTCGAAAAGGCTTCATACGCTTCTTTATATTTTTCCTCTTCAACTAATTGAAAAGCTTTTATTATGTCATTCATAATATCACCTAATATTTTTTCATTTCCATTTCATGATCTTTTTTCTTTAAATCTTCACGTTTATCATAAAGTTTCTTACCTTTTGCTAGAGCAATTTCAATTTTAGCAAGACCATTTTTTAAATAGATTTTAGTTGGAATAATAGTATATCCATCTTTAGATATTTTAGTTGTTAATCTAACAATTTCAGCTCGATGCATTAGTAGTTTTCTTGTTTGATCAGGACGATGATTAAAAAGATTCCCCATTTCATATTTTGAAATATTCATACCATTTATAAAAATCTCACCATGCTTAATATAACAAAAACTATCTTGTAAATTAACTTTACCATTCCTAATAGCTTTGATTTCAGTGCCAGTTAAAACAATTCCGCATTCATATTTTTCATCAATAAAATAATCATGAAATGCTCTTTTATTTTGAGAAACAATTTTTTCTAAAGAATTATTTGTCATTTCACTTGTCCTTCCTTATAATTCTAAATTCAACTGCTCTTTTTTCTAAATTTGTATTTATAACTCGAACAATTACTTTATCGCCAATTTGATAAACTTTGCGAGTTTTTTCTCCTTTTACTCTTCCTTTTAACTCGTCAATTTCATAATAATCATCAATCATTTGATTATATTTTACTAAACCTTCTACTGTATTGTCAAGCATAATATATAGTCCATATTGCGTTATTGAAGAAATAATTCCCTTAAAAGTTTTGCCAATAAAATTATTCATATATTCAGTTTTTTTCAAATCAACACAATCTCTTTCTAACATTTCTGCCTTTCGTTCTGTTAAACTAGACTGAATAGCAGATTTATTAACTTTTTCCATAAAATAGGAGATAGGATTTGAAGCAAGCGTTTCTTTTTTTCCAAACATAAATTCTTTTATTAAACGATGTACAAGTAAATCTGGATACCTTCTAATTGGTGAAGTAAAATGTGTATAGCAACTACTTGCTAAACCAAAATGACCAATATTAATCTCTTGGTATTTAGCCTTTGTCATACTTCTAATCATTAATCTAGAAACTATGGCATCTTTAATCTTCTCACTTTTAGTTCTTTTTTCATCTTCCATATCAAGCAAAATTTGTTGAAGAGTTTTTGGTAAAGCTTTTTTATTTTTAATTTTAATATTATAACCAAATTGATCCAAAGATAAGAGAAGTCTTGTAAGTTTTTCATCTTTTGGTTCTTCATGAACACGATAAAGGAAAGGTACATCAAGCCATGTCATTGCTTCGGCAACTGTTTCATTAGCAATTAACATAAATTCCTCAATTAACTTTTCAGCAATTTTTCTTATGCGAACATCAATTTGTATAACTTTACCATTTTCATCTAAAATAAGTTTAGGTTCTAATGATTCAAATTCAAAAGAACCTCTTTTTAATCGCATAGCATTAAGAATTTTAGCTAATTCTTCCATATTGTGTAAGAGAGGAACAATATCTTGGTATTTAGAAATCAATTCTTTATTATTATCTTCTAAAATTTGATTAACATCAGCATAAGTCATTCGATGATTACTATTAATTATTGCTTCAAATATCTCATAATTGATAACTTTACCATTCTTGTCTATTTCCATCTCACATGCCATGACTAGTCTATCCACTTTTTCATTTAAAGAACATATTCCATTAGATAGTTTTTTGGGAAGCATTGGAATAACGCGATCTGGTAAATAAACACTAGTTCCTCTTTCATATGCTTCCCTATCAAGAAAAGATTGCTCCTTAACATAGTTAGCGACATCCGCAATATAAACTCCTAGTAAATAATTATTATTATCTAATTTTTCGACGCTAATAGCATCATCTAAATCTTTTGCATCATCTCCATCAATTGTAATAATCGATTTATTTCTTAAATCTCTTCTTTTTGGATTTTTCATCATTTCTTCTGCAACATTGATGCTAGTAGGAATTATTTGCAGTTCTTCGCTTATCTCATTTGAAAATTCAGTTCTAATATTTTTAGCCAAAACCAATCCAGTTATATCTAAGCCTGGTAAATTTTTATTACCATAAGTTTCTAATATAACCCCATCTGCCATATAGTTTTGACAAAATTTTTCAATTTTAACTTTTACAATATCCCCACTAACTGCATGATTTAAATCTTCTTTTTTAATAAAAACTTGTAAATGGATTTTATAATCTAGAGGTTTAACAATGTATTTACCACGATATCTACTAATAATACCAACCAATTCAGTATTATTTCTTTTAATGATTTTTACAACTTCACCTTCAAGCCGTCCTTTTGAATCAAAATTATATTTGACCATAACTTCATCATAAGTTACTGCTCCATTTAAACCACTATAAGGAATAAAAATACTACCATATTCAGTATCTAAAAAGGCAAAACCAGCATCTTTTACATCAATAATCCCATAGGCTATATGAAAATATGATACAGGTGCAAATTGTCCTTTAGAATTATAAACAATCAACTGTTCATCGACCATTTGATTTAAGGTTTTAGCAAGCAAAGTAAAATCACTAGCCGAATTAAGATTTAACAGATTATATAGTTCATCAATATTTAAAGGTAAATAATCCTTTTTATTCATTATATCTAAAATTTGATTTTTCATAATCATAAATCTCCTTATTTTTAAAATAAAAAGGGCACTTTGGCCCTTTGTGATTTTATAATTTTGGTAAAATTACTACAGCAATTGCTACAACAAAGAAAACAATTGAAAGAACTGTTGTAATTTGATTAATAACTTTTTCAGCACCTCTTTGCTTTTGTTTTGCCATTTCTGATTTTGCCCCTGAAAATGCACTAGATGCATCATCTTTTGAGTTTTGTAATACAATAATTAGCGTTAAAGCTAAAGAGATAACTAATAATAAATAATCATACCAATGCATTGCACCCATATATGTGGCCTCCTATTTGACATTTTAATATATACTAAATAACGTAAATGTATTATATCATAAAATCCCTTTTAATTCTACTAATTTACTAATTTATTTTTTTATAGCATATTTAACAACGTCATCAACACTTTCAACAGGAATAATATTTAAACTATTTTTAACACTATCTGGTACTTCTTCTAAATCCTTGGTATTATCTTTAGGAATTAAAATCGTTTTAAGACCACTTCGATGTGCAGCAATAGATTTTTCTCGTAATCCTCCAATTGGTAAAACTCTACCCCTTAATGTAACCTCTCCTGTCATTCCCACACTATGATCAACTTTTTTACCATTAAAGGTTGAAATAATTGCCGTAGCAATTGTGATACCTGCAGATGGGCCATCTTTAGGAATTGCTCCTTCTGGTACATGAATATGTAAATCACTTTGTTTAAAAACATCAGGATTGATACTAAACTTTTCGGCATTTGTTTTAACATAACTTAAGGCAGCTTGTGCAGATTCTTTCATTACATCACCAAGTTTACCAGTCAGAACAAGTCTGCCATCACCTTTATAATGCGTTGCTTCCACTGACAAGGTATCACCACCAAACTGAGTATAAGCAAGTCCTGTAACAACACCTATTTGATCTAGTTCTTCAGTCATATTATGCGTATATTTTGGTCTTCCCAAATATTCTTCAATATTATCAACTGTAATATCAACTCTATCTAAATGATTCATTAAAATTGTTTTTATAGCTTTACGAACTAAAGTACCAATCATTCTTTCTAATTCACGAACTCCAGCTTCTCTAGTATACTCTTGAATAATTTTATAAATAGCTTGATCACTAATTGTAAATGACGCTTCGTCTAATCCATTGTTTAACAATTGTTTTTTAACTAGATGCCGCTTTGCAATTTCAAATTTCTCATATTCAGTATAACTAGATACTTCTACAATTTCAAGCCTATCGCGCAATGGTGCAGGAATATTTCCTAAATAATTTGCTGTAGCAATGAAAAAGACATTTGATAAATCATATGGTTCTTCAAGATAATGGTCACTAAAATAGCGATTCTGTTCTGAATCTAAAACTTCTAGCATTGCACTAGTTGGATCACCTTTATAATCGCTAGACATTTTGTCAATTTCATCTAAGAGAAAAACAGGATTATTCGTACCTGCTTTAGCCATTGATTGTAAGATTCTTCCTGGTAAAGCTCCAAGATAAGTTCTTCTATGACCTCTAATCTCGGATTCATCTTTAACACCACCTAAGGCTTGTTTAACAAATTGTTTATTTAAAGCCTTAGCAATACTTCTTGCAAGTGAAGTCTTACCAACACCAGGAGGACCTACCAAACATAAAATTGTTTGAGGATTTTTATGGTTCATTATTTTAACAGCTAAATATTCTAAAATTCGATCTTTTACCAAATCAAGGCCGTAATGATCTTTATCCAATTCAGCTTTAGCAATATTTATATCTTCACAGTCAACTGATTGTTTACTCCAAGGAAGTTCAATCATAAAATCTAAATATTTGCGAATGACACCCGATTCAGGTGAACTACCAGGCATTGAAACATATCGATTAAGTTCAATAAGAGCCTTCTCTTCAATAGTTTTAGGCATACCAGCAGACTGAATCTTTTTCCTAAGTTCATCAATTTCACTTTCACGTTTTGCCTTTTCACCAAGTTCTTCTTGGATTGCTTTCATTTTCTCACGCAAATAATATTCCTTTTGCGATTCGCTAATACTTCTTTTCACGTCATTTTCAATCTTAGTTTCTAATTCTTTAAACATTTGTTGCTTATATAAATCCTCTAAAAGTGACGAAAGACGAATTGTAATGTCTAATTCAAATAAATATTTTAATTTTGATTGTAAATCGATATTTAAATTATGAGCAACGATATCTGTAAACTCATCATAGCTTACAGCTTTACTCAAAAGATTATTATTCTCTTTAGTTAAAACAACATCTAGTCCTGTTTTAATCATAAATTTTTTAATTAAACCATAAGTAGCATCATCCTTAATGTTATCAGATGATATTGATGGAGTTGTTACTATATCTACTAAAAATCCTGTCGATGAAGTTAAAAAACCTTTAATATCACATCTTACAATAGTCTGAAATTTAACTCTTCTAGTTCCACTAGGACTTGTCATGTTGAGTGCAATTTTGGCCACTACAGCTCGTCTATAAAAATCATTTTCAGTAAAATTGGTCTTATTTTTTTCAGGAACCAATAATACTAAATAATTTTTATATTGTTCTGCTACCTTCAAAATTTTTAAATCTATATCAGTATTAAAATCAACTCGAACTTCATTATTAGGTAGTGGAACAAAATCCTTAATAACAATTCCTGGCAACTGTGCATCAATTTTTTCTAATCGATTAAACATTTTATCATCCTTTCTAAAAATTTAAAATAACTTAAATTTTTTATTTTATGCATTAATAACTTTTTCTTTTCTTTTAATAATCTTATTTTGATTAATTTCAATTATCTTGGTTCCATCATCAAGTGGCAATTCAAATAATGTATCTAGCATCATTTCTTCCACAATTTTTTTAAGTGATCTAGCGCCAGTTTTTTCTTTAATTGCTCTTGCAGCAACTTCATCTAAAGCATCATCCAAAAAAGCCAATTCAACATCACAAGTTTTAAATATATTTTGATATTGTTTGATAATAGCATTAGAAGGGGTTGTTAAAATTTGTTTTAATTCGCTAGCTGTTAACTCATTGAGTCTCGCAATGATAGGTAATCTTCCCAAGAGTTCGGGAATAATACCATATTTTCTAATTTTATCGAGATAATTAATTTCATCATTAATTTTAGAAGAGTTAAAGCCCACACTATATTTTGCTTCACCATCTAATCCTTCAAACGCACCCGCACAAATGAATAAAATATTAGTAGTATCAATTTTTAAACATTCTTGATATGGATGTTTCCTACCACCTTGAGGAGGGACATTTACGATATTGCCTTCAATAATTTTTAATAAAGCATTTTGAACACCCTCACCAGATACATCTCTTGTTATTGAAGGATTTTCGCCTTTTCTTGCTAGTTTATCAAATTCATCAATAAAAACGATTCCTTTTTCTGCAAGGCTAATATCATAATCAGCATTCTGAATTAATCTTAAAAGTATATTTTCGACATCCTCACCAACATAACCAGCTTGAGTATAAACAGTAGCATCACAAATAGCAAGTGGTACTTTAAGGATTTTGGACATTGTCTTTGCAAGATGAGTTTTACCTGTTCCAGTTGGTCCAATCATCAAAATATTAGATTTTTCTAAATTAAGGGAAGGATTAGTAATTCTTAAATAATGCAAATATAAAGCTACCGATAAAGTCTTTTTAGCGTCTTGTTGCCCTATAACTTCTTTTTCTAAATCTAAATAAATTGATTTAGGTGTTATTTGATTGACTTCAAATTTATACAACTCTCTTTTATGTTCTTCTTCTTGAAATTCAACTAGTTTATGATATAAATCTAAACAATCAAAACATATACAAGCATTTAATCCCTCAATTCCTAAATTATCAATTGTTATTTCATTATTACAAAATGAACAAAATTTTTGTTTTGCCATATAATAATCACGCTCCATAATTATTATGGAGCGAATTATCTTTTTTATGATTCTTTTTAGTTACTTATTCACTTTTTTGTGTTTTTGTTATAGCATTTGCTTTCAAAAGTTCAATTACTTTATTAGCTTTAACTTGATAAGCAACTTGATTTGTTCGATATTGCTTTTTAACTTGAGCAATTTTTTGATCAGCATCTTTATCTTGATCTTCTACACCTGCAATTTTTTTATATTCTGCTTCAATTTCATCATTAGATGCTTCAATTTTTTCAAGTTCTATAATTTTATCGATAACAAGTTCTTGTAAAAAGGATTTGCGTGCATAATCTTCTGCATTTTTCTTAAAGTCATCAATTGAAGCCATTCCACTATATTGTAATAAAACCTCAACAGGCATCTTATATTGTTTAGCTTGCTCTTCTACTCTCTTTACTTGATTTTTAACTTCAGAATCAATTAATGATTTGGGAAATTCTGCATAAGATGCTTTACAAACAGCATCAACTAAACTATTTACTAAATGACTTTCTGCTTCTTGTTCCTTTTTCTTTTTTAAGTCTGCTTTAACATAATTTAAATAAGCATCAACTGTCTCCACACCTGAAATTTCTAATTCTTTTACCAATTCATCATTTAATTCAGGATATACTTTTCCTTTAACTTCATGAACCTTAACTTTAAAGGTAGCATCTTTACCTGCTAAACTCTCATGATAGTCCTTAGGGAAAGTAACATTAACTTCAACTTCATCATCGCTTTTTGCTCCAATTAATTGATCTTCAAACCCAGGTATAAATGATTTAGAACCTAATTCAAGTGGATAATTATCAGCCTTTCCACCATCAAATGCAACGCCATTTACAAAACCCTCAAAATCAATAACAACAGTATCGCCATTTTCAGCAGGTGTATCTTTAATGACATTTTCAACTTTAGTATCTAATACCTTTTTTACTTCTTCATCAATATCCTTTTTTAAAACTCTTGTTGAAAGAGGCTTTACTTTAATTCCTTTATATTCACCAAGATGAACTTCTGGCCATACATCAACCTCAGCTATATACGTAAATCCCTTACCTTTTTCAAGAGTTGAATAATCTAAATCAACCTTAGGCTCATCCGTTGGGAATACTTTTGCCTCCATTATTGCTTTTGGATAAGTACTTTCAAATACAAATTGTAAAGCATCTTGATATAAAGAACTCCAACCATATCTTTGAATAAAGATTGTTTTTGGCATTTTTCCTGGTCTAAAACCATCAGCTTTAACGTCTTTTACAACTTTTTCAAAAGCTTTATCTAATGCTTGGTCAAATTCTTCAGCACTAACTTCAACAGCCATTTTAACTGAATTTTCACTTAAGCGTTCTACGTTTACACTCATTTTATTTCTCCTTAAATTTTTTTATATGCTTTATTATTATACTAAATTTCTATGTTTTTTTCAAGTTATAGGCTTTTATTCATATTTAGATAAAACATATTCTTCAACATATCTAAGTGGGGCAGGTCCACAATCCAAAATATATGTATGAAAAATTTTGTAATCAAAATCATTTCCAGCTAACTCTTTGACTTTTAGTTGTAAATCTTTAATTTTAAAATAAGTGAAAAAATACGTTTGAAAGTTATTAGGAATTTCAACTAATTGTTCAAAAGTTGCTCTGATAGCTTCTTCACTAGCATTAGGATTAAAGTCTAAAATAAAGTTTCTTAAATCATTAATATCCCAACCATCATAATGAATTCCCATATCAATTCGTGAGTAAATTGCTGCATTGTATTCTTCTTGGAAAATTAAGTAATCAACAAACTCATCAGAATATTTTCCTCTTAATAATTCAAAACTAAAAATTTCTGTATAAGTTGCCCATCCTTCTGAATAACCAGATGATTTTAAAACTTTTCTTAAAATGTTAACATCTTTATTTTTAAAATAAACATTTTGATATAGATGTCCAGGATATCCTTCATGTGCTAATGTTGTATATAAATAATTATAATCAAGATTACCAAATTCATCCCTAATATCTGCATTATTTAAATAAATAAATTCTTCTGTAAAATTATCAATTGCACTTGTCATATAAGCAGCTGGACTAAAATTATCTTCCATTGCTTTATCAATGTATTTAACTGTTATTTTAGGTTTAGAAGTAAGCGGTGGAAAATACATATCAAAAGCTGTTTCATAATACGAAAGTTGTTCTTCTGGAGTTTGATTCATCAATTGATAGTTCAAAACTTCATTTCTAAAATCTTCATTGGTTAAAACTAAATTTTGATAATATGTTAATTTTTCTTCATACATAGCAATTTTATTTTCAATATATTGAATAGCATCATTTACCGAAATCTTATAACCTACAGTATCTTGAAAATCAAGTTCATAATACATCTTACCAATTTCTTCACCTTTAGAATTTACATAATGAGCAAGCCCCATATTATTCGTTGCTCTGCCTTTTAATTTTGGCAGTTCCGTTTGTACATAGCGATAACCCTCAAGTAATGGACCCATTACTTTTTCAACATTAGTATTTTTATATAAAGTTTTTTCTTCTAATGTTAGAAAATCGCATTCATCGATTTTTTTATTAATTGTTGTAATCATAAAATGTTCTGAAGTATCAACCTTTGAAATAAAATTTTGACATTGAGTAACAACCTTATCAATTACAAAATCAGGCATTCCATAACCATTATTTGCTTTTTCTATTTCAAAATCAACATAAGTTTTAAAAGTTTCTGGAACTAATTCTAAATATTTAAAATAATTTTCAATATCTAATTTTGTTCTAAATTTATATTCTACTAAAAGTAATGGTAACTGTGCTTGATATCCAAGATAAGAGCCTAAATAATTATTGCTTAAATATCCCATTTCCATAGTTTTGGCATTAATATTATCAACTAAATCGACAATAATATGATAAGTTATTTGTTGATCTTCATTTAACTTATTATAATCATATCGTTTAATTCTACCAATGGTTAAATTTATAAGAACCTTACTAGCATCTGATGTTAATCCTGGTGTTGGTAGTGAAGGTTCATAATGTTCTAGACCAAAATTTTCAGGATGTTCAAATAAAAAATTAGAAGTCATCTCATCATTACCTATTAGTAACATAAAAACTTCATTAGCAAAATCATCAAAAGTAGATGGATCTAGTTCACCTTGACAATCATCACAACTAGCTACACAAAGGGTCAAAATGCTAATTGCAATCACAAAAACAATTCTTTTCAATGCTCTCATAAATATTTCCTTTCCTTTATATTAAAAATTTTTAAATAATAATTTCACTTATTTTAGCTTTTTCACATCCTTTATAAGAAAGCACATATAAGTTGTTATTATATTCAATTAAGTTTGTCTCTACATCTTTTCTTATCATTAATTGTCTCTTAGGATATCCTACTGTTTCTCCATTATATTTAATTAGTGCCTCATATTGGGTAAAGCCAATAAAAAAATTTATTAATAAATCTTTATTATTTAGTGGTAAACACCAAAATAATTTATCAACCATATTTTCAATATTATCAATTTTTCTAACTTTTTCTACATCTATTCCTATTTTTTTATTAGAAATTGCAACAGCACAAAAATCTATTGAATGACTTATATTAAAATAAAAGGCTCTAACAGCAGGTTTACCATTTTTTGTAAAATAAAAATCTAACTCTTTTAAATTTTTATGATAATGTTTTTTTACAATTAAATCTAAACAATACCATGAAAATATTGAAGAATTAAAAACTTTTTGATTTTTCTTTTTCAATAAGTAGTCCTTTATAATATCAGGAAATATTTCAATATCGATATTATTATTTTCTTTCATTTCTGCATAATAAATATGTAACATTTTACTCACCTTATAATGACTATCATTTATATTATATCACATTTTTTTAATTTAACTAAAAAGATGCCTTATTATGTACAAAAAAATTATTAACTAAATAATTATTTTGTAAATAACAACTTTCATTTTAAAAAATAAATATTATAAAATAAACCATTAACAAATTTTCAATTTGCCAATGGTCTAAAATAATATAATTAATTATTTTTGTTTTTAAGTTTTATTTTATTTAACACAACAAAAAATATAATCATGATGATGATAAATCCTCCTAAAATTAAATACATTTGCCATACTTTGACTAGATTACCAAAAAAATAAGTATTATAGTCAACTGAATTCTCGATATTAATTATTGCCTCATTTGGAAAACCTATCTTTTTCATCTCAGATATTATTCCCCTCATAGTATGATTTCTAATTAGAGATGTCGCATATGTACTAGGAAAAAATGACAAAATATTTTGAAGAACATTTCCAAATTGCGATATTGGCATATAAGCTCCACATATAAAACCATAACCTGAACTTATAATGGTTCCTACTGCTGACATCTGACCTTGAGTTTTAAGTGGATAACATATAATTGTTGAAAGAGTAGTACCAAATAAAACCAATAAAATTATATCTAACATAATTAATAAAACGTCAACTATCGATAAATACCATCCTACAATTCCCATGTATATAAAACAGACAATCATAGCTAAAAAACAAATAATTAAGGAACTAAAAACAGTTGAAAAATAATAACTACCAATAATTAGTGGTTTTCTTATTGGAGAGGTAATAAAATCATTACTAGCTCCAGTCACTTTATCTTGAATCATAATTAAATTATTACAAAAAGAAATAGTAATACAACTAACCGCAAATAAAGAAGAAAATAACTGACTACTCACAAATCCATTGATTAATTTATCATCAATTTTAAAACTTTCGGGAAAATGTTGAATGAAAATATCCTTATAAATACGTCCTAAAAAAGTAATATACAAGACAAGCAAAATAATTGGAGTAATGAGTGATGAAATTAACATTCCTTTATCTTTAAAAAATAATTTTATATTACGTTTAATTATATATCCCATTGTCCTCATTATAAACTATCCTCTCCTGTTAAAACTTTCCCTGTTGCTGCAAGAAAAACATCATCCATTTTTCCTTTAGTAATTTCAAAATCAATAAATAAGTTAGGATACTTATGAATTAAAGTTACAACTTCTTTTGTGTTAGAAACTAATACTCGATAATAGTCATTAATCTTTTGATATGAAAGATTAGTTTTTTTAATATCATCTTCACAAACATTATAAAAAGTTATAAAATCACCAGTATATTTATTTTTTAAATCTAAAGGAGTGCCACTTGCAACTTTTTTTCCCTCATCAATTATAACAACATAATCAGCATCGCTTGCCTCTTCCATATAATGAGTCGTTAAAAAGACTGTCATTTTTGATTCTTTTCTTAAACTTTCGATTGCGTTCCATACAAGAGTTCTTGTGCGCGGATCCAATCCTGTCGTAGGTTCATCTAAAATTAAAATTTTAGGATTATGAATAATTGCTCTTGCAATATCAATTCTTCTTTTTTGACCACCAGACAATTTACCATATGGACGATTTAATAAATTTTCAAAATCCAAAATCTTGGAAACTCTCTCAAGTTGCTCAACAAATTTTTCCTTATAAATTCCATATAGAGAAGCTCTACTTTTCAAATTATCATATACAGTCAATGATTTGTCTAAAACCGAATCTTGAAAAACAATACCTATTTCTTTTTTTATTAAATTAACATCTGATACTTTATCCATGTCATATCCATCAATTATGATTTGACCACTATCCTTTTTAAGTTGTCCACACATAATTGAAATCGTTGTACTCTTACCTGCACCATTTATTCCTAAAAAGGCAAATAATTCGCCTTCTTTGACGGCAAAACTCAAATCTTCCACTGCTTTGATTTTACCAAAACTTTTATTAAGATTATTTATCTCAATTATTTTATGCATATATTTTACCTATTAAAAATTATACGTTCATTATTAAACATTTTTGTCAATAAAAAGACACCAATTCCAATGTAAATTGCATTACTTATGATACAAATAGCAAAAGAAACTGGATCTATTGTAATACTGAATACGCCAATTAAGCACTGAACAATATTATAAATAGGAATGATATATAACAAATAATTACTAGAAACTGTTGTCGACATAAAATTAGTAATACCAACTAACAATACGATCATCATCAAAGGTATTGCATAAGAGGTTGCTTCTTTTACACTTTTAGCAAAAGTTGATACAATTGTAAGAAGCGTTGTGAACAGTAATACAGTAATAACTATTAAAACTAGCATCAAAATAATTGTTGAAAAACCATATGCTTGAAACGAAAAATCTGTCCCCATTAATTTTGGCAGTGATAACATTAGACCCAAAAAGCTTACAAGTGCTGAAACTAAAGAAGTAATCCCAAGTGATAGTATTTTCCCAATAGCAATATGACTTCTCCTAGTCGGTGTTATTAATAATGTTGCAATCGTTCCTCTTTCTTTTTCGCCTGCTACAGATTCACTACATACTCCCATTGCTCCTGAAAAAAGAAAAACCATTAATAAAAAAGGTAACATCATTGAAATGATTTGAATTGTCGTATCTTCTTTTTTAGCTACATCATATTTGATATCCAAATCTCGATTAATATCAAATTTATTTGAAATATTACTTTCATATTGATTTAATACCTCCAGATAATAATTATACAATAAATTAGATGATTCCGAAGTAGAATTATAATATATTTCTATATTAGGTGCTATCTTTCCTGTATTAATATCATAAGCAAGCATCTTTTGATAAAAATCTTCTTCATATATAATATAAAGATCAACCTCTTTACCTTTTATTTTATCTATAATCTTATCTTTTGATAAATTTTCTCCATTTTTATTTATATTCCATCCATCTTTATTTAAAAAAGATTGAAACTCTGTTGGCTCATTTTCAATATAAATCGTAAAATCAGTAATGGTAGGTGATATCTTCTCCATTGAAATGTTTCCCATTAAATTATAAATAACAAATATTAAAACACCTGGTAATATTAAACCCATAATCATTCTTGGATCAGTAAAAAATCTTTTTAATTCTTTTTTTACAATTGTCCATATATTATTCATATTTATCACCAATCCTTTCATCATATAATTCAAAAAAGACATCTTCTAATGTTTTTTCTTTTGTTAAATTTGTTAAACTATCATCCTTAACCATTTTGCCATCAAAAATAATTCCTACACGATCACATAATTTTTCAACAAGCGAAAAAATATGCGTTGAAAGAATTATTGTCTTTCCTTCTTTTTTTAATTCAATCAAAAAATCAGTAACTGACTTTGCTGTAATAACATCTAATCCATTAGTTGGCTCATCAAAAATAATAATTTCTGGATTATGAACAATTGAGATTACAAGCGATACTTTCTGTTTCATTCCTGTTGATAAATCACCAATTTTAACCTCTTTAAAATTATCAATACCAAATTTTTTAAATAAATAATTTTTTCTTTGATCTGATACATCCTTTTCAATTTTGTGCAGAGCCGAAAAATAATCGTATAAATAATTAGGAGTGAAAAAATCTTCTAGTTTTAACTCACTTGTCAAAAAACCAATTCTTTGACGAACCATATCAGGATTTTTCGCAATATCAATGTTATCAACTAACACATTGCCACTATCTGCCTTAATCAGTGTTGATATAATTCTAAGAGTTGTTGTCTTTCCTGCACCATTTGGTCCTAATAAACCATAAATTTCTCCTTTATAAGCTTTAAAGGATAGGCCATCTACGGCAACTTTATACAAATCATCTGTTTTGTTAATTTTTCGCTGCTTAGCAGTTAATTTAAAAGTTTTCCTCAAATTATTAACTATTAATATTTCTTCCATCATTTCTCTCCTTCATAAATAATAAACTTATTATACTATATTTGGCTTTCTTTTTCAACTTAAATGTATTATTATGTATAAAATGTATTCAATAACAAATATTATAACTGACATTTTAATGTCAGTTATTTTTAAATACAGCACCTTCAATAATATAACTAACCCATTCGGCAATATTTGATGCATGGTCAGCAATTCTTTCAATATATTTTGCTACAAGAGTTGTATATATAATATAAGGAATAGCATATTCTGTGTTTTTATCAAAATGAATTAAATCTGAGATAATCATAGCATAAATATGATCAACTTCATCATCCAATAAAATTGTCTTCTTGGCCAATTCAATATCTTCATTGACAAAACTAAGAATGGCATCATTTATCATTTTTAAAGCAATCTGAACCATTTTATTAATATTTTCACTATTCTTAATATCAATGGTCTCTAATTTTTGACTAAATTCCATAATATCTTCAGCATGATCACCTATTCTTTCAATATCAGCAACAAGTTTTAAAATGGCAATTACTTCTCGTAAATCTTTTGCAAATAATCTTTCTTTAATTAAAAGATTAAAACAAATTTCATCTATTAATTCTTCATATTGATTAACTATTTTATCATTAATAATAATTGGTTTTGTTTTTTTTGTATAAAAAGCTACTGCATCTGTAATATTATTTTTTACTTGATCAGCCATTTTTATTAACATTTGTTTTAAATATTTAATTTCACTTTGTAATTGCATATTATCCAAACCTTCCCGTAATATAATCTTCAGTTTTTTTATTTCGAGGATTACTAAATAAACTAATGGTTTCATTAAATTCTACGATTTCACCTAGCATAAAAAAGGCTGTATAATCGGAGATTCTACTTGCTTGTTGCATATTGTGGGTCACAATTACTATTGTAAAATCCTTTTTTAAACTATTAATTAATTCTTCAATCTTAAGAGTTGCAATTGGGTCTAACGCAGATGTTGGCTCATCCATTAAAATTACCTCTGGCGCCATTGCAATACATCTAGCTATGCATAATCGCTGTTGTTGACCACCTGATAATCCTAAAGCGTTATCCTTTAGTCGATCCTTTACTTCTTCAAAAAGCCCTGCTTTCTTTAAGGAATCCTCAACAATCAAACGCAGTTTTTCCTTATTTTTTAAACCTTGGCATCTAGGACCATAAGCAATATTATCAAAAATTGACATTGGAAAAGGATTAGGATTTTGAAAAACCATACCCACCTTAGTCCTTAAATCAATTGGATTCATTTGCTTTATATCTTCTTTTTTATATTTTATGGTTCCATTTATCGTGCAATTTTCAATTAAATCATTCATACGATTTAAACATCTAAGTAAAGTAGATTTTCCACAACCAGATGGTCCAATGAAAGCAGTAACTTGATTCTTATAAATACTTAAATTAATATTTTTTAAAACTTGCTTTTCACCATAATTTAAATTGACATCCTTTATTTCAAAAATAGGCGATGTTTTTTTTAATAATTCTTTAGATAGCATTGTTTTTCTCCTTGTTTAAAAATTTTGAAACAATTTTTATTAGAATACTCAAAACTAAAACCGTCAATAAAATAACAATTGCAATAGCACATGCATGTTCATAATTAGGGTTATCTCCTTCAAGTAAAGTCCATATATGAACAGCTAAAGTTGTAGATTTTTCATTTAAAATTGCTTTATCTTTAATTGCCGTACCTATAGCATAAATAAGAGCCGCTGATTCTCCAATAATTCTTCCAATTGAAAGTAAGATAGCAGTTAAAATACCGTTTATTGCATTTGGTAAAATTACTTTAAAGATTGTTTGAATTTTAGATGCACCTAGTGCCAAAGATGCGTTTCGATAATCTTGTGGTATAGCTTTCAAAGCCTCTTCCGTTGTTTTAATTATGATTGGTAATAAGATAATAGACATAGTAAATGCTCCTGATATAATACTGCCTCCACTTGAATTAATCACCTTATTAAAGATTGGAATAAAGATAATAGCCCCTACTAAACCAAAAATAATTGAAGGAATTCCTGATGTCATATCAATCATTGTTCTAATTATGGCAGTAAACTTATTATCTTTTGCATATTCATTTAAATATATAGCTCCTCCAACTCCTAATGGTATTGCGATGATAAGCGTTATAATAATTAGATAAATTGTCGTTAAAAGAGAACCGCGTATTCCCCCTCCTCCTGTTGTAATAATTACATCTGAAATTGTTTTTGACTGATTTAAGCAATCAACCATATCTGAGGCTCCCTTTTTAGCAATTCCATAAATTGTTTTACCATCTTCTTTAATTAGAACTATTTTTGATATCTGATAACCTACTTTAATTTGAATAGATGAACCAGAATTTTTTTCTATTAACTCATTAAAGGGGGAATTTTCATCAATATATGCAATTGTCACAACATCTAATCCTTCCGCATCTTTATCATTTTGTAAAGATATTCCCCAAATACTAGAAAAATATGTATTTTCTAATTTTGGATCAATAAAGAATTGTGATGTATTATAAGTTTTTTCTAAGGAATAAGTTGTTTTAGAATAATTACTAAACAGTAAATCAAATGATAATGTTTTACTACCTTTGACAAAGATAAATGTTAATAAAGTTATTAAAATAATAAATCCGAAACTTGAAACAATCCAGGTAATAATATTTAAAATATTGTCCTTAATTTTTTGCTTTTTCAATTTAGTTGACAAATTATTATTTAATGCTTGCATTATATATTTATTCTCCTTTTCACTAAATTCAAAAGTAAATTACTACCTAAAATTAAAATGATTAAAACAATTCCTACACTAAATCTTATATCATATTCTAAACCTTCTGCCTCTGTTAAACCTTGAAGCATTGTAGATGTTAAAGTTTTCGTTGCCTCAAATGGATGAAAATTAGGACCTGAACTAGGATTTCCAGCAACCATTGAAACTGCGGTGGCTTCACCTAATGCTCTACCTATTCCTAGTATGATACCAGAAAATATTCCATTTTTTGCGCTTGATAAAACAATTTTAAAATTTGTTTGCGTAGTTGAGGCTCCAAGTGCAAGAGAGCCCTCAATATATGTTTTTTTCACCGCCTTAATTGAGGAAACCGAAATCATCGTAATAGTTGGAATAATCATTATTGCTAGTACAATTGCAACTGTTAATACTGAAAGCCCTCCAGCACTTTGATATCCAAAAAAATTACTAAATTCTTTTACTATTTTGGTTACTATTCCCATTCCAAACATCCCATAAATAACCGAAGGAATACTTGATAGTAACTCAATAATATAACTTAATATACTACTAATCTTTTTAGGAGCAATTTTTGCTATAAAAAGAGCAGTTAAAATTGAAATTGGAATAGCAATAAGCAACGATAAAATAGTAACATAAATTGTATTAACAATAATAAAACCAATACCATAAATATTTGGATTTTTAAACCATCTAATTCCAAATATAAATTTTATAAAATCTACTTTATAAAAAACACCATCAATATTATAGTTTTTAATAAAAGGAGTTAATCCTTTTATCAAAATAAACAAAACTATAAAAATAATAACTGATGAACAAATTAAAGCGACTGCTAAAAAAAGATACCGCCAAATTTTATCCATTAAACTTTTTTGAATTATAGTATTACTTTTATCCGTTTGCTTTTTCATAGAAACCTCGTAAAACTTTTTCAAATTTAATACCATATAGATGATTTGCATCCTCTTTAGTTAAAAGAATTGCATCTTTAACAAACTTCATTGCTTCTTTAATTGATATATTAATTTCATTAGAAATAAAATATTTTCCTATCATATAACTTAAAAAAATATCTCCTGTTCCATGATAACTACCAATAATTTTTTGTTCTTTAAAAAAACTAATCTGATTACTATGATATTGCTTTAACAAGACACCAATTTCATTATTTTCTATTTCTATTCCCGTAATAATGATATTTGTCAAAAATTTCTTTGTCAGTTCATCAATGAGTTCATAAATTTTATTAGAATGCTTTGTTACTTGATATTCATAATTCATTAAGAAAAAGGCCTCTGTGACATTTGCCACGATATAATCGGCATAAAAACACAAAGACCTTAATTTTTCAAGATAATTATTATTAAACCCTTGATATAATTTACCATTATCAGCACAAGCAGGAGTGAAAAATACTAAAGTATCTCTCTTTTTAAATAATTTAATTATGGTAATTGTTTTTTCTATTAATTTAGTACTACCTAAATACCCAATATATATAGCATCAAAACTAATATTATTATCTTGCCAACTTTTACATATTTTATCTATACTTTCTGATAAATCTTCAATATATATATTTTTAAACCCACCAGTATGAGTTGATAAAATCATTGTAGGCAAAATAATTGTTTCAATGCCAAAAATTGATAATATTGGCAAAGCAACACTATTTGAACATTGACCATAACATGATAAATCTTGAATTGATAATATCTTAGGCATTATTTATTTAACTTCTTCCCATTTACTATAAGTACCATCATATATTTTTTTTAACATATCTGCTGTGACACGATCTAATGGATTAATTTTATTTACAACCGCAACGATTGCATCGACGCAAATTTTACCATAAGTCCCTTCAGCACCTTGCTCAGTTATTTTAAATTCTCGTGAAGCAAAAGCAATGTGCAAAAAAGTTGATGAATCTTTTCCCTCACCTTGAGTAAATTTGTATGCATCACCTGATCCTGTATGATTATGTTCAGCTACAAAATTGCCACATTTAGTAGAAAATTCTCTTGATAATTCGTTAGCTATTTTTTCTACTGATGTTGAACCACCAAATTTAATTGTGATATTTGAATTATCTTCAAGACAAATAGGATAATTATCTTTTATCTCATCCCATGATGGTTCATCGCCAGTAATATCAACAATTCCATCTTTACTTTGAATAGTTATCAAAGCATCTGATGTTTTTAAAAAGGCAAGAAAAGCTTCAACAATTTTTTGCTCTTTTTCTGTTGCATACTCACTTCTAACTATATAGTTAAAATTTCTTGTAAGTTTATAACTTCCATTTAAAACATTTTCCTCAGTTGGAGCAATACCTTCATAAATCAATCCTTTTAAACCAGAATCTTTAAGCGATGAAAGAGAAATATATCCTATACCATATTCGTCATTTTTAATACTTTCAACCATTGCACCATTATTCTTAGCCTCTAAAATTCCACTACCTAATACACTATTATCACTTACAGCATCGCTAAAATTGATATTTGTAAAAAAACCATCACGAGTACCACTCGTCTTATCACGAGTGTATAATTGAATTTTAGCACTTGAGTCAAATTTTTTATCATCTTTACATCCTACAATTCCTAGTAAAGAAACAACTAAAACTACTATACATAAAACGCTTTTTAAAATTTTTTTCATTTTTTCTCCTTTAATTTTTTAATAAACTATTATAAAAGTTATCAATAACTTTTTACAGAAACATTATATCAAATATTTTTTATAATTCGTTTATTTTTTTTATCATATTTGTAAAAAAAATGTAAAAAAGAATCCGCTATAACGGATTCACATTTCATTCGATGATTGGACTAAATTCAACTGTAAAGATTGTATATTTTTCATATTCACTATCAACTGATATTTTCCAACCTGATTGATTTATAATTTTTTTGACAATGGCAAGTCCTAAACCAAATCCAGTACTATGTTCATTATGAGATTTATCAATTGTATAAAACCGATCAAAAATTTTATCTAAATCGCTTTGTTTAATCCCGCATCCAGTATCTTTAATTTTTAAAATTACTTTATCATTATCTTTTTTTAGATTAATTTCAATTTCACCATTAATTTTATTATATTTAATTGCATTGGTTAAAATATTAGTTATAATTTCAAAAATTTTTTCTGTTCTTGATAATATAAAAAGATTATCCTCTATTATAGTAGTAACTTTTAAATTTTTTTCAGGAAAAACGGCTTCAAAATTATGTAAAATATCGACTAAAACACTACTTATACATACTGAATAATTTGGGAGATTGTCACTTTCAAGCAAACTATAATTAATAATATTTTTGATTAAATTGCTCAAACGATTAGTTTGCTTTAGAATTATTTCACAGGATTTCTGAATTTTTTCCTTATCGAGATTACCCATTAAAATCATCTCAGCAAAACCTTTAATACTAGTAAGAGGTGTATTCATTTCATGAGTTACATTGGCAATAAAATCATTTTTAGAATTTTCCATTCTTTTTATTTCAGTTACATCAGTAACTAAAATAACTTTTGCATTTTCACTTTTAGTAAATCTAATTGCATATTCTTTATCATTCTTTTTTCTATAAAAAAGAAATTGTTCTTTTTGTTCAATTGCATCTAAAATTTCTTGATCATTTTTAAAAAATGGCAATTCTTCCCCTATATCACTATATCCAAAAAGTTCATTAACAATATTATTAGCCAAAATTAAATGATTATCAAGACCCAAAATTATAATCCCATGTTCCATATTGTTCAAAACAATATTTTCAATCTTTTTATCCTCTTTAATTTTTGATATTTTATCATCAATTCTTTCATTCATATTATTAATAATTTTTACAATTTGTGAAAATTCAGGATAAGTACTACTAACTTTTAGGCCACTTGCTCCTTCAATGGAAAGTTTTTCAATAGGTTTAATGATATAGTCAACTAATACCCAAGTAAATATCAAACAAACAATTATTTCAATCATAAAAAAACAAAGTAATGACGGAATACTATCAATAAATATTTGACTATATGTTGATGTTTTAACAGCAATTCTAACATATCCATCATTGACGCTTTTACAAAAATATACCATTTGTTCCGCTAAAGTATCCGACTTTCTAATAGCAAAACCCTCACCTTCAAGACTAGCAATTTGCACTTCTTCTCTGTTTAAATGATTATCAAGTGGTAAGTTTTCTTCACTATCACCTATAACATCACCATTTTTATCTATAAAAGTAACTCTTAGTCCATTTAATTTACTAGAATATGATTTTGCACCAGCCACATCCCAAGAAAATTCTTCACTATATTGATTCATATAAATATATAAATTATTTTTAGCATCTTCTAAAAATTTTTCATAATAAATTCGCGATGAGATGATAGAAAAAATTAATGTGGAAGTAAAAATAATTATTATAAATACAAATAAAATTCTTTTTTTCATTTATATTACCCTATTTTGTTTTAAATTTATATCCAACACCAAAAATGGTTTCAATTTGAGAAAAACCTAATTTTCGAAGTCTTAAAATATGATTATCAATTGTTCGCGATTCACCTAAATAATCATATCCCCAAATTGCATTAATTAAACGCTCTCTTGATAAAACAACATCAGGATTTTCAACAAAATATAAAAGTAATTGATATTCTTTATTATTTAATTCTAATAACTTCCCCTTATAAGTAACCTCCATTTTATCTTTATTAATAACTAAATCATCTAAAATTTTCTCTTCATTTACACATCTTCTCAAGGCAGCTTTCACTCTAGCAATCAATTCAAGAGTACTAAATGGTTTAGTAATATAATCATCAGCACCACTATTTAAGCCTTTGACTTTATCTAATTCTTGACTTAAAGCACTTAACATTATACACTGAATATAAGGATATTTAGTTTTTACCTTTGTCAATACATCAAGTCCATTTCCATCTGGTAACATAATATCTAATAAAACAACTATTGGAGTTTCTTTATCAATGGCATATAAAAAATCAGATATTTTAGAAAAACTCTTTATTGATATTTGTGCCATTTCTAAAGCCATCGTTACTAACTCACTAATACTTTCATCATCTTCTAATAAATAAACTTTATAATTCATAACTATCCTATTTTAGACTATTAACCATCGTATCAGCAATATAATCTAAATGATCCCCAGCTCTTTCTAAATTTGATATTAAATTAATAAAAATGCCACTACTTTGAGGCTTACAGGTGCCTTCTTCTAAACGTTTAATATGACCATTTATTAAACTACTGCGCATATTATCAATTTCATCTTCTAAATCTTTCACTTTACCAATCAAACTATAATCAGAATATAGCATTATCTTTTTAATATTAGCAAACTGTTCTTTTAACATTCCTTGAAGTTTTTTGATTGATTCATATACCGAATCTGAAAATTCAATATTATTATTTATAGCTGAACGAGTATATTTTACCATATTATCCGCAATTTCGGCTTCACGGATAAAGTCATTTAAACTATGATGAAGTGCTGAAATAGTTTTTTCATCTTCTATTGTTACATCTTGAGATGATACCTTAACTAAAAAGGTAATAATTTCTCTATTTACTATTTCAATATCAGATATTTTTTGTTTAATTTCTTCTTCTGAAAGTATACTTTTTTCAATAAATTTTGTTATTGCTAGATCTAAAGTATTCATAGCGAATTCACCAAGTAAAACAGTTTCTTTAATTGCTTGATTAATAGCTATTCCTGGAGTATGAATAAAACGCTCATCAAGATAAGTTGTTTTCTTATCTTCTTTTTTATCTTTAATTATTAACTCTGAAAGTTTTACAAAAACATTAACAAAACCAATGAAAAGAATTGTAGATACTACATTAAATAAAGTGTGAAACATTGCAATTTGAGTAGTTGGTGAACTAAACCATTTTTGAAGAGTATCAACCATAAAATCTTTCCAAATTAATAGAATAATAATAAAAAGAATACTACCAAAAATATTAAATAACAAATGAATTAAACTTGCACGTCTAGCGTTGACAGAAGCACCAATAGATGAAATTAAAGCAGTAACACACGTTCCAATGTTAGTACCTAAAACTACAAATAAAACAGCATTAGGATCACTACCAATTGTAATTCCAGCACCAACCATTGAAATTAAAATAGTCGTGACCGCTGATGAACTTTGAACAATTGCTGTAATGCCTACTCCTATTAAAACTAATAAAAAAGGATTATTAACACTTTGTAAAAGATTGATTACTTTATCCGATTCTTTCATTGCCTCCATAGAACCAGACATAATTTCAAGTGAAATAAACACAAGTCCTAATCCTGCTAATGATAGACCAATCGTTTTAGTCCTATCCTTTTTACCCAACATATTCATAAAAATACCTATAAAAGCAAGTATCGCAACATATGCAACAATATCAAAACTTTGTAAGGCCACAATTTGAGCTGTAATAGTAGTTCCAATATTAGCCCCCATAATCATTGTTGTGGCTTGAAATAGATTCATAACACCAGCATTAACAAACCCAACAATCATAACTGTAGTCGCACTAGAACTTTGAATAATTGCTGTAACTAAAGCACCTATTCCAACACCTATAAAACGATTCTTTGAAGTTTTATTAAACAAGCGTTTTAGCCCAGCACTAGCTAATTTTTCAATACTTTCCGATAAAACTTTAAAACCTAAAAGAAAAGCTCCCATTCCTCCTAGTAATTCAATAATTGCTAATATAATATCATTCATCTATAAAATACCTCTTTAGTTTATCAGTTTTCTGTATTTAATTTTTAACATACTTTATAATATTTTAACATAAGTTAATTTTTTTTAATATTAATTTACTTTAAATGAGATGAATTTTTAAATATTATTTTAATAATTTTGATAAAATAAAAACAATTTCTAATATTAATATTAGAAATTGCTCTATTATCTATGAACCTAAATAAGCTTTTTTAACGTTTTCATTATTTAATAATTCTTCTCCAGTTCCACTTAAAATTATTTTACCAGTTTCAAGCACATATGCCCTATCAGCAATAGATAAAGCTAATTTTGCATTTTGTTCCACTAAAACAATTGTGATACCACTTTTATTTAATTTTTTGATTATTTCAAATACTTCTTTAACGATAATTGGAGCAAGACCCATAGATGGTTCATCTAATAAAATAATTTTCGGTTTAGCCATCATTGCTCTTGCAATTGCTAACATTTGTTGCTCACCACCAGATAGTGTTCCCGCTTTTTGTTTTTTTCTTTCTTTTAGTCTTGGAAAAATATCATATATTTTATCTAAATCTTCTAAAATTTTTTTTCTCGAATGCCTTTTAAAAGCACCCATTTCTAAATTTTCTTGAACAGTTAAGCCAGCAAAAACTTGTCTTCCTTCTGGTACATGTGCTAGACCATAACTAGAAATTTTATGTGGCTTGACTTTTAACAAATCAATACTTACAAATTTATAATAATTCTTACGTATTTTTTTTATCTTTAAATTATTCCATTTTGTTATTTTTCCAAAAACTTCAGCAGTTATATCTTCCTCACTCCTAATTTTTTGAAATGCCACTTCTGAAGTATCATATACTTTTAATAATAAATCTGTCATCTTTTTGCCAGCAAAGCGATTTAAAGTTCTCTTATCAGTTAACATAGATAAGTCTAATTTTGCATATGATTCTGATTCACTTTTCACAAGACCACTGATAGCTTTTAAAGTTGTTGTTTTGCCTGCACCATTTGCTCCTATTAAAACCACAATCTCACCTAAATTTACCTCTAAATTTATTTTATCGATTGCCTTAAGATTTCCATAACAAACAGATAAATTTTCTATTTTTAACATTGTCATTCTCCTAAATACGCTTTAATCACTTCTGGATTTTTTTGAATTTCTAAAGGAACACCTTCAGCAATCAATTCACCAAAATTTAAAACATAAATTCTGTCACAAATCCCCATAACAAACTTCATATCATGTTCTATTAATAGAATTGTGGTTTCAAATTTATCTTGAATTATCTTAATTGTTTCCATTAATTCTTCAGTTTCATGAGGATTCATCCCTGCAGCAGGTTCATCTAGACAAAGTAATTTAGGAAAGGTTGCAAGTGCCCTAGCAATCTCTAATTTTCTTTGTTTTCCATATGGTAAGTTTTGTGCAAGTTCATCTTTATACTCTAAAAGTCCTAATACATCTAATATTTCTTGGGCTTTTTGATGTGCTTCATTTTCTTCTGTCCAATATTTTTTAGTTCTAAAAATGCTAGAAAATAAACCATATGACATATTATTGTGATATGCTACTTTAACATTTTCTAAAACCGTTAATTGTTTAAATAAACGAATATTTTGAAAAGTTCTTGCAATACCTTTTTGAACCCTCTTATGAGTTACAAGATTTGTAATATCTTCATCAATTAATTTAATAGTACCGGAAGTTGGCTTATAAAGACCCGTTATTAAATTAAATATTGTCGTCTTACCTGCTCCATTTGGTCCAATTAGTCCTATTAATTCTTTCTTATTAATTTCCATATTAAAGTTAGAAACTGCTTTTAAACCACCAAATTCAATTGAAAGATTATTTATTACTAAAACTCTACTGTCCTGCATTATTACTTTCATCCTTTTCTATCATTATTTTAGATTTTGATTTTTTATGGAATATTTTTCGTAATGTATCCCAAGTTAATTCTTTAGTTCCTAATAATCCTTCTGGTCTTATTAGCATTACAACAATTAATATAATACCATATATAAAAAGTTGATAACCACCAGGTGCGTTTAAAAGTAATTTATACGAAACAAATGTTAATAAAGCAGTTGATAATAAAGTTCCAGTAAAAGAACCTAAACCTCCAAGAACAATAAAAACTAATAATTCAATTGAACGATCTTGCGAAAAAAGAGATGTACCTAAAAAAGAAGCAAAATGATAATATAAACCTCCTGCTAATCCAGCAAAAACAGCCGATAGTGTAAAAGTAAAAATTTTATATTTTTTAACTGGAATACCAGATGCCTCAGCTGCGATCTCATCTTCTCTAATCGATAAAATCGCTCTACCATGTCGTGATTTAAAAATCATTATAAAACAAACAAGAGTTATGATTAGAAAACTTGCAAAAATTGGAGTATTTCCCGCAATGCTTGTATAATAAGATGGACCATCTACACCATACTTAAAACCATCAATAGTTTGTAAATTATTTGCAATTGAAACAAATACTAATCCTATACCCAAAGTTATAATTGCTAGGTAGTCTCCTTTCATTCTACCAAGAACTGCAAGACCAATTAAATATCCAATAATACCTGTAAAAATAGCTCCTATAATAACCGCAAAAATTACCAAAAGATAGCCAGCAAAATGAACTTGACCTGTACCAACATTATAAAAAATTTCACGCATTTGGCTAGCAGTATAATTATTCGCATTCATTACAACTTGATATATTTTTTGCGAAACATAACTTGCAACTATACCACCAACAAGCATAAAACCACCATGACCCAATACCATCTCTCCAAGGCAACCACAAACAATATTTAAAGATAATGCAGCAATAGAAAAAATGATTATTTGTGGAATAATTAATTTTAATGACAACGTTTTGGTTAAAAGGCTTAAAACAACTATAAAGATAACACTGCAAATAGTATTTAAAAGATATCTTTTATAATTAGGTTTTATTGATCTATTTTTATTAAATTCAACTTTTGCTTCCATCTTATACCTTCTCTCCAACCATTTTACCAAGAATCCCTGTCGGTTTAATCATTAAAATCAAAATTAATAATCCATATACAATAGCTGGCGTCCACGTTGAAGTAACTGGAAAAGCCATCGAAAGTTGTTGTACAATCCCTATTATAAAACCGCCAATAACTGCTCCTGGTAAACTACCAATTCCTCCAACAACTGCTGCAACAAAAGGAATTAAACCAATTGCCTCAGTACCTACTGAAAATTTGAAATAAGGGATTCTAAGACAGTATACCACGGCTCCAATTCCAGCAAGTGCAGCACCAATTGCAAAGGTTAATGAAATCATTGCATCATTATTTATTCCCATAAGTTTTGCTGCAGAAGGGTTTTCTGAGGTTGCGCGCATAGCTTTACCAAACTTAGTTTTATTAATAAATAAAGTTATTAATAAAACTGTTACTATTGTAATTATAATGGTTATAATTGTCAACTGAAAATCCGTTAGATTTAAAAATTTAGGTGATCCTTTTTGCTCTTGAAATTTTATATTAAAAATAGAATATATAATATAACTAACCCCTATTGCTGTTATCAGAGCAGTTATTTTTTTTGTATTGCGTTTTCTTAAAGGATAATATGCTAATTTTTCAGTAATTACCGAAACAATTGCACAAACTAACATTGATGCAATTATACAAATGACCATTGTAATAGGATTAGCACCAATTAAAGCAGCTGTTCCATATGATACAAACGCTCCAATTGTAATGAATTCACCATGGGCGAAATTAATCATTCTAGCAATTCCATATACCATTGTATATCCTATTGCGATAAGTGCATAAATGCTTCCCATTCCAAGACCATTTATAAAACCACTATATAAATTGTTCCACATAATATTCTCCTTAAAATTATTTTAAAAATAGCATAGAAGAATCTATGCTATAAACTATTTATTATTCAACTGTTGTATAATATTTGTAAGTTTTATTTTCAAAAGTCATCACAACAGCTGGCTTTACCGCATTACCATTTGCAGAAAAGGTAATTCTACCAGTAACAACGTCAGCATAAAAATTACTACTAGTTAATACTTCTAAAACCTTATCAAATTCAATTGATTTAGCTTCTTCTACAGCTTTTTTATAAATATATACGGCATCATATCCAAGTGCAGCAAACGATGTTGGATTTTCATTATATTTTGATTTATAAGAATTAACAAAATTATTTACAACAGGTTCATTAGAATCTACTGCAAAATGATTACTAAAATAACAATTAGTAAAATCATTCTCATCCACTCCATCAACAGATAAGACACCATCCCAACCATCTGCACCTACAATAGTACCATTATATCCTGAATCACGGCCTTGAGAAACAATTGTTACAACTTTTTCATAATACTCTGGAAGGAAAACAACTTCAGCACCACTAGATTTTATTGAATTCCATTGTGTTTTAAACTCAACAATATTATTTTGATATGATTGCTCATATACGATATCAATATTGTTTGTAGAAGCCATATTTTTAAATGAATTATATAACCCCATTGAATAAGAATCTTCATTATTATACAATACTGCAACTTTTGTTTTTCTCAAATTATTACTAATAAATTTTGCAGCAACTTCGCCTTGATAAGAATCATTAAAACAAGCTCTAAATATATTAGTCCTTAAATCTCTTTCATCACCATTTTTACCTATAGTAATATAATCAGCAGTTCCAGTTGGTGTAATAACTAATAGTTTTTTCCCAATTGCTTGCCCTACTAGTCCTTCGGTAGCCCCTGAAGTAATAGCCCCTAACATTAAATCAATATTTTTGGCATATTGAGTATTAAAAGCTGTAGCAGCCTTATCTGATGATGCCTCATCATCTATCATTCCTATCCATTCAATTTTCATTTGCTTGTCACCAACCATAATTCCACCATTTTTATTTATTTCTTCAATTGCAAGTTCAATACCTTTTTTAGTAGAATTTCCGTAAATTGCGACATCACCTGATATTGGTCCAACAGAAGCAATTCTAATAGTATCCTTTTTATCTTTTTTACATGAAGTCATTGTCAATATTAATACAACTACTAAAGTAAATAAAGATATTATTTTCATTAACTTTTTCATAAGTACCTCCATTTTTAAATAAATATCTTATATTATATAACAATTATTTATATTTTTTTATATTTTCGGTAATGTAAACGCTTTAATCAAAAAAACATTATGGATTTAATCATTATATATTCAAATAACTTTACAAAATTGATAAAAAGGTGTATAATAGTATAGTAATTTTGGATGTCCCAGTAGCTCAGTTGGATAGAGCAACGGCCTTCTAAGCCGTGTGTCGGGAGTTCGAATCTCTTCTGGGACGCCATATAAAGTTTTTTAAGAACTTAATCGTATGATTAGGTTCTTTTTTTTATTTTTTATCTCCTCTAAAAAAAATTAAAAAGAACCTTTCTAAAAATTTTTAAAGAAAGGAGTAAAAAAAAATATGGCTAGAGATGTTGTGACTAAAAAAGGTGAAGTAGTAAGATTACTTAATCCTTATGAAAAGTCAAAGAAGTATGCATATGAATTAAAGCATCAAATTCTTATTACTAATTTTAAAGAAGTAAAAAAGAATAAAGATGGTTTACCAAAACGAATCTCTGATTCTCAAATTGCTTTTAGACGTGGATATTTAAAAGCTAGATCAGATAATGCAAAAGCATACAAACATAATAATTCTAAAGCGGTAGGAGCCATTCCACGTAAGACAAATTCAGTAATTATGCCTAATCCGTTTAAATAATGTTGTCGAACAAAAAAAATTAAATTTAAAGGATAAATAAAATAGTTTATGAGTTGGCAAAATTTTAAAAGTAAAATTTTAAATTCTTGTCCTTGGTCAAAGGATCCAGAAAAGCAAATTAAACAAATCAATTATTATCATTTGAATAGAGCTAAGTATAATTTGGATAGGGATGATTTGAAAAAGTTAGAGGAAAAAAGGCAAGAATGTTATGGAATTTTAAAACAAAAACCAATTAGGAAAGTTCCTGACTGGCATAAGGATTATGAAAAAAATCGTAATCTTAATCAAAAGATTAAAAATCTTTCTTCTAATGATTTAAGTTTAGAAGAATTAGATAGATTTTTTAATCCTAAAAAATACAAAAATTAAATTTAAAGGAGAAATAAAATGAGTGAAAAAGAAATGGCAACAAAGCCACAAGTAACAAAAAAAGAAAATTTAATTGAAAGTGGTTATGCAGGAATAACAATTATTAAAGATGATAATTTTATACCTCGAAAAGAATTAACTAAAGAGGATATTAAAAAATTTCCTTTAGTGTTGATTCAATTGGTGACTAAATTCACCAATAAAAATAATAATCAAAGAGATTCAATCTCTTTGAGAGTATATCCTTTTCAAGATGAAAAGGATAAAACACAATTAATTTATAATGGTTTTAAAGTCAATAAATTTAGTGAGTTTATTAGACTCAATGATGATAACTCAGTTCGTTTGACTAGAAATGAATTAGTTAACATCTATTTATCAATGGGTAAAAACCCTGAAATCACTGACTCTGTTATTCAGTTACCTAGGTATGGTCGGTTTATCACAGGAGTTAATCCTGCAGATGGAACCAGACATTATAGATTACAATTATTTATTAGCTACGATTGTGTCAAGAGTATATTTTTTAATCATATCACTCTTGATACAATTTCAAAATTAATTAAAAATAAATACATCGCTCCAGTAACATTTGTAGAAGCTACATCTGAAGATTTAGAATTTACAAATGATAATCAAGAATTAATTTAATAGTCAGTTAACTGACAGAAAGGAAAAATAATGAAAGAAAAATTATTAGAAACTATTGTTTCTTTAACAGAAACTACAGATACAAAAAGTGCTGCAGAAAAAATCAATGATTTTTTTGCAAAGCCAGAAATGCAAGCTACAGGTTGGATATTGCTATCGGTTGTAGTAGTTGCAGTAGTAGGATATGTTGTTTTTCGATTTGCTAAAAAACATATTCGATAAAAAATGATGTAAAAAAAGCCTATAGTTAAAAATTAATTATAGGCTTTTAAATTAAGAGGTAAAAGAATATGGAATTAAAATTAGAATTAAATAATTTATATAAAAATTTAATTTTTGAGGGTAAAGAATATTTAAAAAAATTAGAAACTTTAGTTTTGAGAAGTGACAATGCAATATCTATTGCAAATTCACTTGATAATATTGAGTACAATGCAAAATTGTACTTACAAACTTATCGTAAAAAAAGAGTTTTAACAGATGAGGAAAAACAACATCATAAATTTAAAACTCCAATTGAATATACTTTAAAGTATTTTCATTGTCATAGAAATTTTATGCCTATTTCAGAAGAATTAGGAAAATTAATAAATAGAATTAAAGAAATTCAGAAAGGAATTGATTAAATGAAAAAAATATTTAGAATTTTTTTATTTATTGCGATGTTGTTTACTATAGCATTTGTGACAAATAAAAAATCGATAAATGCTTCAACAGATTTATCTGTTGGAGTTAATGTTAGAAATTTGACTATTAATATAACGCCATCATTTACTTTTCCTGATGATGGTGGCGGTCAACATTACATAATCAAATTTGAAGGTAATAATGTAGATTATATTTTAGGTATTGGAAAAGATGGGAAACTTTTTGAAGGAAATTTTGAAGGTTTTGGAATCTTTTCAGAAGTTTCTAATAATACTTCTTCTACAATTACTATTCCTGATGATAAAGATTATATTATCAGCGAATTAAATTATGTTGTAGGAACTTATGAAGAACCAGTCGGTTGTCCTCATGATTGGATTGATGCTACATGCACAACTGCTAAAACATGTTCTATTTGTGGACAAACAGAGGGAGAACCTTTAGGTCATACATGGGTAGAAGCAACTAAATATGCTCCTAAAACATGTTCTACTTGTGGGCAAAAGGAAGGTAATTTACTTCCTTTTAACGACAACAGAATAAATGTATATTGTTTCATCGGTTCTTCTGTTGAAACAAATGAATTTGAATTAATAGGAATTCCGCTTTATTTCAATTGTTATGAGATAAATAATTTCTCAGATAATCCTGTTAATTCATTAGTTGATTTAAGCAATAATGGGAAAATAATGACTGCTTACTACTTAACAACAGATAAAAAAATATATGTTTATGACCAACAAAGTTCTGAGTGGCTTTGTTGGACAGATAATCCAACTATGCTTGAGTCAATGGGCGTTTATTATTGTGGATATGTATCATCACAAGCTGAAATCCAAAGAACCAATGATGATACAGATAATATGTATATTTATTTTGAAGTAGCAGAAGAAACTACTAAAAGTATTTATTTTGCTCATGATCAAAACAATGACGCAGACATGGGTAGTTTAGAGTATTCCACGACTGAATATACATATCTTTCGGAGATAAATGATCTTTGGACTATCAGAGATACTGGCCATTATAATGAATTTGTAACGAGTTGGGATGTTTATAAAACATCCGATTTAGAAAATAAACTCGCAACTATTACAAGTTCTGATGGAACGATTCTTGCTAATGATAACTATGTTTTGGTTCCTGCATCTTGGCAACCTAAAGTTGTTAGTTATGTAGTGAATGGTGAAGTCGTAAAAGAAATCAATTTATCAGAATGGACTTCTATAGAACAAACACTTTCACTTTCTTCAAATGAAAGAATAATTGGATACTATTCTGATCCAAGCTATGAATACGAGTTAAATGATTATGAAAGTGCCAAAGCATCTTTTATTAATAGTTTAACTCTATGTAGGATTTATGTAAAAGTTGAAACTATTAAATATCAAGTAATTTATATTTGTACTTTTAATAATTCACAAATCCCAATTAAAAGTGATATAGTTGAAACTTCAAATTATCAAATTACATCACTTGATGACTATGATGTTCCAGGAGTAGCTTTTGATAGAAAGTGGTCGACTATTTTTACCTATAATCAATCTAATTATACTGTAGGTGACACAATAACATTATCTACAGATAATTTAGATAATTTTTATGTCAATGAAATATATGTAAGTATAGATACTTATTTCAAAGGCATTAAATATTATTACAACAACGAACTTGTTCATACACAAAATGCAACAAGCTGGGATATAGAATATTGGAATCTAGAAACAATAGACAAAAGTGATTTATGTAGTTTTGAAAAGTTGATTTTAATTCCAAAATTAAAAGAAATCAATATATCTAAATTAACTACACTTGATGAGTTAAGACTTGGATATGAAAGTTATTATAGAGATATTCTTAAACAAGATTGTGATAGTGATTATTTTGCGGAAGTGGTTGTCACAACAGAGCATGACGATTTCTATTATGGCCCTACAATTATTTATAAAAATATATCTTCTTATTTACTTCCTGAAGATATAGAAAATTTAATATCTCAAAATATAGTGAATTGTAAACATTCAATTATTTATGAATTTGAGGATGTTGATTATATTGGTAATGCTTCAACTAGTGGTAGTTATCAATATAAATTAAAAATGAATGATAAAGAATATATCATTCAAATTGTTGTAACTAAAAACATTAATTCTTCTTATATATTTGGAAAAGATTTATATTTTCCAGTTAATTCAAAACTTTCCACAAATCAAATAGTATCTGATTTAAAAAAAGTAGGATTGATTGAAAATACAAATCTTTCAACTAGATTTATTGCAAAAAACGAATCGAGTAGTAAATATTTAACTGATGAAACTGCAGGTCCAGGTGTTTATAATTAT
Organism: uncultured Mollicutes bacterium; assembly: GCA_900539265.1. Taxonomy (GTDB): domain Bacteria; phylum Bacillota_I; class Bacilli_A; order ML615J-28; family CAG-313; genus CAG-313. The sequence continues at coordinate 42,684 of UQBM01000005.1, read as the reverse complement.
ACAATCAATTATCAATCAACAAATGGTATTAATGGGGAAATAGACATTAATTTAAATGTCTTAAATGCCATGGATTTTACAACAGATGATCCAATTGATACTTCTTCATGTAAAAAGTTAAATCTTAAAACTGAAGATATTATCGCTTATTGTTTAGTTGGATTATTTGTTGTAGGAATTTTTACTTTACTTTTTAGTAACAAAAAGAAAAGAACAAGAAGGTGATAAAATGCGAAAGAAAATAAGTTTAGTAATAGTATTTTCGATACTATTGCTAGCTTTAATAAGTATAGGACCACCAGTGAAGGCTAAGCAAGAAATCCAACAAACAGAATATGAGGCAATTGATATTTATGGTAATCAATTACCGAATAGTAAATATCAAAATGGACTTTATGAAAAAGGTCTTTTAATCTCTCCTTATGATTTTATATTTACTGATTTAAATGAAGAACAAAAAGAAAATGCTTTTTATGAATATTCAGGATATAACGAATACATGTATTATTTCTTTAATGGAACAGATGAAGAAATTGAAAAAGCTAAAGAAAATTTTATGTTGAGAACTGGATTGTTGGAAGATGGAACTTATAATTTTCCTTTCTTCTATATCACATCTTTGAAAGAATTTGAAAGTTATTTAGTTGATACTGGATATATCAGAGAGAGTGAAACCTGGAAAGATATAGATGTTTCTGAATTTGGTTCAAGATTAGAAATTTTACAAAGACTTGAAGAAAAGAAATTAGGCTATCTAATTTCAAAAAAAAATATACCAGGATATTTTTACCAGTCAAGTTATATTAGTTCTAATACAAATATTTTAGAGCTAAATATCATTTATAAAATTGATGAACTTTATGATTTTTATATATTAAATAATAAATTTTCTTATACTAATTCTAGTTCTTCAGATGATTTGATATATGAAAAATCAGAATTGACATTACCTGATAGTTTTGGAAAAATCAAAGCTATTTCTGCTAATAAATTTATTTATGAATATTCAATATTAAGATATAATAATGAATTTGGATATTTCGGACTTGTTCAAGATGATGAAATATATATTATTGAATTAAATATAACTCAAGTACCAAAGTTTCTTTTTGATAGTAAAGGAAATTTAAAAGATGATTATGTATCTTTTAAAAGTGGATATTGGTATTTAGTTAGAATGCAAATTATAACTGATAAGTTAATATATCATTATTTGGTTAGAAAAGAAAATTATTATGTTGTAAATGTTGCTGGTGTATCTGTAAAATATAATGTTATGGTCGCTTATTTAAATTTTTTTGATTATAATAATATTATTTTTGATACAATTGAGGAAATTGAATTTTGTTATTCAGTTTATCGAGAATATGAACTTTTTCCAGGAATTACTATTCCAAGTAAAAGAGATTATTATGATCTTACTTGTATTTTGAAAAAAAATAATGAAATTGATAGACCTGTTTTTCCTGATGGACCATTTGTATCTCATACTACTTCTTTTGAAGATATGAATTTTTTGGAAATTCAAAAAGGTGATTATAATTTAATTTTAACAAATGGTAAAGAAAAAAAATACGATTATAAATTATATTTATCATCAAATATTCAAAAATATATTGTTAATCCTAATAATCCTTTTGCTTTTTATGATGATATTTATCCTACTCAAGAATTACAAATAATGAATATTATTTGTACTTATAAATCAGTAGTTTTTTCTTTAAAAAATTTAGAAGGTGTCAATGATGAACCTATAGTTGGTAAAGAACCAGAATATAATTGTTCTACTTTTTTTAAAGATATAGTTAACGGAATAAAAGTATTGTGGAATTGGAATTATCCTATTGGAATGTTTATTATATTAGGATTTTTAGCTGTATGTATTATTTTAATAATTATTTATTTTCCAGGTTTATTTAAAGTTCTTTTGGATATAATTATTTTTCCATTTAAAATTTTAATAAAATTATTTCAATCATTAATTATTTTTTTAAAAAGAAAAAAAGAGTAAAATTACTCTTTATGTTTAGAATTATTTATTTTTTTAATTAAAATAATGGTTAGTAAAATTGTAATTATAATTCCACTAATTATTATTATTAATGTTTTTAAATCAATTTGATAAGGTTCTGTTCTTTTTACTATTGGTTCATCGTTTATACCTATTATATCTAAAAATTTAATCATAATTTTTCACCTTTATTTTTCTTGATATCAGTATCGATACCATATTGAACCATTAATAAATTAAGTTTATTATTAAGTTCATCGTTTTGTTTTATTATTGTATTAATATTGTTATCTCTATCCATATTTTTACAAAATTTAAAAATTCCAATAATAATCCATAATACAAATTGAATTAAAATTATATTATACATAGTTTGATACATTTGTAAAAATTTTTGTATTTGTTCGTCTGCATTTTCTATTTCATTCATTATATCGTTTACTGTTTCACAGGAAACAAGAAATAAAACAAGTAATATTATTGGTATTATAAAAGTTATTTTTTTCATAATTATTTCTCCCCTAATTTATGTTAATAACCATATTTTACCATATTAGCAGAAAAAAGGCAAATAAATAAAGAAAGTGAGGTGATATTTATTAGTAATCCAAAAAGAAAATCTATAAAAAATAAAAGATTAGATGAGTTTAAGCGAAAAAATACTTTTCCAGGTAAAGGACATCCTGCTTATCTTTGTTATAAAGAAGGTGATAATTTTTATTATATAGGAATTACACATGATGATATTGTTACAATTGATAATAAAAAATATATTAATATAAAATTGGATAAGAATCCTAATCCAGAAGATAAGAAAGATGCATATTTTGTTCCTTTTGTAGGAAAAGAATCAAAAAATAGTTTTGGACACAGATATAGTAATTATTCTTTTACACAAAAAGATAAGAAAAAAGTTAGAAACTTTTTTAATAAAAATAAAAAATAAAAAAAGAAAAGGCTCCAATCACACTTAAAAAAGTCTGTAGGAGGTCGACAAGCTCAACCTTTCGGGAGCCTTAACACCTTTTCTAAATCAATTATATCAAAATTATTGATAAAAGTCAATAAAAAAATGATAGAAGATAAATTATATAGTTTGGGAAAGGTTTAATATTTATCTTCTATCGACACAATTATACATTAATATGACAAATATGTTAACAAAAATAATTAATTAAATGCAATATTGTATTTATCTAATTATAAAAAATTTTTAAAGAAAGGATGTTTTTAAAATATGAAAAAGAAAAGTATGTTTTTACTAGTAAGTTTATTACTAGTATTTGTTGCAGTAGTTGTCTGCTTTAACTTAAACAAAACAACAAATAAAAATAAAGAAAATGATTTAATTATTTCTGATATAAGAAATAATGATCATATTCAGTTATCCATGCAAAAATTAAGTAATGATATTAGTGGTGTGACAGTTTAAGCAACTGTTAATCCATCTAGTGTTGTTGATAATACCTTAAATTGGACTTTGTCATGGAAAACAACCAATTCAAATAATGTAAATGATTATGTATCAATGCAAGTATCTGCAGATACACAATCTGTAACTTTAACTTATATAAAACAATTTGAAACTCAAATTATTTTAAAAGCTACTTCAGTTTTAACTCCAGAAGTTTCTGCACAATGCTCAATTGATTGCTATAAAAGAATTGAGTATTTTGGACTTTCTGAAGTAAAAGGATATATCAATGGTGAAGCTGTATCATTAACTGTTGATGAACAAAATAAAGAAATTGATTGTAGTGGATATTCTTTTGCTGGAATGAGGGATGATGGTTTTTATAATTTTGCATCTTCTTATTCTTCAAAAGGAACCATTAATACGATTATTACTATGTCAATGAAACTAGTAGTATCTGAAGATTTAAAGTCTGCTTTGACTTCAAAATCTTTAACTTTAAAACAAACAGAATTTATATGTAATGATTCAGATTTGTACGATTTTACTTTGCTAGATATCATGGGAATAATCGTAAATTTAACTAATGATGCTTATACTGCATTTTCAGAAGTAAATCATTGGTTTGATTTAGTTATTAGTTTTGAAAATAAGTATAATTCTCAAACAGTTGAAAGTTTAAGTTATACTTATCAATTGATCCATTTTGATATTTCTGATGGATTATCTGTAAATTCCATCAATTTAAATCAATCAACAATTATCTTTTAAAAAGAAATGAGTTGATGGAATGAAAAAATTTGCAAAAATATTAATTTTTGTTTCTTTGTTTGTGTTAGTATTTTGTTTTTGGGAAGAAATTATAAATTTCTTCCTGGAACAAGATAATTTAATAATTGAATTAGATAAAGATTTTATAATATTTTAGAAAGGCAAAATAAAAAAATATGAATTATAAATTAATAAATCTTACTCCTCATGCAATTCATGTATTGATGAGAGATAATAAAATTTTAACAATAGAATCATCTGGTAATGCTAGATGTGAAATGATTACTCAAGTATTAGATGATGATTTTAATGGAGTTTCATTAAACTCTAATACTTATGGTGAGGTTATTGGCTTACCAGAACCTGCAGAAAATACATTATATATCGTTTCTTCTATTGTAGCACATGCAGTAAAAGGAAAAAGAAATGATTGCATTGTTGTAGATAAAACAGTTAGAGATGAAAAGAATTTTATTATTGGTTGTAAAGGGTTTGTGGTAGTAAGGTGATATATGGAAAATTTTAATTTATCAAATTTTAGAACTTATAAAACTGTAATTAAGGATATTAAAGAATATTCTCAAGAAGCTGTTTTAAATTTTTTGCAAATTGGAAGGCTTTTTAAAAGAGTTAAAGAAGAAAAACTATATGAAATAGAAGATTATTCATCAGTTTATGAATTTGCTTTAAATAAATTTGGTTATAGAGAAACAAGTGTTAAGAACTTTATAGCTGTATTTGATAAATATGCAGATACAACTGATGTAAGAAATTCTTATTTTGATATTAAAGAAGAGTATGAAAATTATTCATTTACTTCATTGGTTGAACTTCTTCCTGTTCCAGAAAAAGAAATCAAAGAAAAATATTCTCCTGAAATGACTGTTAAAGAAATCAGACAAAGCAAATTAATTAGTCAGTTAACCGACAATTTACAAGAAAAAATAAAGAGATATGCTGAAATAGTAGATTTGTTAAAACATGAAATGAATTGCTTTAATGAAAGACTAGGTAAAACAATTTTGAAATATCGAATTGTAAATGATAATTATTCTTTGGATAATTTTAATTTAAGGTCATGTTTTGAATATGATTGGAGAACTTATTATATTGATTTTGATTCTGATTATGAATTGAGGGTTGATTATTCATCAATTGAAAAAAAATCGAATGAAGAAATAATTGATAAATTTAAAAACATTTTTTTGATACAAGTTGAAAATCAATACTTAAAAAATAAAAAAGTAAAGGAAGAAGAAAAGATAAAAAAAATAAAAGAAAAAGAATGTTTATATAGTGAGATTTTTTTATCTAGTGCGAAATATAAAAATGAGTTATTCTATTCAATATGTATGTATTTGTATAAAGTGATATTGAATTCTAGTAAATCAGAATATAATATTAAATTTTTAATTTATAAAAATGAACCTATTTTTGAAATTGAACTTTATTATGAAGAATTAAAAATAGGTTATTTTGGCTATAATGATGAAACTAAAGAAACTTATTTTAAATTTAAATTGCCAAAAGGTGAAGAATCGAATAATCAATTATTTAAGAATTATGATTTGTTTTATTGGACAATTGACACTGATTGGAAAAGATGTGAAATCTTTAATAGTGAAACATTAAAGAGAATTAAGCGATATTATGAAGAATTAGCTAAAACAAAGATAGATTTTGTTGATGAAATAGACAAAGATTAATTTTAAAGAAAGGAGTGGTTATGATGAAAATATTAAAATTGATATTTAGTTCTTTTTTTGGTAATCTTGCAAAAATAATTAAATGGATAGTCATAGGATTGATTGCATTTGGAATGTCACTTGCATGGCCACTCCAATTATTAATTAAAGCTATTAGAGGTGCAAAAGATGATCCTTATAAATAGCATATTTAAAATTCTTTTTCAGCTTCTTCCTTATGCTTTTGCAGCAGTATGTTTTATTGTTATTCTTAAATTAACAATAAAAAATATAAGATTACTTAACGCAATAAAAGTGACTAAGTATATGCCATATACATGTTCACAACTTGGGTATGTGATTAATTTATCTGGTAAACCTGGTGTAGGTAAAACAACTACTGGAGCTGGAATTACTAATTATTTGATAAAGTATATTCAAATGAAAATGATGAAAGAAATGGATAATATTAGAAAATCCTTATCTGAAATCGATTTTAATATTTTAGAAAAGGATTTTATTGAAACACTAGAAAACTCTAATTTTGATGAGAATTTGGCCTTTAAAAAAGTATTAGATGCATATTCTTTTAATACTTTATATACTGATAATCTTCACATTTTTAATAAAAAAGAAATGTTGCAAGATTATTTAAAAAGATTTTGGATACTTAATTTTAGACAAAGATATGTTCTTTCAAAAACTTATTTTTTTGATTGTGTAAATGGTCAGAATGCCTTACAGTTAGATCCATCTTCTTTAGAACTATTAAAAGTTGAAGAAAGAAGAAATTATCAGCTTGATATAGCTACAGTTATATTCGAGGATGAAAAACAGTTTGGTTCTGGTAATGTTTTTTCAAATAATAAAGAAGTAAAAACTTCAGGAAAAAAAGAACAAAGGTCATTGATAAGAAACGCATATGAAGGTCTTGTCTATGAAGTGACGACCAAGCAATATGATATGGATGAAATCAAACTCGAAAGAAAAGGAATTTCATCATCCTTAAATATTCGTTCTAGAAGAGAAATCAATTATTCAATAGGATATATCAAATTGTTAAAATTAATATATAACTTAATGATATTTCCTTATCAATTTGTTTTTTTCTTTCACAATTATGATGAAAAGTTAGATCGATTAAAAAAGAAATCAAACTTTTTAAGAAAGCTAGAAAAGAAAATTGATGATTATGAAAAAATCATCAAAAGCGATGGATTTATAGTTGTTTATGCAAGGTCATATTTTGATCCAGATGACGTTGGAAAACAAAATAAAGAGCTTTATGAAAATGTTAAATTAATCTTTGAAAAAGAATTATGTTATGGCAGTATTTATACACATGAGTATAAAGCTATAGCTAATTATTATAAAAATTTTAATGAAAATGCAATTTATGAAACAACATCCATTTTTGATGATAAGTTAAAATTAGATGTTTGGAATAAAAGTGTAAAGAGGTGAGGATATGTTTAATTTGTTAAAAGATATTTGGTTTTTTATCAAAGATAATGCAATAGCTATGATAGCTTTATGTATTGTGATTACCACAATACTATATATTTTCACCTCTATTTTTATCCTTATAAAAAAACGTAAATCAAATTTGGATTTACCTATTAAAAAATTATTAGAAGAGGAAAATCATTTTATGTTTCATTCTGATAAAATGTCGGAAATGACAAGTGATAACGATGATGAAACACATGAAATTCTCTTCTAAAATGGGAAAAGGGTATAGTAACACCCGGGTGCTGAGTGCATTAATGATTTGAGGTGATAAAAGTTGTTCAATAATGATAAAGAATATGAGGTCGATTTTGGCAATTTACTTGCGGTGACGATGAATAAAAAAATTTCTTTAAGAGAGGGTATAACTGGTTGTTTTGATTGGCTTTCAGTAACTTTTAATTGCTTTAGTTATGAGGCCGATAATGATTTTACATATGCTAAATTAACCAGTGAGTCACAACATAAAATAAAAGACTTGTTGAAATTTTTCAACCGTGAAAATGATAATTTATTTTCTTTTGAGAGAGAACCTGGAGCAAATGGCTTTAAATATAAAATTTGTTTGCAAGAGGGTTGCTATCTTTTGTTTTATGGCTCAACAACAATTAATGGCTGTCCATCAACTGGATTAAATATAACTGGAGTTGGCTGCCAATGGCTGATATCTCATAATAAATTTTATGGTTTATTAAAGTATTGTTTAGATTTTGGCTATAAATTTACTAGATTTGATAGTGCAATTGATAATTATACAAACATAATGCCTTTATCACATGTTGATGAATTAGTGAAGAAACGCTCATATATTTCTACTTTTAAAAATCCATTTAAACTTACAGGAACTCCCAATCCAGATAGTGATTATGGTTATGATGGAGTTACCTACTATTTAGGAAATTCTTCTGATGTTTTAATTAGAATATATGCTAAAAACTGGAAAGAAGAAAAACAAGAAGAAATTAAAGATTGGACCAGATGGGAAATACAGTTACGTGATCATGAACGCATCAAACAATTAGTCATTTTAATCATTTTAGGTTATGAAGAAAATGATTATTCTGATTATTTTAATATTGTAGCTTCCATACTAAAAGAAATTTTAATGTTTAAGATTCCAGGCAAGAATAAACAAAAAACTAGATGGGAAGATGATTTAGAATATTTGAAATTCTTAAATGAGGTGAATGGAATTAAATTGTTTCATGCCCCCAAAGGTAGAAGTGAATTTGATATATCAAAGGCTTGGTTTGAAAAATCATGCAGTTTATTTTTAACACAAATTTGTATGATTTATGGCGAAGAAAAGTTTTTCAAATACATTAAATATTTAATAACTGATAAGTTTTCTGATATGAAAGAAAACAATTATAATTTAGTTATAAATGAATTAGAAAGGCAAAATAAAAAAATGAATATAAATGAAATTGCAAAAATGATGAATAAATTTGAAAAAGAATTTAATCGTTATGAATTTGATTTATCTCTCAAAGATGAAACGAATGTTCAAGATGAAAAAATGTTCAAAGTTATGGAGGAAAGAAAAAAAATACTAGATGAATAAAATTAAAATAAAAATATGGTATAATACTTTTTGTTTTGGGAGGAATAAAATATGGCAAGACAAAAAAGTAATGATGCATTAGACATCTTTTTATATAATCTTTTAAACTTAGAAAAAGAAATTATTGAGATGTTAATTGAAAATAATATTGATGAAAGAATTATATTAAATGTTATAGAATTATTTATAAAAAAATTTGGAATAAATCCCTATGATTAATATCTGGTAAATATTACCAGTTATATATTAATTGTTAAATATTAACAAATAATGTATAATTTTGGTATAATTTTATAGGGGGAAAAGGGCACTAATGAATTTACAAAAAATGCAGTATAATTTTTTAAATTATGTAAAAATAAATTTAGCAAAAGGCACATATTGTTGTTATAAAAATCATTTAGATTATTCAATAAAATATTTTAATGATAATGATATATTTGATAGTGAAGAAATTAATCTTGATGTATTATCTAATTTTATTAATTATCAAAAAAACAGATGTGTTAAAAATTCAACAATTAATAAAAGGTTGAAGCCTTTAAAGTTGATGTATCGATTTAATAATATTTTAGATAATGAAATTTTTTTGCAAAAGAAACTTAAGGAAGATAAAAAAACTTTTCCTGTTCTTTCAAAAAATGAAATGGAAAAATTAAATAATTATTTATTAAGTAATAAATTAGCTTTTAGAAATGTATTATTAATAAGGTTATTAATTGATACTGGTGTAAGACTTAATGAGGTATTAAATATTAAGGTTAAAAATATTAATTTTGATACTTCTTCTATTTATCTTGATATTACTAAAACAAAACAAAGTCGTTATGTTTATTTTACAAAAAATACTTTAAAATTACTCGTAGAATATATTTTAAAAAATAAATTAACTAAAGAAAATAAATTATTTTGTCTTACTTCTTCTGGTGTATTATCTTTGTTTTATCGAATTAAAAAGACTTTAAATTTTATAGAATTTCATCCGCACATGCTTAGACATGGACTTGCTACTAATTTGAATAAAAAAGGGATGTCAGTGTTTGAAATTCAATTGATAATGGGCCATACTAATGTTGCTACTACACAAAGATATATTCATCTTGATCAAGATGATATTTATAATAAATATTGTCAATTAATGAATTAAAAAAAGCCAAAATATTGGCTTTTTATTTATTTTTAATATTTTTTATTAAAAATTCTTGACTAATAAAATAATTTTGTGATATAATACTTTTGTCATACGATAAGTAGGAATGACTTTATTAGTTTTAGTAGTATTTGAAACGAGCAACGGCCTTCTAAGCCGTGTGTCGGGAGTTCGAATCTCTTCTGGGACGCCATAATAAAAAATTTGAGAACTTAGTTTTTAAGCTAGGTTCTTTTTTCATTTTTTATCTCCTCTAAAAAAAATAAAAAGAGCCTTTCTAAAAATTTTAAAGAAAGGAGAAAAAAAATATGGCTAGAGATGTTGTAACTAAAAAAGGTGAAGTAGTAAGATTACTTAATCCATATGAGAAATCACAAAAATATGCATATGAATTAAAGCATCAAATTCTTATTACTAATTTTAAAGAAGTAAAAAAGAATAAAGATGGTTTACCAAAACGAATCTCTGATTCTCAAATTGCTTTTAGACGTGGATATTTAAAAGCTAGATCAGATAATGCAAAAGCATACAAACATAATAATTCTAAAGCGGTAGGAGCCATTCCACGTAAGACAAATTCAGTAATTATGCCTAATCCGTTTAAATAATGTTGTCGATTAAAAAAATTAAATTTAAAGAAGAAATAAAATGAGTGAAAAAGAAATGGTAACAAGGCCACAAGTAACAAAAAATGAAAATTTAATTGATACTGGATATATAAGAGAAGGTGAAACATGGAAAGACATAGATGTTTCTGAATTCGGTTCAAGATTAGAAATTTTACAAAGACTTGAAGAAAAAAAACTTGGTTATTTAATTTCAAAAGAAAATATACCAGGATATTTTTACCAATCAAGTTATATTAGTTCTGATACAAATATTTTAGAGCTAAATATCATTTATAAAATTGATGAATTATATGATTTTTATATATTAAATAATAAATTTTCTTATTCAAATTCTAGTTCTTCAGATGTGATTTGGGAAGTGGCAAATATCGATTTACCTGATAGTTTTGGAAAAATCAAAGCTATTTCTGCTAATAAATTTATTTATGAATATTCATTAATGTATTATAATTCTGAATTTGGTTATTATGGTTATAAACAAGATGATGAAATATATACTATTGAATTAAATATAACTCAAGTTCCTTCATTTTTATTTGATAGCAAAGGAAATTTAAAAGATGATTATATATCATTTAGGGATAATCTTTGTTATTTAGTTAAAGTAAATGATGTTACTAAATTAATTAATAGTTCTTATACATATTTGAGAAAAAATACTTCTGCATTAAATAATGGATTTATTTATTTTGAAATTTATTTTAATTTCAATTTACCAATTGATACTTTAGAATATATAGAATTTAATTTACCAATTAGAAAAGTAATTAAAGTTTTTGATTGGGTTGTTAGAAGTGAATCTTTTTTAACTAATATGAAAATGTCTGTTCATAAAGATGAAAAAGTATCTCATTTGAATATTAATAATAGTAATTGGTTTAATCATTTCTTTTCAATAACAAAAAAAGAAAATTCCATTCAAAAAGGTGATTATTTAATAAATAATTTTAGATACGAATTTAAAATATTATACTCTGATGATAATTATTATATGTTTTATAATGATGATAAAATGATTGATTGGTCTTCTACTTCTAGAAATGAGACTGTTACTTATTTTTCTAATAATATATATATAAATGATGATGATAGTAATTTTTTAATATCTTCTGGGATTTATACTTATAAGTCAGTAGTTTTTTCTTATGATGATTTAAAACATGATTATAATAAATCTCCAGATGATCCGGGGAATGAAAAAACTTTTTGGGAGTGGTTTATTGAAAAAATAAAAGAGTTATGGAATTGGAATTATCCCTATGGAATGTTAATAGTAATTGCTGTTTCTTTAGCTTTGGTTGGAGGAATAACTTATTTATTTTGGCCTTTGATAAAAATTATTGTTGGTTCTTTTATTAGAGTTTTTATATTTTTATTTAATTTTATAAAAAAATTATTTAATAAAAAAAATAAATCGAGTTAATCGATTTATTCGTTATCTTTATTTTTAATTATATTTTCTAATTCTGCTACTTTTTCTTTTAATTTTTGATTTTCTTGTTTTTTTTCTTTATCATTTGATAATTTTAATAATATTCCTGGAATTATAAACATGAAAATTAATATTAATATTACTTTGGATGCGTCTGAATTACAATCTAATAAATTTTCTCTTGTAATAATACTCTTGTATCCTTCATAATTCCATTTAATAGATTTTCCGTCTAATGACGAAAGAAAGTCGTATTTAAATTCATATCTATAAGTTTTATTTTGTATTAAATTTGTTTTATCAATAGTATCTTCAAAAATTATTTCTTTATTTTGGTTAAATAATTGAAAATTTATAGATAAATTGTTTATATCTTGATTTGGTGTGATTATTATTATGTAACTTGTTAATCCTTGGTCTGTAGCATACGTGAAATCATTACTTGATATTGTTTTTTGTGTTATTTTTCTTGACATGAAGTTAATGTAAGAAAAGTTATTATTAATAATGATATGTATAGTATTTTTTTCATAATTATTTCTCCCCTAATTTATGTTAATAATCATATTTTACCATATTAACAGAAAAAAGGCAAATAAATAAAGAAAGTGAGGTGATTAAAATATTTTATAAAGATAGAAAACAAAGACATTTTAGAGGAAAAAAGACTAGAGTTAATGGTAAAAGGATAATTCATCCACATTATATAGTGGGTGAAGATAAAGATAATTTTGCTTCATTGGGAATAACTCATGATGAATCAAAAGGAAAAAAACATAAAAATTATTTATTAAGTAAAAATCCTGAATATGGTCAATCATCTAAATCGTATATGCGAAAAGAAATTGAAAATTCCTCTAAAAGGAATTATACTCTATATAAATTTACTAATTATAAAATGTCTTCTAAAGATGATGATTATGTTGACAAGCTTGTAGAGAAAAAGAAAAAATATAAATCTAAAAAATAAAAAAATAAGTAAGAGGAAGTGAGAACGTACGCTAATAATTAGCAACATCGCTTTATGTTGACTATCTTACTTACATTGATATTATATCAAAAATAATAATAAAAGTCAATAAAAAAATGATAGAAGATATTTTTTAAATAATTTGGGAAAGGCCTAAATAATATCTTCTATCGACACAATTATACAATAATATGACAAATATGTTAACAAAAATAATTAATTAAGAAAGGGTTTAAGGTGATGAAAATAGACATTTTTAATACAAATAAAAAATATTCCATAATTTATGCAGATCCACCTTGGCAATATAAAGTTTGGAATAAAGATACTGAACATGGAAGATCTGCAGAAAGTCATTATCCAACAATGAGTAAAACAGATATTCAAAAGCCGTGTGTCGGGAGTTCAAATCTCTTCTGGGACGTCATTTTTGAATATTGATAAAGAATCTAGTTAAAAGCTAGGTTCTTTTTTGTTTTTTATAATTTTCTCTTAAATTATCAAAAAAGAATCTTTCTAAAAATTTTAAAAAAAGAAAAAACAATATAAGTTTATTTATTGAATAAATTATAAGAATTATACTAAAGTAGGAAAAAACATACATTTTTAACAAATTCATCAATTGCAACTAGATTCTTTTATAAAAAATATGTTGCATTGAAGATTGTGTATATAATTTAGTAAATAATCTTTTCTATCAGTCAAAATATACTTGCAAATAATTATTATTTTTTAGGCATTTTATTAATTTTTTTATCATAAAATATTTTGGTGATATAATGGTTATAATAGATGCTGGTCATGGTGGTTGGGATCCAGGTGGGGGAACTAATGCCTATTTTAAAGAAAAAGATATGACCAAAAAAATTAGTGATTATCAAAAAATGCGTTTTGATGAATTAGGAATACCCGCTAAAAGAACAAGAATAGACGATGAAACTTTAAATCCTGTTGAACGTGTCAATCGAGTTACAAATCTAGGTGCTAAAGTATCAGATATTCTTATCTCAAATCATATTAATAATGCAGGTACTGGTGGTGGAGAAGTAATTTATTCATTAAAAAGTAAAAATACTTTACCAAATATGATAGGTAATTCTCTACAAGCGGCAGGTTTACCAATAAGAAGTGTCTATCAAAGAATTGGTAAAAATGGTAATGATTTTTACTTTATTCTAAGAAATACCGAACCTGCTACTTCAATGATAATTGAATATGGTTTTGCTAATAATGAAGAAGATACCAATAGATTACTATACGAATGGCCAAAATTAGCCGAAGCAGTTGTAAAAAGTATTGCTGAATATTATGGTATTGATTACAAAAAACCTGATTTTGAAACTTATATTGTGAAAAATAATGACTCATTATTTAAAATTGCAAATAAATTTAACACTAATGTGAATACTATTAAAGACTTAAATAATTTACAAAATGATATAATTATGCCAGGGATGCTTTTATTAATTCCAAATGCTTAAAAAAATAATAAAATTTTGTTTTTTAATCCTATGTTTATTAGAAATCATTTTTTTTCTAACCCATTCTTTTACTTGGAAAAAATATTTTATTGATACAATCGAACTATGGCTTTACAAAGTAGTAGTATCAATTGTACCAATGTATGTATTTAGTAGTATTATTATCACTATTCCTTTTATAAGCAAAATATTTTTTAATATTTTTAAACCATTAAAGCTTTTTGAAAATCAAAAAGCTTTATCATTATTTACTATTAGTTTTTTAACAGGAAATCCTACTTCTACAATTTTAGTAAAAAAAGCATATTTAAATAATGAAATTTCTTTGACACAAGCTAACAACATAATTGATAGTTCCTCACATATTTCTTTTTTATTTATTATTTTAATGTTTACTAAAAAATTAGCAATAATCTTAATTATTGCCCAAATTATAGCTACTTTAATTTTATATTTAACAAAAAAAAGAATTAATCCAAATATTGTTAATTATAAAAATAATAGTATTTTTAATACTATTAATGATATAATTGAAGATTTACCATTAATTTTATTAAAAATACTTGTAACTATGATTATTATTGTTATTTTTAAATTGCCATTTATGATGTTTAATAACACTATTTTAAACTATTCACTTGATTTTTTGGAAGTGACTACTGGTATTAACAATTTAATTGATTATAATATTAATATATATCTAAAATTATTTTTGTGCAGTAGCCTTTTATCAATTAACGGAGGAGCTATTTTATTACAAGTTTTTAACGTAATAAAAAAAACAAAACTAAGTTTTAAAAAATATCTTTATGGACGTTTCTTCCACGCTATAATATCTTCTATCATTAGTCTTGTTATTTTACTTTTAATTTAATTTTTTCTTTAAAGCTTTTTCTACTACTAGAGGCACAAATTTGCTCACATCACCATTAAATTTAGCAATCTCTTTTACACTACTAGAAGATAAAAAAGAATACTCATGAGAACTCATTATAAAAATTGTCTCAATTTCATCATTTAGACATTTATTTAAAGTAGCAAGTTGTAATTCATATTCAAAATCACTCACCATTCGCAATCCTCTAATCATTGCTTCTGCTTTAACACTTTTTGCAAATTCTACTGTTAAAAGTTTACTTGTTACAACCACTACATTTTGATAGTCTTTTAAAGTCTCTTGTAACAAAGAGACTCTTTCTTCAGTTGTGAATAGAGTATTTTTATTAATATTATTTGCCACTAGTACATATAATTTATCAAATAAATGGCTAGATCTTTTGATAATATCTAAATGTCCATTCGTAACAGGATCAAAAGTTCCTGGATAAACACCAATTTTCATTTTCAATTTTCCCTTTCTAAAATTAAAATTTCACTACTTGCATATCTTCGACATAACTTTATTCGATATCCATCATAGTCTTTTTGAACAATATCTTCTTTAGGATATTCACATACAATATATCCTCCAATTTCAATCATATCATTTTTAATAAGAAACATACATAATTCATCAATTACTTTCATTCTAAAAGGGGGATCTAAAAAAACTAAATCATATTTTTCCTTTATTAAATTTTTCAATATTGAATTATAAGGGCCATGAATAATTGTTAATTGTTCTTCTACTCCTAAACTATTAGCATTTTTTTTAATAATCTCAATTGCGGCAAAGTTAGAATCAATAATCGTAGAATGCTTGGCACCTCTACTAATAGATTCAAGTGATAAAGCACCACTTCCGCCAAAAACATCTAAAATATTAAAGTCTACTAAAAAACCTCCAAGACTATTAAATATAGCTTCTTTAACTTGATCTAGAGTTGGTCTTGTAGATAATCCTTCAAGTGTTGATAATTTTCTACTTCGATATTTCCCTGCAATAATTCTCATAATTTTTTTCCTCTTTTTATGTATAAATGTTTATAAATGGTTAATACTATTTGTGTAAAGGATTTATCCTTTGGATTAAAATCTTTTTCTTCTCCTCTATTAATCGTTTATATATTTTATCTAAAAAAGCAATATACATCCCATATATTGCTTTTTTATTTTTTTCTAATCTTCAATAATTTTTTCAATATAATAGAAATCATCACTTTCATCATGACAAATGATATAACGAACACCTACTACTTCAAATTCTGGATAATTGTTAGCTTTTTCATATTCTGTATTATGGTTTAAAATAATAGTGTTACCCTCATTCGGTTTTCCACCTAGTGATAGTGGTAAAACATACGATACAACCCATCCAACCTGATTTTCAACCAAATAATCCTCACGTTTAATTTTACGACCAGTAAAATCATACGCATATTCAACATCACCGAATTCGTGTAACCAAATTTTTAAGGCTTCATCTTTTGTCATTAAATTCACTTCCTTCAATAATACTTTATTGTAATTATATTATATCAAAAAAAGATAAACCTGTCAAATTTTAGTAAATCATCATGGTCAAAAAAGATAATTAATTATAAAATATCAATTTTAGATTGCTCTAATTCTTGAATAAATTGATTCTTATAAAGATTAAAATAATAGCCTTTTTGTCTAAGCAGTTCTAAATGTTGACCTTGTTCTATAATCTTTCCTTCTTTTAAAACAATTATCAAATCCGCATCAACAATCGTCGATAGACGGTGAGCTACAACTAAACTAGTACGATTTTTTAAAATTGTTTTAATTGCATTTTGAATGATTTTTTCATTTTCTGTATCAATTGATGAAGTTGCTTCATCTAATATTAATATTTTTGGATTTGATAAAATTGCTCTAGCAAATGATAATAATTGCTTTTGACCAATTGATAGTTTATTACCACCTTCACCAATATCTGTTAAATATCCATCAGGTAATTTTTCAATAAACTCATTGGCATTAACAATTTCACATGCTCTTTTTACCTCTTCATCAGTTGCATCAAGTCGTCCATAACGAACATTTTCCAAAATATTCCCACTAAATAAATGTGGAGTCTGCAATACATATCCAATATTAGAATGTAACCAACCAATAGATCTTTGTTTATAATCTTTATCATCTATTAATATTTCTCCTGATGTTGGTTCATAAAATCTACTAATTAAATTTATTATTGTGGATTTCCCTGAACCCGTCTCTCCAACAAAAGCAATCATTTGTCCAGGCTTTATTTGCAAATTGAAATTTTCAAGTACTAGTTTATCAGTTCCCTTATATTTAAAAGATACATTATTAAAATCAATACTCCCAATTAAATCTTCCCAATTTTCTTTTTTAGGATGATATAAATCACCATATTTTTCAATAACCTCTAAACTATCCTTAACATCTGGTTCAGTTTCAATAAGCGATATTACTCTTTCAGCTGAGGCTTGAGCCTGTTGAAAATCGGAAATAATTCTAGCAATTGACATTACAGGATCAAAAAAGCGCATAGCATAGTCAATGAATAAATATAGTGTCCCCGTTGTAATTATCAATTTTATATTATCACTAAGAACTAGCTTTCCACCCTCTATTGCAATTACAGCTACTCCTAAATATCCAAGCACTAAAATTGTTGGCCAAAAAATAGAGGAAAAAATAGCAGCTCTAATTGAACGTTTTTTCATTCTTGTAATTGTATTCTCAAACTCCTCTTCATTTTGTCTTTCTAAAACTAAAGTTTTAGTTGTATTAGAGCCCATAAAACTCTCATTAAAAGAAGCAGTAATTTCAGAATTTATTTTTCTCACACTACGATATTCTTTTAATATCTTTTTTCGAAAATACATTGTCAATATTAGAAAAACTGGCACTAATACAATTAAAATCAAAGAAAGTCGCCAATTAATAACAATGCTTACAATTAAAATACCAATCATTAACATAAATCCCCATAATAAATCGACAATCCCCCATGAAATAATTGATGCAAGTTTTCTAGCATCTGATGTCATTCGCGCCATAATCCAACCAGATGAAGTTGTATCATAATATGAAAAAGATAATTTTTGCAATTTATCAAAGGCCTGTTTACGAATTTCAATAGTTGTATTTTCTTCAACAATTGAAGCAGCCCTAATAAAACACCATACAGTTAAACCAAGAGCAATAGCTATAAAAGCATATGCAGCGATAAATAGCCATTTAGTTGAGAAATCTGGGTTTTCATTAAAGTAATGTTCTAATGCATATTTATTTAAAAGTGGATATACTAAATCATTAGCTGCGAGAAGTATTACAGCAATTATCATTTGAATAATTACTTTTTTATCTTTAATTAATATTTTAAATATCTTTTTCCATACACCTAAATCAATTTTTTCAAAATCATCTTCAGTTTCTTCATTTTTTATAATATCTTTTTTTAACTCATTTTTTTGTTTGCTTTTCTTTTCTTGTTTTTTCTTTTTATTAAACATCATACTTCTACCCCTTTATTATTTAGGATTTCGAAGAATTCTTTTTCTGCATCACCTTGAATATCCCATAATTTTTTATAAAGTCCATCCTCACTTATTAACTCTTCATGAGTACCAATTTTAGATGCTTTACCATTTTCTAAAACAATTATTTTATCTGCTTGCCTAGCAGTAGTAATCCGATGAGTAATAATAATTGTTGTTGCATGACTATTTTCTTTTAAAGCTTTTCTAATCATTAAATCAGTTTCGGTATCAACAGCACTTAATGAGTCATCAAAAATTATTATTGGTTTATCATTAAGTAGCATTCTAGCAATTGCTAATCTTTGTTTTTGACCGCCAGATAAAGTAGTGCCCTTTTCACCTACCATTGTTTCATAACCATTTTCAAAACTAGAGATATCTTTTTCAATTGAAGCAATTTTAGCAACTTTTCTGATTTCATCTTTTGAGGCTTTACTATTCGTAATTCTAATATTATCATAAACGCTTCTAGCAAAAAGAAATGGTTCTTGTAATACAAGTCCAATTTGACTTCTAATATATTCTTTTTTAAAATCTTTTAATTCATTTCCGCTTATTTTAACACTACCATCTTTATAATCAATTAATCTCGTTAAAATTTTTGCAATGGTCGATTTACCTGATCCAGTTTTACCAATAATAGCAACCGTTTGACCAGATTTAATTTCAAAACTCAAATGTTGAAGTAAATGACTATCGGTATCATCAAATTTAAAACTTACATTATCAAAAACAATATTACCATCTACCTCATAACATCCTGTCGCATCATTTTCATACTCACTTTTTTCATCTAAGATTTCTTTGATTCTTCCTGCAGCTACACTACATTTTCCTAAATCACTAACAATTCTGCCAAGGCTTCTTACTGGCCATATATATGAACTAAGTAGCATCATTACAGCAACAACGTCTGATCCAGAAATAATCCTAGGATTATTAATTAATAAAAAAATTGAAGTCGTCATTGTAATCAAGTATTGTATTAACGTAGAAGCATCGCTAACTCCCCAAAAAATGGCCGAAATCTTATTCAATTTCAAATTTTTAGTTGAATAAATGTCATTTTGTTTTTCAAATTTTTCTTTTTCAAAAAATTCATTGGCAAATGCCTTGACTACTCTAACTCCTGCAATATTTTCTTGAATAATAGACATCAATTTTGCTTCCTCTTTTTCTATTTCTGTAAATTTTTTTTCAACATATACACAAAAAACAATTGATGTAATTGCTGCAAGAGGAACAATAATCAAAGATACCCACATTAATATTTGATTGATTCTGATCATTTGTAAAACTGCTGTAATAAGTACCACAAAAATAGATATTAATTCAGGGAGTTGTGAACATAAACAGTTTCTAATTGTCTCATTATCTGTTGTACAACGTTGTATTAAATCACCAGTATCAACATTATTGTGATAACTATATGGTAAAGATTGAATATGGGCATACATATCTTTTCTAATTTTTTTTGAAAGTGTTTCACCAAAAAATTGCCGATAAAATCCCATCAAAAATTTAAAAACACCTCTGGCAAATTGAAATAAGAACAGTCCAATAGCCGCATACGTTATCATTTCAATCTTGGTATCACCTTGATTAAAAATATTTATTATAAATTGTGGCAAATTATTTACAGACGTTAAATCATTTTCTAAAACTGATATTATATATTTTATAAACATTGAAACATAAGTATAAGTAGCTGAATCAATACCTGACATCAATATTATAATTATTAACATTGGCAAATATCTTGTGACCAAGTAACCAATATACTTTATTCCTTTTTTACTTTGTTTCATAATTTTTCATCCTTCATTATTTTTAATATTTTATTTAAATAATCTAGTTAAATCATTTAAATTTTCTTTTCGACTAATGATTATCGGTTTTTCTCCTAACAAAACAACAGCCGGTTTTAATAAATTATTATAGTTTGATGACATAGAATAATTATATGCTCCTGTTGCATAAACAACCATAATATCACCATCATTAATATTTGGTACTAATACATTATGTCGAATAATATCACCTGATTCGCAACACTTTCCTACAACATCTACTAAAATATCTTTTTTGGCGTTCATCTTATTCACGATGTCGCATTCGTATACCGCGTTATAAAGAGCAGGTCTAATATTATCAGTCATACCGCCATTAACAAATAGATAATTTTTTCCTCCATATGTTTTTTTTATTTGTGAGCATTCATATAAGGTAATACCTGCTGGCCCTATAATTGAACGCCCTGGTTCAATCATCACTTCTTTAATAATGTTATTGGACACCAACATCTCATCTAACTTATTACTTAAGTTAGACATCATATCTTTAATCGATAGACTTTTTTCTTGATATTCATATTTAATACCAAATCCTCCACCTAAATTTAGAAGAGGTAAAGAATCATTATATTTAGTGGCAATCTCAACTTGAAATTTTATCATTTTATCAATTTCCATTTTAAAAGCTTCAATTTCATGTATTTGTGAACCAATATGGGCGTGAAATCCTAATAAATTTAAAAATCTAGTCGAATGAATTGTTTTCATCATATTATCTATAATCTTTTCATCATAAATACTTTCACCAAATTTAGAAGTAAATTTTGCAGTTTGGATATATTGATGAGTATGAGCATCGATACCTGGATTTACACGAAGCAAAATATTTTGAACTATTTTTCTTTCCTCACATAATTCCATTAGTTTTTTTAATTCATAATAATTATCTACAACAATTAATCCTATTTTATTTTCAATTGCAAAAATTAATTCTTCTATTGATTTATTATTACCATGAAATACTAAATGATCGGCAGGAAAATTTGCATACAAAGCTACATATAAATCCCCAATACTAACTGCATCCATATAAAAGTTATACTCATTAATGATTTGTGCAATTTTTGGTACTAAAAATGCCTTTGAAGCATAAACAATTGTAGATTTAAAATTTTGACCTCTAAAATATTTTTGATAATCTCTAATGGCTTCTCTAACACTAAATTCATCTACTAAATATAATGGTGTTTTGTATTTCTTTGCTAAATCTTCTAATTTATAACCATTTAAATATGCATCATTATTTATAATTTCAAATCCTATCGGTCTCATAGTATATACTCCTGACATTTTATTATCATTATTACTTTATTTTAAACAAGAGAAAAAGCATTAGAATTCTAATGCTTTGTGGTTTTAATCTTTCATAATCTTACCTTTTGAATCTGTAAACTTGTCATTACAAAGGATAACAATTCCATCAATCAATCCCCAAACTGAACCAATTCCGAAAGTAAATATCGTTACTAAAATTTGTGCAATCGCAATACCAATATGTCCAGAATAAAAACGTCCAACTCCGAGTCCACCTAAAAATATCTGAAGTAATCCACACGCTAATTTTGATTTATCGCTATATTCAATTGATGATGAATTTTGAAAAGTTAATTTTTGACCACAATTTTCGCAAAATGATGCATTATCTTGACATTCTTTTCCACATTTACTACAATATTTCATAGTTTTACTCCTTTATATCTTTAAACTATTATCTATTATACAATATTTTAAAGTTTTTTTCAATTAATATAATTATCTTATTTAAGCTAAAATATCATTTTTATATATAATATTTAAATTTCCCTCTTTATCTTCTTGCATTTGAGTTGATAAAATAACTTTTTTAAAAAATTTAAAACCACATTTTTCTTGAACTCTTTTTGATTGATTGTTATCAATAAAATGCGAACAGGTAATGAAATCTAAATTACAATCATTAAATAAATAGCCAATAACTTTTTTTACTGCTTCTGGCATTATTCCCAAACCCCAATATTCTTTAGATAAAACAAATCCCAGTTCTCTTCCTTTTATTTTTTTAAATTGTTCTTCATTTATATTTCTTAACTCCTCAATTCCAATTGATCCAATTACTTTATTATTATTTTTATATACAATTGCAAAAGTTTTATTTCCTTCAATAAATTTTTCTAAAATTTTTTGTGATTGTGCAATTGACTGATGTGGAAGCCACCCTGCCATTTGACCAACACCCCAAACCTTTGCATACTCATAAAAATCATTTAAATCACTCATTTTAAAGGGACGTAATAATAAACGATTCGTTTCTAAAATAATATTTTTTATATTAATATCAGCATTCATATATGATTCTCCTTGGATTTTTCTTTTTTTAGTTCTTTTCTTATATATTTAAAGGTTTCCTTTTCACCTTTTTCAAGGTAAAGTTTTAATAAAAATTCAAATTTTTCTCTCGTTTTATCATGCATAGGAAGATAAAATCTTTCCTTATTATAATAATAATCCCAAACCATCTGTGGTTTAAATATTTTTTTATTATAAACTTTGGATGCAGCCAAATGATCACAAAAACTTTCAAAAATATATTTATTAGGCATAGGCACTGGTTTATAGATTTTATCATTTAAATCTAAATCCAACCAATATTCAGGATGATGTTTATTACGTCCTTTATGATGTAACCATGCCCTACTAAATCCTAATTTTTTTCTCTCCTCACTAATTGGACTCCCCGTTCCTTTATAATACTTTGCTCCATTAAAAAATTCAACAAAACTATATTTGGATAAATCATGGATTAAACCTTGTTTATAAAGACCAACTTTAAAACAATATCGCATAACTTTATGGCGATGTTTGGTAATTGTTATAAAATGTTTTAATAGATGCATTTTATATTCTCCTTTAATTATATTTATTAAATTTATTTTTATTCTATCATAATGTATTATATTTAGCAATTTATTTAAAAACAATAATAGCGTAGATAACATCTACGCTACTTTTTCCTTTTGATTATTATATTGAGCCTCATACATTGCCCTATACTTGCCATTTTTATTATATAATTCATCATGAGTACCAGATTCAACAATTTTACCATCATCTAATACATAAATGTTATCAGCATATCTAATTGTTGAAAGTCGATGGGCAACTACAAAAGTAGTTCTACCAGCAGCCAAAACCTTCAAAGCATTTTGTATTAAAATCTCAGTTTCAGTATCAATATTAGCAGTAGCCTCATCTAATATTAAAATAGCAGGATTTCTTAATAAAATTCTTGCAAAAGATATTAATTGTTTTTCTCCAGTCGATAAATTACTGCCAAGATACTCCAATTTTGTATTAATACCATCAGGATAATCTTTAACAAATTTTTTAGCTCCAATCATTTCAAGAACTTTTTCTACCTCATCATCGGATGCTTCAATGCCAAAAGTAATATTTGATTTAATTGTACCACTAAATAGAGCTGGTTCTTGTAATACATAACCAATGTTACTTCTAACCTCTTGTTTCGTATAATTCATAAAATCAACATCATCAATTAAAATTTTGCCATCAACTAAATCATAAAATCTTTGAAGCAATATCATAAGTGTTGATTTACCAGAACCAGTATGACCAACAAGCCCTATAAATTGCCCTGGTTTAATATGCATATTTATATGTTTTAATACATTATTTTCATCATAAGCAAAACTAACATCTTCAAATTTAATATCACCTTTGAAATTAGGTCTTTCATTAAAACCTAAATATTTATCTTCTTCTTGGTCTAATAAATCAAAAATTCTACTTGATGCTACAAAAGAGTCCTCAAGTGAATTTAAATTAGCAAAGATTTCTCTAATCGGATCAAAAATCTTTGTAATGTAAGTTACATATAAATATAGAGCACCTGCTGTTATTGCTCCTTCTGCACTTAAAAATTGACGACCAAAATAATAAATAATCAAAGCTAATAAACCATTTTGAATTAATAATAAAAGTTCTCCTCCAAAAATAGAATTAATTTTTAATGCCTTCATTTTATTACCATAATTAGTAATCAATAATTCATCATATTCAGTTGTCATCGCTTCCTCTTTATTAAATTGTTGAATAATTGATATTCCATCAACATATTGTGCCATAGAAGCATTGATTATCGAATTCATTTCTCTAATTCGGTGATGATATTTATTATTAACTTTACGATAAACAGTCATCCACAAAAGAATTAAAGGAGTTGCAAGAAGAGTTAAAAGAGATAACATCCAATTGACTTTAAATAATTCAACATAGACCATTATTAATGAAATAACAGCTGTTAAGATGGAAAAAATAACTTGATAAAGTCCTCTAACTCCTTCTGAATCACTAGTAATCTTAGTTACAACTTTACCACTTGGTTCTGAAATAAAGTACTTCATTGGTAGTCTATTCAATTTACTAAAAGCATCATTTCGAATATCAAGAGTAAGTCTCATTGATGCCGTTAAAAAGAAAACATGTTGAAAATATCTAAAAATAATTATTATTATTGTCAAAGAACCATAAATAATTAATAATTTGATGATAGGCGAAATACTAGGTTGATAAAATTCTTTTAAGTCATCTTTAGAAAGAATATTAGTCTTGATTCTAGTTTCATCATTTAATATTAATTCATTAGTTTCTTCATCATATTCAACTATATTACTACTACTATACATACCATTAGAAACAAAATACTTTCCATCAAGATATAAAATTGAAATTACTTCTGAACTTTGATCAAGGTGCTCTTTTGATACTTTTTCATATTTATTTCCATTATAACTAACACTTCCATCGTCAACTTTTTCCCATACTGTTTGAACTCCTAGTAGATGATCATCTAAAACTGTATTGATTAATTTTGGTTGTAATAATTCCAAATAAGTATATCCAATTAAAAACAAAAGTGATAAAATTATTAGCATTCTACTTTTCCAAGCATATTTTAATACCCGTTTTAAAACAACTTCTGCAGGATAATTATAATACTTATCAAAAGTTTTTTTATTTTTTATTTTTTGTTCACTTATTTTTTTACGCATGGGCTTTTCCTCCCATTTCTTGAATTACATATTGTTCAAAATACCAACCCTTTTTATTCATTAACTCTTCATGAGTTCCTCGTTCAACAATTTTTCCGCCATCCATTACAATAATTTCATCACAATCTTCAACAGCTGTTAGACGATGAGCAACAATAATGTTAGTTTTATTCTTTCTAATTTGCTTTAAATTTTTGATAATATTAGCCTCAGTAGTACCATCAACAGCACTGAGTGAATCATCAAGAATTAAAATAGGAGCATCTTTCATTAAAGCTCTTGCAATAGATAGTCTTTGCTTTTGCCCACCAGATAAGGTTACGCCATATTCTCCAACAATCGTATCTAAGCCATCTTCTAAAAAAGCTAAATCTTTTTCAAAATCAGCCATTTTAATAGCATAATTTAAATCAATATTGGAGTTATCTATTTTACCAATCAAAATATTATCTTTTACACTTCTGGCAAATAATAAATGTTCTTGAGGAACATATGATACTAATCTACGAATATCATATTTTTTATAATCATTAATTGATAAACCATCTATTTTTAAGCTATTATCATCAATAACTGGAAAGCGCCTCAACAGTTGTCTAATAAGTGTACTTTTTCCACTACCAGTTTTTCCTACAATTCCTAAAGATTTGCCACTTATAATATTTAAATTAAGACCTTTTAAAATTTCTAAATCAGTTTTAGGATAAGAAAAAGTATAATTATTGAATTCAATTTTTTTAAAATTATTGATACTTATCGCCTCATTACGGTCAATTATTTCAGGTTTAGCTTGCAAAACCTCTGTCACACGATCAAATGAAATAGCACTTTGCGTAAACTGTGCCACTTGATTACCAAGTTGCATCATCGGACCTGAAAATTGAGCAAGTAAAAGACTAAAGGTTATTAATTCACCAACCGTTAATTCTTGATTAATAATTAGGTAAGCCCCATATCCATAAGCAACTAATTGACTAATGTTCGTGAAAAAGCGAAAAGTAGGACCAAATGTTGATTGCATCATAACAGATTTTCTTTCTGTATCATAACAATCTTGAGCTGAATTTTTTAATTTTTGATAATCCTCTTCTTCATTGACAAATGCTCTAATCAATTTAACATGTTGCACACTTTCCATCGCAAGATTTCCCATTATTGAATTTTTTTTACGCACAAGTCGCCAATTATCACTAATTTTAGGTCGCATTGTGACTACGACAATAAAAATAAATGGTAGTGGCAAAATCGAGTATAGAGTAAGTAATGGGTCTAAATTAATCATTGAAATGGCAGTCATAATAATCGTTAAAATAACAGTAATTAAACCAAAAATCAAATGCGTCGAAACGTTAGCCATTGAAAAAGTATCCGATGTAGCTCTTGTCATTAAGTCTCCTGGATGATAGACAGTAAAATAATCTGCATCTTGAAGAAGAATATTTTTCATGAAACGAATTTTAATTTGGTAAAATAAGCGATGGAATAAATTACCAAGACAAATACTTTTAACAATACTTATAATAAATTTAATGATAATAATCGCTATTAAAAAAATTAATAAAGTAAATAAAGTCTTTTCATTAATTTGACCAAGGCCGATTAAATCAACTGCCTCACCAATAATTTCTGGTTTTTTTATGTCACAATAAATGATGCCAACTGATAAAATCATTGTAATTAAATACTTCCACCAATATTTTTTTATATACCACTTTATAGCAGAAAAGCGTTTCATAATTTTCACCTTTTTATATCATTTTTTGTAATATTATAACATAATATTACCATTTTTTCTTTCAATTAACTTTTAAAAAAATGATAAATCTCTAAACAAAAAATCTAATAGTAACCTATTTTATTTTAAGTTATCTTTTAGTGCTACTATTAGATTTTATTTTATTTATTAGTGCTACCCAAACCACCCTTTCTAACATCATATGTATTATCATCAATCGTTTTACCATATGTTAAAAAGATGCCTTGAATAAATGCTTCACCTCTTACAAGTTCTACTTTTTTTTCTTCAAAAGACAAATTGGATATTTTAATCATTATATGTCCTTCGTTACAAGCATTATAATAATCACTATCAATTATACCAACGACATTGTCAAGTTGAAGGCGAAATTTAAAGCCTAAACTACTTCTAGGGAAAATTTGCAAAACATATTCATCATTCATTTGACATCTAATACCAGTTGGTATAATTATAGAATCTTTAGGTTTTAAAACTATATCAAAGGGTAAAAAGAAGTCATATCCAGCAGAGCCCCTAGTTGCTCTTTTTGGCAATTTAATATTATCATATATTTCTTCTATTTTATTCTTAATTTTCGTATTTTTTAATACATCTTTTTGAAATTGTTCAAATGAAACCTTTTCAAAATGGGTTATATTCTTCATCTTTATTTCCTTTCTGAAGATTGATAGATTACAATAAAATATTTATTTTTTGGTATAACCTATTCTAGTTCAAAAGCTCCTGTATATAATTGATAATAAGTACCTTTTTGTTCAATTAAACTTTCATGTGAGCCTCTTTCAATAATTCTTCCATGGTCTAAAACCATAATTGCATCACTATTTTGAACCGTTGATAAACGATGAGCAATTACAAAAACCGTTCTTCCTTTCATTAACTGATCAGTTCCTCTTTGAACTAGGGCTTCTGTTCTTGTATCTATTGATGAGGTTGCTTCATCTAAAATCATAACTGGTGCATCTGCAATTGCTGCCCTAGCAATGGATAGTAATTGTCTTTGACCTTGCGAGAGATTAGATCCATCACCTGTAAGCATTGTATTGAATCCTTCGGGTAGTCTTGTAATAAAATCATAGGCGTTTGCTATCTTAGCAGCTTTATAAACCTCTTCATCGGTTGCATCAAGCCTACCATATCTAATATTTTCCATCACAGTTCCTGTAAACAAATTAGTATCTTGCAAAACAATACCAAGTGATCTTCTCAAATCATCTTTTTTTATTTTATTAATATTAATTCCATCATATCGAATTTTTCCGTCTTGAATATCATAGAACCGATTGATTAAATTAGTAATCGTTGTTTTTCCCGCACCCGTAGCACCAACAAAAGCAATTTTTTGACCTGGTTTTGCGTAAATTGATACATCATGTAAAACGATTTTTTCGGGAACATAACCAAAATCTACCTCATTTAAAACAATATCTCCTTTTAATTCTGTATAAGTTATTGTACCATCTGAATGAGGATGTTTCCATGCCCAAAGACCCGTTCTAATAGGTGATTCCGTAATATTACCATCTTTATCTTTATTTGCATAAACAAGTGTAACATACCCATTATCTTCTTCTTCTTTTTCATCAAGAAAATCAAAAACTCGTTTTGCACCTGCCAATGCCATTGCAACCATTGAAACTTGTTGTGATACTTGACCTACACTTTGTGAAAATTGTCTACTCATATTCAAAAAGGCAACAATGATACCAATTGTTAGAGTATTCATTCCCGCAATTACAAGTCTTCCTTCATCATTTTTAAAGAAAATTCCAAGATTTGGCACATTGTTTATAGCTAGAAAACAACCTATTATTGCAAGCAATACAAAGAAGATATTACCAATGTTATGCATAATTGGCATTAAAGTATTACCATAATGATTTGCATTTGTTGCAGCAAGACATAATTCATCATTTAATTTATCAAATCTTGCTTTTGATTCATCCTCATAACAAAAGACTTTGATAACTTTTTGGCCATGCATCATTTCTTCAATATAGCCTTCTACATCAGCAGTTGTTTTTTGATTTTGAATAAAATATTTTGCACTATTGCCACCTACTTTTTTAGTTACCAAAATCATTAAAGAAGCACCAATAAATACTAATAATGTTAACCAAACACTATAATGAATCATTAAACAAACTGTAAAAGTAAGTGATAAAAAGGTTGATATAAATTGAATTAAACTCTGAGTTACAAATTGTCTAATCGCATCAACATCATTTGTATAATAACTCATAATTTCACCATGTGGATGACTATCAAAATATCTAATAGGTAAAGATTGCATTTTATTAAATAATTGTTTACGAATTTTATTTAAAAATCTTTGTCCAACTCTTGCTAATATTTGAGTTTGAATTGTTGTTGCAATCAAGCATACCGCATAAATTGAAATCATTAACATTATCAAAGATAACAGTTTTGATTGCCACAAATCCATACTAATTTCACCTTTTAGAGTTGGCTCAATAACCTCATCCGTAATTCGTTGTAAAAACATCGGTCCTGTAATTCCTGCTACTGCTGCTGCTACTAAGCAAATTAAGATAATGACCATAGCAACACCATAATTTTTAAATAATAATTTCAAAATCTTAGGCATAACACCTTTTATATTTGTAGGTCGTTGCCCCATTCCTCTCATTGGACCGCGAGGTGGTATTTTTCTTGATTCTGCCATTAATGTGCACCTCCAATCTTATTTTGAATTTCATATACTTCTTTATAAATTTCATTATTTTTAAGTAATTGTTCATGAGTATCAAAACCAGTTATTTTTCCATCATCTAAAACAATAATTTTATCTGCATTTTCAACAGAAGAAATACGCTGTGAAATAATAATTTTTGTTATATTAGGAATATTTTCTTTAAATGCTCTTCTAATAGCTGCATCTGTTTTTGTATCAACTGCACTTGTTGAATCATCTAAAATCAAAATTTTGGGATGCTTTAATAAAGCCCTAGCAATACACAATCTCTGTTTTTGACCACCCGAAACATTTGTTCCTCCTTGGTCTATCATCGTATCATATTTATCAGGAAATGTTTGAATAAAATCATCGGCACAAGCGAGTTTACATGCATGTATCATTTCTTCATCAGTTGCTTCTTTATCACCCCATCGTAAATTATCTTTAATAGTTCCACTAAATAAAACATTTTTTTGCAACACAACAGACACTTGATTTCGAAGAGTTGTTAAATCGTAATCTTTCACATTAATTCCTCCTACTAATACTTCACCTTCAGTTGCATCATAAAGCCTACTAATTAAGTTAACAAGAGTTGTTTTGGAAGAACCAGTTCCACCAATAATGCCAATTGTTTGACCAGATTTAATGCTTAGATTAATATTAGATAAAGCATCTTTTTCCGCATTTTTTGAGTATTTAAATGAAACATTTTTAAATTCAACATCACCATTTTTAACTTCCATTATTGGATGTTCTGGATTTGTAAGACTACTTTTCTCATTCAATACTTCTGCTATTCTTCTCATACTAGGAAGTGACATAGAAATAATAACAAAAATCATTGAAAGCATCATTAAACTAGATAAAATTTGAATTCCGTATTGTAATAATGCTGTTAAATCGCCTACTGCTAAACTATTACCACCACTATTAATAATCATTCTTGAAGCAAAAAAACATACTAAAATCGTAGCAGTATACATTGAAAATTGCATAATTGGAGAATTCCATGCTACTATTTTTTCTGCACTAACAAAATTTTCACATACATCATCTGAAGCTTTTGCAAACTTTTTCTTTTCAAAATCTTCACGAACATATGTCTTTACTACTCTAATCCCATTAATATTTTCTTGAACAGATGAATTTAAAGCATCATATTTGGTAAAAACTTTATTAAATTTACCCATTGCAAATTTTACAATAATATATAAACCAACACCCAAAAATGGTAATAGAGCAATGTATATAAGAGCTAGTTTTGCACTAATCATAAATGTCATAATACTAGAAAATATCATCATTAATGGAACTCTAATTGCCATTCTAATTCCCATATTATAAGCCATTTGCACATTATTGACATCAGTTGTAAGCCTTGTAACTAAACTAGAAGATGAAAATTTATCAATATTTTCAAAAGAAAAATTCTGTACTTGATAATATAAATCATGTCTTAAATTTCTTGCTAAACCACATGAGGCCTTTGCACAAAATCTTCCCGCAAGATATCCAAAAAGTAATGATAGCATTGCGCATACTAATAAAACAATACTAATAATAATTAAATAATTCATATCAGATTTTTCTAAAGCTTCACTCGCATCAGATTTATTTTGTAAAAAATTAATCAACTGGGCAACGATAAATGGCATTATACATTCCACTAAACTTTCTAATCCAACAAAAAGTGGAGCCAAAAAGGATGGTTTTTTATACTCTCTTACGCTCTTTAAAATTGTCTTTAACATATTCTCCTCCTTTTATTTTTTTAAATTATTCTTAATTCGTTCAAAATATGAGTAAAGTTGAGCAATTTCACTTGGCTCAAAACCTTCTAAAGCCTTTTTTTCAACTTCATCTAGTGTTGAGCGAACTGATTCATTGATAGCAAGACCCTTTTCCGTTAAAACTATTTTTTTAAGTCTAGCATCATTATCAACACCTACTCTTAATATTAAACCATTTTGTTCCATTAATTTCAAGATTTTTGATGTTGTGGATTTTGTTATCAAAAACTTTTCTTCAATATTTTTTTGATAAATATCCATATCTTGATGGCGCTCTAAAAAACCAAGAATAAAGGAATTCGTACTAGTTATCATATTAACATAACGAAATACTTCACTATTTTCTACATTTCGGTTAAATAAATTTTTAATTGATGATATTTCTCCACCTAATTTCTTTTGTTTCATAAAGGCCTCCAAAATAGTTCTATCTCAAATAGTTTGATACGAAACTATTATATCATTTTTTTTAAATTTTAGAACCTATTTGCAAATGAAAACGCTTCAAGTTGAAGCGTTTTAAGCATCCGGATTATTTAAAATTCCAATAAATAATAAAACATTATTCGCATCTTTTATCATATATAAAAAAGGATGATTAAGTTTAATGGTTATAGGTTCTACCACTAGTGATGACTTCATTATACCAATTGAAGTTACGGCTGCAGCCTTTACGCCACTTTCATTTAATCTAATACCAACATTTTGTTTCACATAATTTACATATAAATCTTCACCAATTTTATTTAAACTATTTTTTTCAAAAATGTTTCTTACTCCTAAACTTTTTAATGTATCATTTAAATTATATTCCTTAGTATAATCAAATTTAGGAACAAAAAGATTAACCTCTGCCATTTCCAAATCGTTAGTAAAACTTGTAAAATCTTTCGAAAATAGTTTATTAAAACTAATTGTTGGCATAATATAAGTGATTGTATTATTATTCTCAAAATAATCAACAACTACTACATATTCACTCGTTTTTTTGTAAAGAGTTGATATTTGATGATTCATATACTCCACCATTTTAACATTATCCTTATCAAGATTAAACGAATCCTTAATCGTTTTTTCATTATCATATGCTATTAACCATTTATTATCAAAATAAATTGTATTTAATAGTAATATGGCAAGATGATCTTCTATTTGATAATTATTTTTATCTAATTTTAATAAATCCTCTGTATAATGATTAATCCACTTGATAATTTTATCTTTTTCTTTGCTTTTTGTAAAATCAATTTCATAACTTTGAGCATAAAAATTATCCTTTAAAATCCTTATATATTCTGAATTAATTTTTAAACCTTTTTTAAGCCACAGCGAATTAGCTAAATAAAGGCGCCCTTTTTGATTGGAGTAATAATTATTTTCATAAATAATTTTAAGTTGTTGTGTTAATTTTTCTTTTTTTTGCCCTAACAAATTTTCTAACTCAGCACTTGTCGTTGAGGTTGTCCCCTCTGCAAGCATAGCCAGTGCCATATAAAGACTAAGGGGAGCAAAAAGATGATTGTCTTGATTATGAAACATCTTTCTTATTAATTTTTTCGAAAAATTGTTTATTTCATCAATTAAATTACTATCAACAGTATTTATATCATAGTTTAAAGAAGGATAATTTACTTGACTTAATGTAGAAAAATTATCATTATCTTTAAATCTGATGGCTTTTAATTCAACAGTCTCCCTTTTTTTACAACTCATCATCACAATACCTAAAAGTATTAATAAAGAAAATTGAAAAAATTTCTTCACTTAAACTCCTTTCTTCTTATATTAAAATTTAGCATAAGTTTATAAGACAATTTTAGTATAACAATTTATAATATAACTATACTTTATTAACTATTTTTATCTTAACCTTTTATTGTAAAACAAGATAATCATAAATCGCCCTAATCGCTTTTTCAAATTGATTATTAGTAACCCCAACAATAATACTAAGTTCTTGTGATGCTTGAGCAATTACCTTAATATTAATATCATTTTGCCCAAAAATAGAAAAAATTTTAGCACTAATACCAGGTTTAGTTGCCATATTTCTTCCTACTATTGCAATAAGTGCTATATCTCTATCAATTATTACATCTTGGACATCATCGATTTTTTTTATCTCTGCAAGCACTTCATAAATTTTTTCAACAAGATAATTTGCTTCAATAATTAAACTAAAACTATCAATACTTGATGGAATATGTTCAACATTGATGTTATATTTATCTAAAACTGATAAAACATCTCTGATTACTTTTATTTTTTGAACTTTTGGTTTTTTGATTATCGTTATTGACTCATAAGATTTTTTACCAGTAATGCCTGTAATAATTTGTGAAGAATCTCGGCATTTAGAAGAAATTATTGTACCTTCTTCTTCAGGGTGATTCGTATTTTTAATATTAATAGGAATATCTAGTTCTTGTACAGGAAAAATGGTCTCTTCATGTAATACATTTGCTCCCATATATGATAATTCACGTAATTCCTCATAAGAAATCTCCTTTATCTTTTTAGGATTATGGACAATTTTAGGATCTGTTACTAAAAAGCCAGAAACATCTGTCCAATTTTCATAAATATCGACTGAAAGAGCTTTTGCTACCACCGCACCCGTAACATCCGAACCTCCTCTTGAGAAAAGATGAATATTACCATCTGGATAACAACCATAAAATCCAGGTATAACAATTTTTTTAGTTTTTATCAATTGATTTACTAATGCATCTTTTGTTCTTTGTTCATCTAGTTTTCCATCATAATTAAAATAAATTAAATTTTTTGCATCAACAAAATCATAACCCAAGTATTCTGCCAATAATTTAGCACAAAAATATTCTCCCCTACTAACTAGAAATTCCTCGCTTATCTTTTGTTTTAGTCCTACTTCTAATAAAGTAAATTCCTTTTCAAGATCAATTTTCAAAGATAATGTTTTTTTTATTTCTAAATATCGGCTTTTAACAATATCAAAAATATTTTTAGCATCTACTCCATATTTTAAATGAGCATAAATTAAATAGAGTAAATCAGTTATCTTATGATCATCTTTATTTTTTTTACCTGGTGCTGATACAACAATAATACTTCTTGATGGATCTTCTAAAATAATGTTTTTTATTTTTTTAAATTGTTCACCATTTGCTAAACTCGAACCGCCAAATTTTGCTACCTTTATCATAATTTTTTTATCAAAGCCATT
The DNA here is from genome assembly GCA_900539265.1 of uncultured Mollicutes bacterium. Classification (GTDB taxonomy): domain Bacteria; phylum Bacillota_I; class Bacilli_A; order ML615J-28; family CAG-313; genus CAG-313. Next base: position 7,294 of record UQBM01000005.1, on the reverse strand, counting down.
GCAATCTGTATTGCATTGCTAGCGGCACCCTTTCTAATATTATCAGCCACACAATAGAGTAAAATTCCATTTTCAATTGATAAGTCTTTTCTAATCCGCCCAACATAAACCTTATCTTGATTATTGGCAATAATTGAATTAGGATATTTATGGTTTTGAATATCATCATAAACTACAATTCCATCTTGTTTTTTTAAAACTTTTTTTATTTCTTCTATTTCAAACTTTTTTGTAAGTTCAATTGTCATAGAAACTCCATGACAATTTTCAACAGGAACTCTAACACAAGTTGCAACAATTGGTAAATTTTTTAAATGTAGGATTTTTCTTGTTTCGTTTATCATTTTCATTTCCTCTTTTGTATAACCATTGTCTAAAAATTCATCAATTTCAGGTATACAAGTTTTAGAAATATCATATGGATAAAATAAATTTATATTATTGTTTTTAGTTCTTTTTAAATCTTCAATTCCTTTTTGACCAGAACCACTTACAGCTTGATATGTTGTATAAGTCACTCTTTTAATACCAAAATAATCATTTAAAATTTTAAGAGGTAAAACCGCTTGAATTGTTGAACAATTGGGATTTGCAATTATTTTACTTTTTGTAAAGATGTCATCAATATTAACTTCCGGTACAACTAAAGCACAATTATCATCCATTCGCCAAGCACTTGAATTATCAATTACATATGCACCTTTTTTGATTGCTATGGGAGCGTATTCTTTAGAAATTTTACTACCAGCACTAAATAAAGCAATATCAACATCATCGAAAGATTCTTCATTTAATTCTCTAATAATATATTCTTTATTTTTAAACATTATTTTCTTCCCAACACTTTTCTTTGAAGCGTAAAGAACTAATTTATGAAAAGGAAAATGATATTCATCTAAAATTTTTAAGAACATCCTCCCTACAAGTCCTGTAGCCCCTACAATTGCTAAATTATATTTTTTCATTATTCCACCTCATTAATTATATACGTATTGAGATTATCATAAGTATCTAATACTCTTTGATTGATAATATCATAGATATCGCTAACTATTGCAAAAGCAGTTGGTAAACTACCTGCTCCTTTACCAATAAAAATAAACTTATCAGCTGGAATTGTCTCAACTATAACACCATTATATTCATCATTAATATTACATAATACTTCTTGATTGTTAAATGTCCTTAATCCTACGGAAATTAATATTTTATCATTATCTTTAAAAGCTTCACACACATACTTAATTGTTTGATTATTTTTAATATTTTTCTTAATCTTATACTTGTCGATATGGTTTAACGGTGTATGTTTTATATCATTCATATTAATTTTAGTATTCCACGCAATATCTGATAAAATGGCAATTTTTCGCATCATATCATAACCTTCTAAATCAGCAGTAGGATCTTTTTCCGCAAACCCTTTTTCTTGAGCTAGTTTTAAAGCCTCATCAAAACTCATCCCTTCATTTATTCTACTAAGAATATAGTTAGTTGTTCCATTTAAAATTCCAATAATTCTATGAATTTTGTTGACTAAAGTAAGTTCTTTTAAATTCTTTATAATGGGAATTGCTCCACCCACACTTGCTTCATAACAAAAAGAAACTCTATTATCTTTTGCCATTTTAGTTAACCGATCGATATCATTTGCAACTACTTCTTTATTAGCAGTTACCAAATGTTTATGTTTACTTAAAGTAAGAAAGCAAGCTTTTTTAGCAAAATCATATCCTCCTAAAACTTCAACAACTATATCAATATTATTGTCATTCATAATATCTTCTAAGTTATCCGTAAAAAGACTAACATATTGCTTATCAAAATTTTTCTTGTAATCAAATATTTTTATAACCTCAATTTCCTCTTTTTCCAAACATATCTTAAAAACTCCTTTACCGATAACCCCATAACCTAAAATAGCAATTCTTACTTTTTTCATTATTCTACCCCCATTATAGCAATTGATTTTACACCATAGCATAATGCTATTAACTTTTGTAAAGATTCTATATCAATTTTTAAGTCCCCAATATCAATCATAATAGTAATATATGCACTTTTATCAATTGGAGCCTCTTGGTTAATCGAAATTACATTACCATTATTATCATATATTACTTGCAAAATAGAAGATAAAATCCCTTTTTCATCAATAGTCTTGATAGCAAAAAGAGCCTTATTACCATTATCCTTCGTCGGTCTAAAGATAAAATCTTTGTATTTATAATAAGTGGAACGACTAATATTTTGCATTTTACATGCCTCACAGATATTAATTTTTTGATTATTTATTAACTCCCTTACTATAATAACTTGTTCAAAATATTGGGGAAGAATTGATTTATGAACAATTAAATATTCACTACTTCTCATATACATATGCTCCTACGTTAGAAATTTCGACACTTGCTAATTGCCAATTATTAATATTTAATTTATCTTTAATATCTTGTTCACTAATTAAAAGAATACTTGGTCCAGCTCCGCTAATTAAAGCCACTATTTCCTCATAACCTTTTAATACCTCTCTAATTTCCTTTTTTGAATCAATTAATGAATACCGATATGGTTCATGGATGCGATCTTTTTTTGCTATTTTTAGTAAAGCAAAATCACCCTTTTCTAAAGCTTTTACCATCAAAATAACATGTGATAAATTAGATACTACATCATCTAATAAAACACAATTGGGTAATGAAGCTCTAGCTACAGTTGTAGATAATTCAAAATTAGGAATCAATAAAAAAAATTGTAAATTACTGGCCACCTCTAGTTTAATATAACGATAAATATCTTCTTTGAAACTACAAGTGAAACCACCAAATATTAAGGGGGCAACATTGTCTGGATGTCCTTCAATCATACTTGCGATTTGGAAAATTTCATTTTTAGACAAGATACCTTCAAGAATTTCATTAGCCATTATTATACCTGCGACTATACATGATGCACTACTACCAAGACCTCTTGACAAGGGAATATTTTGAATTTTTTGTTTAATTGTTAAAAATTGAATTTTCTTATTCTTTAATAAAAAAACTCTTTCATAACTTTTAATAATAAGATTATCATTAGGATTTGAAAATTTTTTATTAAAACCTTCTATTTTATATTCATTGGAAGGAAAAAATTCATATTCATTATATAAATTAAAACAAATACCAAGGCAATCAAAACCTGGACCTAGATTTGCGGAAGTCGCAAAAGTTCTAACAATTTTCATCTAACTCACCTATTAATTTTCTAAGTTTTTCTTCAGCATCTTCTTTATCCCACACTTCTTGTTGAAAAGTAAATGCATAAATTTTCTTTAATAAATTAGGAATTTCAATACCACTTTTTTCAGCAATTTTTTCTACTAAAGAAAAATCTTTTTCTTCAATTTTAAAAACTTCATTTATTGTATCAATAAATTTAAAAGGACTAGCAGTACTTATAATTAACGTTTTTCCTTTTAATTTATTTTTCAAATTTAAATAAGCACCATATGCCACAGCCGTATGAGGATCAATTAAATAATTATACTTTTCAAAGCAATCCTTTATATAAAAAAGAGTTTCTTCATTATTAATTGAAAATGCTACAAAATCATTTATTTGAGAATGATACTGCTTTGGTAAATAAAAACTTTTTTGAACTTGCAAATCTTTCATTAATTTATTAATAACTTTATAATTTCCATCTGTAATAATAAATAATAATCTTTCTAAATTCGATGATATTAAAATATCCATTGCGGGTGAATTTGTTGAATAAAAAGGACGATTACAATTGTATATTTTAGTATTAAAAAAATCTGTTAAAACATTATTCTCATTGCTAGCACAAATAATCTTATTAATAAATAAACCCATTTTTTTGGCTATATAGCAAGCTAAAATATTACCAAAGTTTCCTGTTGGTACTACTACATTTATTTTTTCTCCGTATAGTATTTCATTACGATTTACCATTTTAAAATAAGCATAAAAGTAATAAATAATTTGGGGAATCAATCTACCTATATTTATTGAATTTGCTGAAGAAAGTTCAATATTTTTTAAATCATAAACATTTGTAAAAACTTTTTTAACTATATTTTGGCAATCATCAAAATTACCATTAATACCTATAAGCTTTGCTCTTTGATTTGTATAAAAATGCATTTGTTTTTCTTGAAAATGACTTATTCCATTTATTGGATATAAAACAATAATCTTATTTTTATCATCTTTACCAAAACTAGCTAGCGCTGCACCACCAGTATCTCCAGAAGTGGCAGTTAAAATAAGGGTTTTTAAATAATCATTGTGTTTTGCTTTAGCTATTTCTATTAAATTAGGTAACATTGTTAAAGCCATATCTTTAAAAGAGAGCGTTGGACCATGATATAATTCTAAAAAACTAAAATCTTTCAAGTTTTTTATTTCAATAATTTTGCTCTCAAAATTAGATGATGTATAAGTTTTTTCAATTACTTGTTTAATCTCTTCATTTGTAAAATCATTTAAAAAAAAGGTTAAAATTTTTTCAGCCATTTCTTGATAAGATAACAAACTAAAATTTTTATTAAATAAAAAAGGGGGTAGCTGACAAAAAATGAAAAGACCACCATCTTCACTGATACCTCTAATAATAGCCTCACTAGCATTAATTTTCAATTTTTTTCTTGTACTAGTATACATACTTCACCTCAATTTTGTTACATTATATCATATTTTGTTTTCATTATCAAGACATTTGTTTTTATTTTAAAGACAAAAAATTAGCATATTATTTCACAATTGCTTGTCTTTTATGATATAATATTTAAAAATAGATAATTTATGCAAGGAGGAATAAAATGACAAATAAATATTTATGTGAAATATATGAAAAGGTTAAGGTTAAAAATGCAAATGAACCAGAATTTTTACAAGCTGTATATGAAGTACTTGATTCAATTGAGCCATTTGTTAATGAAAATGATGCAATTGAAAAAAATGGAATTATAGAACGCTTTGTAGAAGCAGAGAGAATAATTACCTTTCGTGTACCATGGATAGACGATAAAGGTTTAGTTCATGTAAATAGAGGATTTAGAGTTGAATTTTCCTCGGCAATTGGTCCTTATAAAGGGGGAATTAGATTACATCCGACCGTTAATCAAAGTATTATTAAATTCTTAGGTTTTGAACAAACCCTTAAAAATGCTCTTACTGGTCTTCCAATGGGTGGAGGTAAAGGTGGAAGTGATTTTGATCCTAAAGGAAAAAGTGATACCGAAATTATGCATTTCTGTCAGAGTTTCATGAATGAATTATATCGTCATATTGGTCCTAATACTGATGTCCCAGCTGGTGATATTGGAACTGGTGCTAGAGAAATTGGTTATATGTTTGGTCAATATAAAAGATTGAAAAATGAATTCACAGGCGTTTTAACAGGAAAAGGTTTGAGCTATGGTGGAAGTTTAGGTAGAACTGAAGCTACTGGTTATGGTCTATGCTATTATACTAACAAAATGTTAAAGGTAATGAATAATACATCATTTGCAAATAAAAAGGTTATTATTTCTGGTTCTGGTAATGTAGCTTTATATGCTATGCAAAAAGCCCAAGAACTAGGTGCAACTGTTATTGCAATGAGTGATTCTAGTGGTTATATTTATAATGAGAAAGGTCTAAATTTTGAAATTTTAAAAAATTTAAAAGAAGTAAAACGAGCTAGAATTAGTGAATATATTCATTATGACAATAGCACTATCTTTGAACCATCTCCTAAAGATATTTGGACAATCAAATGTGACATTGCTTTACCTTGTGCAACTCAAAATGAACTTGACCTACATGATGCTAAAGTTCTTGTTGAAAATGGAGTCATCGCTGTTTCAGAAGGAGCTAATATGCCATGTACAATAGAGGCTACCAATTATTTAATAAGTCATAATATTTTATTTGGCCCTGCCAAAGCAGCAAATGCTGGTGGAGTAATGGTATCTGGTTTTGAGATGAGTCAAAACTCGATGCGTTATGCTTGGAGTTTTGAAGAGGTTGACGAAAAACTCAAAACCCAAATGGAAAATATTTTTTTAGAAGTTATAGATTGTGCTACTCACTATGGTAATAAATATAATACAGTACTTGGTGCAAATATTAGTGGCTTTAAAAAAGTTGCTAGTGCTATGCTTTCCCAAGGTGTTTGCTAATAAAAACACTCCTAAATAGGAGTGTTTTCTTATTCATTATCTTTTAAATAAAATGATATTGGATAAGTTAAATATTCTATTTCATCTAATTGATCAGCCGTTACATAACCTGCTTCTGCATTTATTAATGATGGAATTCGATTAACTACAGTTGCACAAGTATGTTCAACAGTTGCAGGTTTGTCAACTCGATATTTAACATACGGCTCACCGGTAATTTCCCAATCACACATATCGCCTTCATCTTTACCATATACTTTTCCTATAGTTTCCTCTTCAATTGTAATTCCTTGAAGAGTTTCAATTGTAACCACTGAAGACATTCCAATACAACGACCTGCTTTAATTGTTTTTCCTAAAGTTTCACTATAAATATCTTCCTTTGCAATATAGGGAACATTTTTTTGAGAAATACTTTTAATTGTCAATCCCAATTTGTTGGCAATTGCTTCACTTGCATTCCAAGCATATGATGCTGCAAATTCACTAGGATGTGCAATTTGTTGCTCAAATTCTTCTTCCGTTAAATCACATCCATGAGCATTAGCTAGTGCTAAACCATATTCATCAACGTTATAACTATAAGCACCTTTAATCTTAGTAATGTTATGACAACCAGCACAGGCAAGAGCAACCATATTAATCCAAAAAATATCTTGCATTCCAGAACCTGTTACAGTACATCCTGTTTCTTTTGCCAATAAATCAATTTTATTAGTCAAAGCAGCTGAAGTAGTCCACGGATAAATTGCTTCTTCACAAGTTGTAATAACATTTATTCCTCTTTCAACGCATTGCTCTACATGTTTATAAATATCTGGAATAAAACTAAATAAAGTTACAATTGCTACATCAGCATCGCACTCATCCAAAACTTTTTCCGCATCATTTTGAATAGTTACACCAAGTTTCATCCCAATTTCCGCAAAATCGCCAACATCCATCCCTATAATTGCAGGATTAACATCAATTGCACCTACAATTTCAGCCCCTTTTTCATGTAAATAACGCAAAATATATTTTGCCATTTTTCCACATCCATATTGAACAACTTTAATTTTTCTCATTTTTTCCTTGTATAATATAAACGTATAATATAGTTTATAAGTTTATATTAAATCCTTT
>UQBM01000004.1 GCA_900539265.1 uncultured Mollicutes bacterium | reverse complement strand
TCATTTTTTATACAATAAAAATTATTTTATCGTTTTACTTGATTATTAATAGTTAGCCTCCTATAAATATAATGAAGTAAACTAAATCATATTTATTATATCATATTATTTTATAATTTGTAGTTAATTTAAAAATATTTTCGAAATATAATACTATTTTTAAAAACAATATCGGTTAATTCAATTAGACAAAAATAAAACTAAATTTTCTAATATAGAAACTTTTATCTCTAACAAATAATGTAAGATAGAAAAATTGTTTAAACATAGATGGACTTATCAGCATTCATCAACTATCATACATATTTTATCGATTTCTTTATTTGGATTATTCCACCAATTTGGACTCCAAATTCTATGTATTCTCCAACCTCTAGATTCAAGATACTTTTGTCTATGTATATCACGTTCTCTAGCAGAATTTGAACTATGATATAATTTTCCATCACATTCTATTCCAAGAATATATCTACCATCTCTTTTTATAGCCAAATCTATACTATAACCACCAATACCAATTTGAGTATCAACCATATATCCTCTATCAACTAAAGCATCATATACTTGATGTTCAAAATCGCTATCAAAGTTTATGATATTTCTTGGTTTTTTATCATCACCAAATGAAAATAGTATTTGTTTAGCCATTTCTGAATTGCCCATACTCACTGCATAAGCATATTCAAGATATTTTTTGAAATATCTCGGACCATCATTTTTAGCTGATTCTACAACTAAATCATCTGGTATGATAGAAGTAACTATATGTATTTTGGTTTTTGCTCTACTAATTGCTACGTTTAAACGATTTTCTCCTCCTTTTTGATTTAACCATCCAAATTTAGTTATTACTCTGCCATTTTCATTTCTTGCATATCCAATTGAAAATATAATAACATCTCTTTCATCTCCTTGCACAGATTCAATATTTTTAATAAAAAGCCCAATATCTTCACCATCTTTTTTGCGTTCTTGTTCAATAAGTATTTGTGTTCTAAATTCCAAATTAATTGCACATTCTTCATCTATTAAATCATCTATCAAATCTCTTTGATTAGAATTAAATGTTATTATCCCAATTGTTTCATTATTTTTTCTTTCTTTAAAAAATTTTTTTAATAAATTGACAACGTATCTGGCTTCAACTATATTTGATCTATTTTGCCACATTCCATTCTCTAATTTATGTACTTCAATTGGTGGTGTATTGGGTTTTACCACATTTGGTGCAACATATAATCTACCTTTATAGAATGCATAATTTGAAAAAGCAATTAATTCTTCATATTTAGAACGATAATGAAAATTTAATACAATATTACTGTATTTAAATCTAGCAAGATCTAGTAAACTTTCTTCTTCTAATGCAGCTTCTATTTCTTCATCTTCTTCTAATTCATCTAAATTAACTTCAATCCTACCAAAACCTAAATTAGATGGTCTTAATTGTTTATGATCACCTGCAATTACAACCTTTTTACCTCTTAAAATTGAGGGAATGCCTTTCTCAACATACATTTGTGATGCTTCATCAAAAATAACCAAATCAAATATTCCCGTTTCAAGTGGTAATATTTCTGATACTACTTCAGGAGTAAGTAGCCAAATATTGACACTTTTGAATAGTTCAAAATCAAATTTCTTAATAAACTTATTCACACTCCATTTTCTTTTACTTTCTATTACCCGTCTAATTTCTCCTTGACGCTTTGAATTTGTGAGTTTCTTTATATGATTTAAAAGTATATGTTCTAGTTTTATTTTAGTTATTTTTTGTTTTCTTTCAAGGCAATCACAAATATTTCTAATAATGTTATCAAAATCTTTAATATTAGATAGAACTTCCATATTATTTTTTTCAAATATTTCAATTTGTCTAAATATTAAAGCATTGACTAATTCCTTATTAATAATTGATGCGTCACATCCTAATGTACTAGAAACATTATATACCACTTCAATATATTCTTTTTCTAAACTATTTAGTTTTTCAAATATTAATTTATCTTCCCAATATTCTTCATAATAATTTATACTATCAATTACTAAATCAATTTCATTAAATATTAAATTTATAAGTTCTTTGGTTTGAATAGTAAAATATTTCGAAAGTATTTCTTTGATTTCTTTTTTAATCTTTCCTTTGGTAAAAACTTTTATAATATATTTTTTCTTTGACCAATCTTCAATTGAACTTTTTAAATTATTTAAAATATTTGAAAAATCTACAATTTCAAATGTAGTAAGTTTATCAGTCATATTCTTTATAAATTTATATTTTTTTGATAATCTAATATATCCTATAGATTTGTTTAACATATTAGCATTATTAAATTCTTTTGATATATGCTCAACTTCTGAATATTTTGCAAATAATAAGTGATTTTTATTATACCAATTTTCTTTAAATAAATTATACTTTTTTCTATCATCAATATTTTTATAATCATATTTATCATTTAATAGATAAAGTTTATATTGTTCAATACCAAAATTATTTGGCATATATAATTTTTTCGCAATAATTTCTAACTTATCTATTTGTAAATCTATATTATCTGAAATTTGATCTAAATCTTTATCTTGAATATCAATATTATCGGCTAAATATATCATATTCAACAGTTGATCATAAAAGGACTTTTTATTACTAACATCGTCTATTAATAAAGTATATTTTGATAATTCACCAAGTCTTGAATAAACAACATCAAGTGCCGTCTTCTTTTCTGATACCATTAAAACTGTTTTATTTTTATTAATATAATTTGCTATAATGCTTGCTATAGTTTGTGATTTTCCTGTCCCTGGAGGACCTTGAACTACAATTTTATTTCTATTTTCTATTGCGTTTAATACAGCTTCTTGAGAACTATTTAGTTCATTAATATAAACTATATCTCTTTCTGATAATACTAAATCTTTATCATTTAATTTTTTATCATCCTCGCCTGAATAACTATCATCATATAAATCATAATTAGTGGCCTCTAATAAATTATCAACAAGTTCATTACATTTTTTTTCTTTTATCATTTGGTCAAAATCTTTTTGGATTGAACTAGAACAAATAGGAAATTTACCTAATATAGCATTTATCTCTACATTTAACTCACCATTAGCAAATTTAGGAAATTCATTGCCTTTATATTCTTTGAACTTAGTTAAACAACCATAACATTCTTTAATTTTTAATCCTTTTTCACTATAGAAACTTAAAGCTTTATGAATTAATTCGTTTCTACTTTTTGCTTCTACTTCATCATTTGTTAGTGATTCATTTATATTATTAAATTTATAATATGCTAGTAATAATGTATTATTATAAACTATATCCCTACTATCATCCATTTGAAGAGAAATTGTAGTAGGAGTTCTTTCTGCTACTACTGGAAATAAGACTAATGGCGCATGTACATCAAAATTTTCTCCAGGTAATCTTCCAATTATAAACGGATAACCAACATATAAATCATTTTGACCTTTTTCACGAAGATCTTTATTAGTTTCTCTTAATAGAGTAACAATCCTTTTTGATTTAGCATACTCTTCATCAATAGACAATCCATTTATTGGTTTATCTATATCACTTATTATAACTTTGGCAGTAGTAAAAACAATTTTATCAACCAATGCTTCTCCTAAAACTGACATATCAAATGTATACCTATTTGTAAGATTATTTAAAGATATCAAACGATTACGCTTATTGATACTTACCAATTTCTTTTCAAGTTCTTTCATAGTATAAATTACACTTGAATTCATTGTTGTTACTTTTTCAGTAGAAGATTGATATTTCAAAATTATGTTTAAAAATTTATCTCCATAACTTTCTATAAATATTTTTCCTATTCCTCTTATGCCTTCAAAGTCACTTAACTTTTTAGGTTTTAAGATTGCCATTTGTTCAAGAGCATCATCTGAACAAACAAAGGAAGCCCTTCCTTCTGTTCTTCTAGTATAATCTTTTATTTTCTCTCTTAGTCCAATCAATTCTATGTATAATTTTTTTTCTTCTAGTGTCATACAGTAAACTCCCCAATCTTTACATATATGTTAATTATACTACTTTTTATTAAAAAATAAAAGTATATAATAAAAATGATAGAAGATTTTCCTCTATCATTTTTATTGTTAACTTTATTTATATAATCAATAAATTATATTATTTCTCTTTTACTTATATACTATTGTCACTATAATAGTAATTATCACTTTTAACCTAATTTTACAACATCATAGATTGGCGAGTTATAATAAACAATGTATTCTACATTAGATAAATCTTTATCGCATTTAAAAAGCATAAAGGGAACATTTAAACTATTTATTAGACGATTATGTATATAAAAAATCATTCATCACCAATAAAAATATAAGTTGCAAGTATGTCAATTCATTCATATACAAACTTATTATACATTTCCTTAATTAATGAAATCTTATCAATCAAGTCATTTTTAAATGGTAAATTAATTAACGTTCTATCAATTGAATTCGTTACTATGCATTTATAATCATCAAAATGATATTTCACATTATCTTTAAATCATTATAGTGATTCTATAGTGTAAATTTTAGATAAAATTTAATTTTGTTTTTCAACTTTATCAATAATTAATTTGGCAATTTTTTCAGTAGCATCAAGATTAACATTTTTTTCTTGAGCTTTTTTCATCTTTTCAATATCTTTTTCGCTATTAAGTAACCTTAACCCTATTTCGGTTAATTCTTTTGCACTTGGAGCCGAAATAGACATACCAAGCTGATTGAAAAAAACTTTATTGGCAGTTTCACATCCTGGAATTGGAAAAGTATGAACAAGTGGTAACCTTGATGCTGCAGCCTCAGTAGAAGTAAGTCCTCCTGGTTTTGTATAAATAATATCACAGGCTTTCAAATATAAATCCATTTGATCGGTATGACCTAAAATGACAAAAGTTTCATTTTTACCATATAATTTCACCAATCTATTATATATTCTTTTATTATTTCCACATATAACAACAATTTGAAGATTATCTTTATCTTTGCTTTTATTAAAATTTTTAACAAGTTTAATAAGTTTACCAGCACCCATACTACCACCAAGTAGTAAAACAATTTTTTTATTTAATTGTAATTGTAATTTTTCTCTTACCTCGTTTTTGTTAACTTGGTTTAAAATTTTAGGAGTAAAAGGAATTCCTAAAGGATATAATTTCTCAATTGGCATTCCACGTTTAGTAAAATCGCTCATCAACAATTCATGAGGAATTACATAGAAATCGCAATCAGTTTCTTCCCAAAATGGTGTACAAGTATAATCGGTTGCAACCCCTATAAAAAGCGGTAATTTAATATTTTCTTTTTTCATATAAGTTAAAGTTTCAGCAGGAAAAAGATGAGTCATAATAATTGCATCATAAGGATGTTCTTCTAAATATGGTATCAAATATTTTGCCATCTTTTTATTTATTTTATAAACAGGAGATTCTTTTGAATGTTTACTAACATACATTCCTAATTTATACACTTCACCAAAAACATAAGGAACTGTTTTTACTGTATTGACATAGACATTAGCAACTCTTTTTGCTACCTTTTCTCCTGCAAGCGTTAGATAGTCAAAAACAAAAGCCTCATGTCCCATCTTTTCAAATTGAAGTTTTAAAGCATTAGCAGCAGAATCATGACCACCACCAGTTTTACATGATAATATTAAAAATTTCATATCAACGTTTTCTAAAGGCAAAGCGCACTTCAGTTTCCTCCATATTTCTAAGTGATGCAAGATGTTTAATGCCAACAATCATTGCAATAGTAAAACATCCGATGAAAATAATTAATGATTTGACAATAAAAATACTTGTTATAATAAAAGCGAGATAAGCAAAAAAGATTCTTAAAGTATGTGGCTTAACAATAATGATTAGTGAGAAAAAAATGAACCAAAAAGCAAGTAAGAGTCCCATTTGAAGATATGGAAATAATCCTAATAAACTACCGAAACTGACCGCAATGCATTTGCCACCATCTCTAAAACCTGTATAAATTGGATAGGCATGTCCTACAACTGGTGCAAGCATAATAAATGAAAATAAAATATGATTAGGGGAAACACTATTTTTGGCCAAATAAACAGGAATAAAACCTTTACTTAATTCTAATAAAAGGGTACAAATCCCACATATCATACCACCTTGAATAAAGGCATTAGCAGTTCCGGGATTACCATCACTACTATCTTTTTTAGTATCTACTTGCTTGAATATTTTAGGAATTAAATATCCAAACATAATGCTACCAAGTAAATATCCTATTATGATAAAGAAAAAGTAACTTATCGTAGACATTGTTTCTTTATTTAATATTACTAAATAATTATCCATGAATTACACCATCCTTTTATTCATATAACCGGTTAAGAATGCGAAGAAATTCTTGTGAATCGTGTTCCCCTAACTTGTTAATCATCTTGTTAATACTAATTGCAATATCATCAATGATACCTTTTGCCACAATCTTACCTTTTTCTGTTAATTTAATAATAATTTTTCTTCGATCATCTTCAGCAATTATTCTTTTAATATATGCTTTCTTTTCTAAATTTTTAAGCGTAGATGCAATTCTACCACTTGTTAGTTGTTGAATTTCACATAGGTCACCTGGTGTTAAATTTTTTTGATGAATTTCTTCATATATCAACAAAGTTTGTAAAATACCATTTTCACCTTTATCTAATTCTTTAACTTTGTGAATAAGGTGGTTTCTTTTTCTAAAAACATTCATAAATTTATATGATAATTCTTTATACTTCATTTTCATTTTCTCCTAATTATCTTCTACTAGAAGATAATTATATCATCTTTGCCACATCTTGTCAAGAGCATATAGTATTATCTAACATTTAATAAATAAAACACCCTATTAAATGCCTCAACATTAAATAGAGTGTTTATTTTATATTTTATCTTGCAAATATACCATTATTCCAAACTCTACTTGCAGGATAAGTTCCATCCCATTGTTCCCAAGTTGTTGTACCAGGAACAATACTATGTAAAGTAATGGTTTTAGTTTGACCATTTAATTCAACTGTTAAATCATAAGATACTGTTGTAGTAATAGCTGGTGCTTTTATTACACGACCAGTATTATCAATAATATCAGGATTATTTGACTTAATAGAAATTTTTGCATTACTATAATTCTTTTGAATTTCATATTGTAATTCAACCATTTCCATAAAACTATCCCAATAAGAGCCTGAAATCATTGTTTGTGGACAATTTTTACCACTCCAAGTATTATGCATTTTAACTCTAGTTGTATCTAAACCATTTCGTAATAAGATGTCAGCGACAAGTTGAGCCGTTCTTTGGAACGTATCATAAATATCACCAGATAAATTTGAACACATTTCAATACCAATTGAATTATTATTACCACCACGTGAACCAATTGTATTGTAACTAGATGAATACCATAATGGTCCACCAATATAGTAATATCCATCTTCTACTTTCCAAGTTGGGCCAAGAATGGATAAATAACTAGCAGAAGGGGCAGCACCATTAATTGTTGGCACTTCAATTTGCGTAACAGTTCCATTTAGTGATAGATAATAAGTAGAACCACTTTGTACAACATCAAATTTAGGTGCTATATTTCCAATAGCAACCACATTTGTTTTAGTCCAAGTAAAACTTGCAGATGTTCCATCACCAGCATGATATGCAATATATTTTTCAGGAACAACACCATAAATTGCATCATTACCTACTGTATAGTGGATTGAAGTTTCACCACTTGACATACCTTGAGCAATTGATACAACTGTACCTGTAAGAGTTGCGGTATCATGAACAGTAACAAACTCAATTGTATCTACGCTTCTACGTTCTTTATGGTTATTTGGATTAGCCTCACTTGTTGCATAATAAGTTTCATCAACTTTAAATTCATCAAATAAGTATCTATTTACACTTCCATATGTAGAAACATATACTCTTTCAACACCATCATTATACAAAGATATGTTGCCAGTTTCTACTACAGCAAAATTATTTTTAGCAAGAAGAGCAATTAATCTATCTATATCAGTATCTTCTGAGTATACTCCTACTGTAATACAAACTGATAAATTAATTTTAGTTCCCTCAATTGTAACTAAAACATTTGCTTTACCATTAGCAAGAGCAGTTACAAGTCCTGTTTCTGATACTGTTAGAATGTTTTCATCGCTTGATTCATAAATAAATTTAGCATTTTCTGTACCTTTTCCATAGGCTGTAGCAATAATTTGCAATGTATCATCAATACAAATTGATCCATCATAGTATTCTTCAAAAGTAACATCAACCGATTGAATTGAATTTACAATGATTTCGTGTTGATAAGTAACTTTTCTTAAATAATCATAAATTGTAATTGTTGCTTTTCCAGCATTAATAGCAGTTATCAAACCAGTACTTGATATAGTAATAATATCCGTATTACTTGATTCATAGAATAAATCTTTAAAATATGCATCACTTGGTTCTACACTTGCCACAATTTGGAAAGTATCACCAGTTTCTAGTTCATCACAAATTTCATCAACTCTAATATTAGTTACAGGATTTAATTGTTCCCATTTTGCATATAAAGTAAGATCTCCATTTAGAGTTTCTAAACTAGTATATAGGTTATCTTCACTATCATACCATCCTAAAAATTTATATCCTAAATATCCAGGAACAATAAGTTTATCACTATATCTTGAAGGTACAACTAATGTATCATTTTCAGGAACTTCACTAAAGAAATATACTATGGCAGGTTCATCTGCAGTAATATCCTCAATTGCTTTATCAAAAGCTATCATTTGACCAACTGCTAATTTAGTTGTAATTGGATTGATACTTGCCCAATAATTATTATAAGAGTTAGAAATAGTAATAACATATTCAGCTCCTTCTGGCCAACTAGATGCACCAGAAGAGATGATTTGAACGATTTCATATAGACCAGTCTCTAAATTTTTAGCAATATAGATTCTATCAGAAAAAGTTGCACCTGGATCATAACTACTTGTTCCAATAAAGATATCATCTGTATATCTTCCTCCCCAGAAGGTACCATTATTATAATTATAGTTATTAATTGTTAAATGTAGGGCATTACCAGAATTGGCAACTAATAATTCTTCTGAATACCCACCATTAAATTTATAAGTTACATCATAAATTTCACCTTCTACTACTTTCCATTCTGCTACTAACACAATATCACCTCTTGAAGTTGCTGGAATTTCAGTAACATAATCTCCATTTAGACTCCAACCTAAAAATTCATAATTTAATTTTGTAGGAATAGGTAATACGATTGATTCACTAATTAAACTATTATAAGCAGTTGGATAATTTCCCTTTAAACTACCACCATCAAGTTCATAGTTTATAACATAGAATTCAAGTGGTTTCGCTTCTACAACATTTGGTTTACTCGACAAAGTAGTACCAGACGTTTTTAAATGTTTAAATAAACTAGCATAAGGAGTTAAATCAGTAATTACTTCACCATCATTGCTTTCATAATAATTTGCACCAAACTCTGCTAAATGTGGATTTGTAGTTTCAGTATCAGAGCCTTGATATGTTCCA
Organism: uncultured Mollicutes bacterium; assembly: GCA_900539265.1. Taxonomy (GTDB): domain Bacteria; phylum Bacillota_I; class Bacilli_A; order ML615J-28; family CAG-313; genus CAG-313. The sequence goes on along the minus strand of UQBM01000004.1, from coordinate 78,511 downwards.
AAATAATGAGTAGTAGGAAGTCCTAAAAATTGATTATTATCAATCTTACAACTCCAATTTGATGTACTTGCACCATTATTTCTTAACCACATATCATTATAGCAATGATCGAAGACATTACCAACAATTTCCCAAGCTGTCTTATTTTCTTGGAAAATATGAGCAGAAATTGCACCATTATATGGAACCGCATTAGAATTATCAGTACCTATTTGTTTAAACGTATTATTTAAAATATATACTATAGTATTTGAACCACTAGGGCCTGATAAAGCATACATAAAGATTGCATTATAACCATTGTGTTTAACGCTTTGTTCAAAATAATTGTTTGTAAAAGAAATGATACCTTGATTATAACCACCCTCACATCTAATACCATCTCGATCAAAGTCTAAAAATACATTGCCTTCTACTGATAAGTTCACAACTCTATTTATTAATAAATTTACATCACTAACATTGGTAAATCTATTATTAGCAAAATAAAAATTATTTGTTGAGCCACCGCTTGGTAAATTAAATTCTACAAAACCATTCATAACATAACGATTAATAACCCAATCCGTAGTCGATGAATTTGTATCATAAACTAAATTATTCACAAATTTAAAGTTATGATAATTTTTATTTTCACTGCCAACTATTTTAGCACCCTTTGTAAATGATAATCCATCAATTGTTAAATTATTAGCAGTTGCAAGAATTGTGATAACACCGGTTAAAATGGCTTCTTCTTCTCTTGCTAAAGTATTAGGATTAACTCCTACATTTGGTCCTACAATTGTTAAATTAGCTAATGAAATGGTAACATTTTCATTATATTCACCAGCTAAAATAATAATTTTACTTCCTTCTTTAGCATCTTCCAAAGCTGCTACAAGTGTAGGATAATACCAATCCTCTCCAACACCTACATATAATGCATCTTCACGCCATTTAGCACTAAGTACAATATTTCCTGTTGTTCCTTTTTCAATAGTTGTAACTTTTTGATCATTTAAATACCAACCAACAAAAACTAAATTACCATTTGTTGGTACTGGAAGTCTTGTTAAACCAACTTCGCTATCATATTTAGTTGGCGCATTAGCAGGCAGAGTTCCGCCATTTAAAATATATTCAATTTCCCAAAGATCAGCATTTTCATCAACATATTCAGGAACATCTGTTTCATTTTCATAATAAGTATCCCAACCATCAACGCCCATAAATTTGCTTGCTACTGGTGTAGAATCATAGTAATTATTAGCACCATCAATATTAAAAGTATAAGCATTTTTAATATAATATGTGGCTAAAGAATTCAATAATTTATTATAATTTACGTGAACATCATGAGTATTCTCACCCATATCAGCTGTTGCATCTAATCTAAACAGCATATATGAATTATCTACCTTATTATATTGGAACTCAATTTTAGCAGTTCCTGTTTGAGATCCACTATATTTTACAAAAGTTGTCGCAGCATGACTTCCTGCTGTTTGACCACAATTTTTAAAAGTATTATTTTTGATTTCATATGTTCCTTCACCATAAGATCTAATCCAAATTGTATATTGAGAATAATTTTCAAAGTGATTATTAATAATAGAAACATTTCCCTTTACACCAAACGAAGCTGTACTATCAATTTTAATTCCATCATTATAATTAGCACTATTACCAACAAATGAACAACCTTTAATAGTTAAATTCACAATTTGCATACCGTAAAAAATCATTGGTCTTCCCGTAGATTTTTCATATTTAAGATTTATCAATTCTAAATCTTCAAAGATAGCATGAGCATCATTTGTTTGTGGAACAAAATGAATAGGTGCAGTTGAACTATCTTGAGCGGTAGGGTTCACTGTTGATTCATAACAATAAATATTTGAAAGTTTAATATTGCTAACACCACTAGTTGAGCCAACAATACGTCCTTTTTCAGTTAAAGCAATTCCATCAATAACAACATTATTTGAATAAATTAAAATATCGCTAGTAAAGATTGTTTCTGCATTTCTAGTATCTTTAACTGGATTAATTCCCCAATTAGCACCATTGATGGTTACTGATTTATTAATCGTAAAGCCTTGATAAGTACCTGCTACTACTAAAATAGTATCACCATCTTTGGCAACATCTAATGCTTCTTCAATTGTTGCATATGCATTTTCATCATTTGGATCAACAATTAAATCTTTTTCGATTATTTGTTCTTGTTCCCATTTAGCAACAAGTGTAATATCGCCTCTTTGCTCACCATTAATTTGTTCAATTAATTCATCTTTTAGATACCAACCTAAGAATTTGTATCCTTCTTTTGTTGGAATTGGTAGTAATGTTATTTCATTAATTAAATACTTAGTTGGTAAATTATCACATACACCGCCTTCTAATTCAAAAGTAATTAAATATGCAATTTGTTCCCATTTTGCAAAAAGGGTAACATCGCCTTCTAAACCAACATCTAATTTATCTATCAATTGATCATTTAGATACCAACCTAAAAATTGATAATCTTCTTTTGTTGGTTCTAATAATTCAACTGGTAATGTCAAAATATCATAACCTTGGGGATTATTAGGATTATTAATACCACCATCAAGTTGGTAATAAATAGCATATTTAGTGGCCGTCCATTTTGCATAAAGAGTAACCTTACCACTCATTGATGTATTAAGTTCTATTATTTTATCACTAGTAAATGCAGCATCTAAATACCAACCATCAAAAGTATAACCTGCTTTAGATGGACTATTTAAAATAATTGGTAAATCAGAATCAGCATATGATGTTGGATTATTAGGATGGTTAATCCCTCCATCTAATACATATTCTATTTCATATATTTCTTCTAAAACTGTAACATCAAAAATATATTCACGATATTGTATACCATCAACACTTGATGTAACTCTCGCAATAATTTGTGTAGTACCTTTAGATACTGCTAAAACATTGCCATCATTATCAACTGTTAAAATTTTATCATCATTTGATTTATATGTTATAATTGGATCAACACAACCTTCTTGAGGAACATAAGAAATCTTGTATGTCTGTCCTTTTAACATACTATCTTTCACATCAAATTTCACATCTAATGTTTCTGTATAGACAACATTAATTGTTGTAGTTGCATAAACAGAAGGGTTGTTTTTAACAAAAACTTTTAATTTTGTTGTACCTTCTTTTAAACCTGTTACTATTCCATCAATATAGGTTGCAATGGTTTGTTCAGATGATTCGTATACTAATTCATAATTACTTTCATGTGAATCCTTGACAATCGTAGGCATTACATCTAACTTTTCACCTACTTTAATTGTGTATAATTCTTCATCAAATTTTAATTTGATATATCCATCTGGAATACAAGATACCAAACAAAGAATTACACCAACCATTGATAAAATTAAAAATAATTTTTTTCTTAACTTTAACATTTCTCCTCTTCCTTTCTTAAAAAGATATTTAATTATATCATTTGAAAATTTTTTTTGCAAGCGTTTGCACTCTTGAAGTAAGTTAAGATTATTTTATCTTTCATTGGATCTTATTTGAATTATTTTTTTGTTACAATATAAAAAAATAAACAGAATACTGTCAAAATTTAAGATATAATTATATATAATTTAAACAATTTTTTCCTAGCAAAAAACCTACTAGAAATCTAGTAGGTTTTTAATTATCCAAACTTATTCTGCTTCATCTTCAACAATCATAGTTGAAACTAAGGCTTTAAATTCAGCACTCCATTTTGTATTATATATACCAACAAAATTATTAGTTTGACCATTTGGAACATAAACTTTAAATCCTTCAGGCACTTTATCAAATAAATTATCACTTACATATGTAATATGTGCTGATGTTGTAAAACGAATGCCTGATAATTTAGTATCAGCAAAAGCATTTGCATCAATTGAAGACAAAGTTCCTATTGTGTCTTTTAAAATTGTAGCTACTCCACTAAAATTGCGATTAGCAACAACTAAAGTATAATATGTTGAGGTTGCACTTGCCTTACGATAAATTAAATGATCAATTTCAAAGAAAAATTCATTACCATCTTCAATTATAATTTCAGTTATATTTGGACAATTAGCAAATACATTTGCAGCAAAATCTTTTGTATTAGCAAGTAATGTTACCGCTTGTGAATATCTTGCAGGAATAAATTCAAGTTTAGTTGTCGTTTTGCCACTAGTTAGTGTGGTTGAATATAAAACATTATTGTGTACTTGATATTTTGTTGAACCATCTTCAACAGTGATACTTTCAAGCTTCATTAAATTTGCTAAAGCATTGGCCTGAATTGTTGTAACCGTATTTTTTATTTCAAAAGTTGTTAAATTTTTATCTGGTACAAGATACAATGTTGTTAAAGTTTTATTATATAATGCACCATTAACACTTGCATAATTTTTATTATCAGCACTAACATTAATTGAAACCAATTTTTCACATCCTAAGAATGCGTTTAAATTAATATTAGTTACACCTTGAGGAATATATAATGAAACAATTTGATTACAATTTTTAAATGCTTCCTCACTAATTTTCGTTAATGTTGATGGAAATGATATGGCAACTAATGATTGGCAATTTTCAAAAGCATTTGATTCAATTGATTTAACTCCTTCTGGTAAACTGATTGCCGCAAGTTGAATACAATTTTTAAATGCTGATGTACCTATATGATCAAGAGCACCATCAATTGGTAATTGAATTAAAGATGTACATCCTTCAAACATTGAAGTTGCAATAGCAGTTGCATTAGCTGGTAAACTAATACTATTTAAAGAAGTACAATCTTTAAAGACATTAATTCCAAAAGTTAAAGGTTCGCTATTATCCGTACCAAGGAAAGTGACCGTTTTTAATTTGCTACAACCCTCAAAAGCGCTAAAAGCAATATTTTCAATACCTTCAGGGATAATTACACTTGTAATTGTTTTATTGTTTTTAAATAAACTTTCACCTAAGGCTTTCACTTCAATACCATTAATTTTAGCAGGAATTTCAATATCACCAGCCAAATCGGTTGCATCAACAATTGTTTGTGTCTTACTATCAAATTGGAAAACACTAACCCATCTAGCAACTAAAGTAATATTAGAAGTTACGGGTTTTGTAAAATCATACGGTTGATCGTTCAAATACCAACCTACAAAATGGTATAATGAACGAGTAGGGTCATTTGGTCTAACAAATATTGAACCAGATTTTACCTCAATCTCTTTTACAAGAGTACCACCATTAGAATCAAAAGTTACAGTTAAAGTTTCAACTGGAAATAAATCTGGATTATCATTAATAAATTTATTAAATGCTATATGAATTAAATCTTTAACCGTATTACTTGAAATTGTTGCACCAGACACAGCAATAAACGAATCATCTATAGTTGTACTAGTAGCCCCATTTATTCCCATTGATGCACCATTAAAACTATCACCTTTACCTATAGTATCACTTTGCGTTGTAACCATATTGACAATCTTACCAGCCTCATCAATTCCTACATATAATTTTACAGTAGTAAAATTATTAGCCTTTTCAAGATAATAAATACTTACTTCTTTACCTTCTTTTGTTGCTTTATATTCTGCTTTTAAATTTTCTGTTGCTACTATTGATACTTTTGAATATTCTGCTCCAGCAACTATCTTTTCTAATTGTTTCTTTACTGCACTTGAAATTTCACCATCCGCTTCTTCATCTTTATAAGATGCAACAAGTGTAAGATTTGAATTTACTGCTTTAGTAAAATCATATTCAGAATTGTTTAACATCCAAAACTGAAATTCTTTTCCTTCTACTTTTGGTGCAACAATTGCTGTTGCTAATTTTCCTTCTTCAACAAAATATTTTGCATATTCTTGGTTATTAACTTCATATTTTATTTCATAATATGTTCCTAAATTTCTTTTTTTACAACTTATAAATGTAAAAGAGAAAATAATTACCATGAAAAGCAATAATAGTTTAGTAAAAATTTTTTTCATATTTCCTCCTAAAATTTAAAATTTTGATAATATTACTATATTATCATACTATTTATTTCGTTATTTGTTAAATGTATTTTTTATATATACATATATAAAAAAGGACATATGAAATGATAAAAATTAAAACTTGAGTTCTATTTTTAAATAGAACCCAAGTTTTTTAACATTATTTAAATTATTTAATTTTTAAAGTTTTTATGCTATAACCTCATAATTTTTAAAATAGCTTTGCCAAATGATTGTTTGATAACTTTCATCACCATTATAATATATTGTAATTTCTAAACCACTTTCTGGAACCAATTCAATATAATCAACAAAATTAGCATAAGGATAATAAATACCTTCTTGATATAAACCTTCAAGGGCAGGTGCCTTATCGCTTAAGAATACTAATTCTTTTAATGATGTACAACCATAAAATGCTTTATCACCAATTGCCTTTAATGTTGATGGTAAAACTACTCTTTCTAAAATAGTATTTTGATAAAAGGCATTTAAAGCTATCTTTTCTACCCCTTCAGGAATGATAAATTCAGAATTTGATGAATCACGATAAGCATAAAGAACAGTCTTTGTTGAATTATATAATACTCCATTTTCATATAAATAATATTTGTTAAAATCTTCTACAATAATTTCTTCAATATTAAAACTTTGATAAAAAATATTTGAATAATCAAAATTACAACAATTATTACTAATGACAACTTTTCTTAAATTATCACAATTAGCAAATACTTGCTCTTCAATATACATTAAATTATTTGACATTATAACTTCTTCTAATCCTGTATTTTCAAAAGCTTTAAATCCTAATTCTTCAATCATATCTAAATCAATATAAACTAAGTTAATAGTATCTTTAAAAGCTTGTGGATACACATATTTTAGATTAGTTGATTTTACTGTCACAATATTTGCACTTTCAAAACTATTATTACCAATTTCTTCAACATTTGCAAGATCAATATTTATTAAATATTTATTTGAAGCAAAAGCATAATCTCCTATTCTTGTTGTTTGTTCTAAAACTTTATATGTATCTAATAATTTACCTGCTGGGAATAATACCAATTCACTTAAATCTTTTGTGTATACAATACCGTCAAATGAATCATAATCACCATTATGAATTTCAAAATTCACCAAACCAGTACAACCAACAAATGAACTTGTAACATCAATTCCTTCAACACCTTCAGGTATTACTACCTCTTCTAAGGATGTACAATTTGCAAAAGCAAAACTACCAAGAGTTGTTAAATTAGTTGATAAAACAATATTTTCAATTGATGTGCAATTATTAAATGCATCTTTACCAATTTCATAGCAATTTCCTAAATCAAGCATTTTAAGCGATGTACAATTCATAAATGCGCCTTCACCAATATATTCAACATTCTCAATGCCAATAATATTCTTAAGATTTATACAATCTTTAAAACTGTTGCTTCCTTGTGAAATCATTGTCACATTATTTAAATCCACTGTTTCAAGTGATGAACATCCTTCAAATGCTCCATAATAAAGGGTAGTGATAGTAGATGGAATTCTGAATTCTTTAAGCGCTTTACATTCTGTAAACATATAATTAAAAGCGTCTTCACTTACACTGCCTTCTTCATTTACAAATTCTACATTATCAGGTAAAACCACTTTTGTTAATTTATCACAACTACCAAAAGCATACGCTCCTATTGTTAATAAATCGTCTGTAAACACAAGTTCACGAACACCTGTATTATTTAATGCTCTTCGACCAATATTTGTAATTATGCCACTATACTCTAAATCAGCATTAGTTAAGCCAAACATCATTGCAATAGGGAACTCTGTAATTTTATCATGTAACGTAATCTTTTTAAGTAATGGCTTTTCTAGTTTACATGTACCATATGATTTATTAATATTAGTTTGAACGCCTTCTTCTGTGAAGGAACTAACAATATTAACTGAACGAATTGCAGCCTCTGCTTGTCCAAAGGCAGATTCTGAAAGTTCTACAATTGTTTCTGGTAAAACATATTCTCCATTATAATCCCAACAAGATGGCGTAAATAATTTTGTCATTTCTTTATTATACATTACTCCACAATCACCGTTAATTAAATATTCATTATCATCAGATGCGGTATATTTAAGTAATTTTGTGGAATCTGCCGAAACATATGCTTCAATTTTATTTAAATTTTTATGGAATATGACATTTTCTAAAAGCGGACACATACTAAAAGCAAAACCACCAATAGTATCAACATTGCCATAAAAATTAACTTCTTTTAATTTTGGTAAATCTGCAAGAGTTGCGGAATCTTCTCTCATAACCATAAAGCCCCAATCATCAATAGTTGTTTCACCAAGTTGACCAACATCACCATAGAAATTAAGTACTGTTAACTCTTTTGCAGCTGACAAGGTAAATTCATTTACATTGCCAAGATAACCATAGAAATTAGCTTCTTTTAGAGCAGGAACATCTGAGAATGAGTTTGCCATATATTCAATATTAGCATAAACCATTAATTTTTCTAATGAATGCAAATGTGTAAACGATTCATATCCCATTTTTAAATATGTCATGTTATCATCACCATCATTTGGTGTTTCTGGTAATGTCACTTCTTTTAATGATATACAATAAGAAAAAGTCATAAAACCAAGTGATTTTAAGTTTGTTGTTGAAAGATCCGCTTTTTCTAAAGCATAGCATAAAGCAAATGCTTCATCACCGATTGTTTCAAGAGTTGTTGGAAAGATTACTTCTTCTAGTGACATAGCAGCTCTAGCAACACCAGAACCAATGGTAGTAATTCCTTCAGGAAATACAATTTTTGTTATATTATTATCTTTTCTAAATACATCATTAGCAACTACTGTTACACCATCAGGAATAACAACTTCTCCACCTATACCATTATAATAATATAATGTTCCAGCAACAATAACAAATTCTTCACCTGTATTCTCAACTCCATCTGTTGTAGTAGCTTGATTTGGTGTTGAATTCATATAATTAACATTAAGAGTAGTTACTACTTTATCTGTTTTAGTTTCACCATAATTAACCTTCTGTACATCATCTGTTATATTAGAACCAGTTACAAATTCTGTATATGCTTCAATTAGATAACCATTTTCATTTAAAGCATAGTCACCAATTGCAAGACCTAATTTATTATTATAAATTTTATCCTTATAATCTGTAATATCAACAGTGACAATAGTACTACCTCCACGAGTCTCATCATAAATTGGAAAAGCATTATCACAAATTAATTCAAATTCATCAGGATAAGCCTCTGATTCTGTAAGTAAACCGAAGTATGATAAGTAATGATTATCATATGCTTCAAATTCAAGATAAGTTCTACCATCTTCTTCATAAATTTTTGAATCTAATAAAGTTGGTGCTTCATAATCAAGTGTAAGTGGAATTACTAAAGATTCCTCTTTTTGATCAATTGTATCAAGAACCCCTGTAATTACAATTTCTAGTTCTTGATTACTACCCACTAAAAATTGTGGAATTTCAATATTTAACTCATGTTGCGTAGGAACAAGTTCTCCACTATCATTTAAATATGTTTTACCTACATTTATTGCATAGCCATTAAAATACGATTGACGTGTATACTTATCAACAATTTCATATCTTAATTCCTTAACACTTCTTAAAAGACCAATTGCAACTGAATATAATAAATTATTACCATCATAATTTAAAGCAATCTTATCTGCGGATGCAAGTGGTGCCTCATATCCATCTGGTAATACGAACAATTCATAACTACCAAGTGGGAACGGATATCCCAACATTCCAGAAATATATAGTCCTAATGGAATTGTTGGATAAATTTCATACGTTTCATCGTAATAGGTTGAATCGAAAATAGGTGCATCATCCCAATCACCATAAAAGGCTAACCATGGAATCGAAAGATCTATATTATGATCAACAGCATCTAAAGTAATATATCCTTCAACATACATACCATTAACAAAGTTGTTATCTAAATATGCCTTATCATCATCAGTTAGGAAAATCCTTACTGTAATTTTCGCAACTGAATTAGCATCAACTGTTAATACACCATTTTCATAAGTACCATTTTCTACCATATAATCTCTTTGACTTGCTTCAAGCAAATATGCTTTTTCTAAAATACGACCTGCATCATCAACACTATCAGTCATTACAATACTATCCAAATTATAGGATAATTTTGTTGTTCCCGTATTAACAACATCAAAACTCATATAATAAATACCATCACGACTTGGGTCATCACCTAATTCAAGTTTTGCTCTATCGCTTCCAGCAACACTTAAGTAAGCACTAGTATTTAAGGCCGCATCTATATTAACTAATCCTGATCCTTGTTTACGTGGAGTAGATGGTATACCATTTTCATCCTTAATAATATTTGCTGTAGACATTAAAACTTGATATACTCTTGCTTGAAGTTCAGTTTCAGTCATTTGAGGATAGTTTTCTTTCAATGCTTGTCTTACAAGTAAAGCTGCTCCTGCTAAATTAGGGGAAGCCATTGAAGTACCACTAAAATATGCATATGAAATTTCGTTACCATTTTCATCTTGAGTAATGGTTGGAACTGAAGAATAAATATATCCACCTGGAGCAGTAATTTCAGGTTTTAGTTCAAGATTTGGAAGTGGTCCAATTGAAGAAAAACTCGACATTTCGTGAATTTTATTATCCATATTAAAATGAATAATTCCTTCTTTAACTTTTGTTAAAACCGATCCAGAATCGACAGTTATTGTACATGTTGGAATATACAATTCTCCTTCAATAGAGGCTCTAATTTCACCTGGTTCATTATTATAAATAATACACGCAATAGCTCCATAGTATGCAGCCACAAGTGACTTATATTCAAATGATGTTGAACCCCTTGATACTACCGCAATTTTACCTTCTACATCTAATCCCTCATAATCTTCTATATCACCATAATTAGGAACAACAACATATGGCAAAGATAATGTTCTGCTTCCTTTCTCAAAAGGTAATGCTTCATAAAAAGGATATGATTCAGAGGTTGCTGCAAAAACAGCTGAGTTAAAAGTCATATTAGTATTTGCTGATACAAAATAGTCTTTTAAAATAGCATCTGATGATGCAACTCCAAATGATGCATCATATGAAGAAGGTGAGCCTACTAAACCATTATCAGGATTAGAACTTGCACCATTACCATAAATCGTACCATCTCCTGCTTCACCATCATTACCAACAGCCACACAAACATTAATACCTACTGAACCTAATAAATCATAGACTTCATCAATGAATTCTCCTCCATCTCCTTCTGAGGTAAAACCATTAGCAGAACCAAGTGACATATTAATCGCATCAACACCAAGAAGAGCACAATCTCCTAAAGCAGCTATAATATCAGTTGTATAAGCTCCTGGCACATTATCAGAAAAAACTTTCATTATAGCAAGTTGAGCGTTTGGCGCAACGCCAGTGATTTGATCATCATCTCCAGCAATTATTCCTGCAACATGAGTACCATGAGCTCCATGACCATAATAATTAACTGCCATATAACCAGGATCAACAAATTCATCCATATCAGCATAATCAAAACCATAAGGAATCTTTGAACTCTTATATAATTGGTCTGCCTGATAATAATTTCCTCCATTTGCAACATTAGGATATAAGTATTCACTAATACTGGCAATATTTTGGTATGTTAAAGCAACATCCGTCAATGGTTTTTGGAATGCTTGATGATTAGTATCAAGACCTGTATCAAGAATAGCCACTATCATTCCCTCACCTTTATAATTACTGCTTGTAGCAAGAATACCAGTTTCCTTTAAAGCAACATCATATGATGATTCCTCTTGTGGCATATTATATAACTCTGAAATTGCTACTTCTTTTACTTTTGCAAGTGATGATATTGTTTTAATATCTTTATATCTAACCTTAATACCTAATCCATTTAATAATGTTGTATATGAATGCTTAAATTCATATTTAATTTCATTTTCATCTAATAATTCTTTTACTCTACTTTGAATAGTAAGTAATCTATTAATCGTATTCTCACCATCTTTAGTCGAAGCAAATTCGGCTAAAGAACCAACAAATTTGCAATCATTATATTCTTCTATTAAAGATTTTCCTTCTAATTCAATAATAACCCATACTTCATCATTATCATCAAAGAGATGAAATTGATAAGCACTATTTTCATACTTTTTCAAATTATCTAACTTAAAATTAGAAATTTGCGAAAAAGTAGGGCGCGTATTTTCAATTTTTGGTGAATTACTTGTATTATCACCACATGAACATAAACCAAAAATTGATAATACTAATATAAATGTTGCAATGGATAAACTAATTATTTTTTTAATCTTCATCTTTTTTCCTCCCATTACCAACTATACATTTCAATAATCATTAAAATATCTTCTTCCAAATATGCTACTGCCTCATCATAAGCTACTTGAATAGCAGCAGATCCCAAAGCTGTGCTAATTTTGTCAACATAATTTTGATAAGTCATTTCAATTTCTTCAAGTGCATACTCTGCCATCTCTAAAGCATTAATTTCTTCTGCATACGTAGCAAGAAGAGTTTCATACAAATTATTAAAATCTGCTAAACATTTTTCCAAAAGAATATCAGCTATAACCTTATCTTCTTCTATTGTTATAACTTCATCCATTTTCATCTTTGCTTCTTCTAACAAAGTAGTTGTATCCTCATTTAATGGCATATTTCTTAAAATATTTGCATATTCAAAATATATATCTTTTAACTCTTCTTGTTGAACGGCATAATAATTATTCAAGTTTAAAACATCAATATATGCTAAAAGTTCTAAAATATCATTATATTTAGGGCATTTTTCAACACTATCTAATGTTTCAATAACTACTAAGTAAGCATCAACAACATCTTTTCTACTAAGTGCTAAATTTATTGTATCAATACCCTCTTCTAATATAGTATTCATTAACTCAAGAGCATCATCTGTATAATATTCTTTATTCATATTTGTGAAATACTTATTTAGTTCCATTATTTTATTTGTTTTTAAATAAGTTGCAAGTTCATGATCTTGATCTTTAGTTACAACTTTTGTTAAATCATCAAGACCTTTTAAATAAGTTGCAATTGGTAATGGTGCTCCACCCTTATAATTATTAAGTGTATCAACAGTTAAATCTCTTATTGCAAGTATTTTTTCCCACTCTTCACTATAATAATCATCAATATTGTAAGTTGCAAATACATCTAAAAATAAACTACAGAAGTTTTTTATTGCCTTTACTTTTTCAACCGTTTGATTATAGGCTAAATCTACCTCTTCATTCGTAGTTGCTTCAGCAATTGCTCTTTTTCCATCTTCAATTATTGTAAGAATTTCTACAAATTCATCCTCGCGATATAATCTTGAGTCAAATTTATTTGCAAATTCTTCTAATGCCAATACTACCTCTGTCTGATAAACATTTAAGGTTTTTCTAAATTTTGCTACAAGTTCTAAATTTGTATTAACTTTACTATTAAAATCATAGATAACATCGCCAATATACCAACCTAAAAACTCAAAGCCTTCTTTTTTAGGATCATTAGGTTTTTTTACCATATCACCATAATAAACTAATTGATCCTCAATTTCAGGTAATTCTTCATCTGTATTAAATTTTACAACTAGATATTTGGTTTCCACTACTTGGTAATCATATGTTAATGTAAAATCTTTGTAGTTGATTATAGCCTTTTTAAATCCAATAGTTGTTAAATCAAAGTTAGTTATCATTGATTCATCTACCATTACATTAAAGACTTTACCATCATTATATGTTACTTCTAATTGAAGATCTTTAATATCAAATGATTCATTTACTTCAAATAGTTTCGGAACATCAGTTGATGATAATTTCACGCTTACTATTTCTGTTGCCATAAAACATGAAGTTAACATCATCAATAATCCAAAACTTAAAAGAATAAACATAACTCTTCTTTTCACTGTAATCCTCCTTGTCCATACATATTATCATTTTTTAAATGATGATAATAGTATATAATATTTTTTTATTTTTTTATTAAATATAATAAGGAAATCGCTTACATTGCATTTTTTTACTTTTTTTGATTTTAAAATTTTTTAAAATATTTAATTAAATTCGTCATATTTTATATTTTTTAGTAATATATTCTACTAATAAAATGATTAAAAAATAATATAAAAAGGATTAGTATTTTCATAATTTACTAATCCTTTCAATGAAATATTTTTATTCTACATAAATTTTAATATATACTTCATAGTTACTATTATATTGATATACACCCTTCACTGTAACCCATCCAGAAACAGTACCTTGAATGGTGTCAAATGAACTTACAGTAACCATGCCGTTATCTCCTTCTTCTTGATATGCAGTCCATGTAAATGCTTGAATACTCGAATTTGGGCTATCATCACCTAAACAAATAAGTCTAGTATAACCTTTATGTATCGTTACATCTGGAAATTGTGCTACCTCAATTACATTACCTAAACCACTAGTAACTTCTGTTCCACTAATTGTACCATCTTCTCGAATATCAAATCCATATTTTAATCTAACTTTTATTGTACTTGTATCTTCAACGACCTTTATATCTAATGTAGCTATAATTGAAGGATCTTCTTTATATACACATTGAATCGTTGTCTCGATTTTGAAGCCGTCCCTAAGAAGATTTCTTCAGTAAAACTACTTATTGATTCATCCCAATACCCACCATAACTCATTGTTGTATCATATGGTGCCACATGTGCATTAGTTAAGACTCCAAGTCTTCCCGTATCATTACAAACAGCGTTAACCACAAATGTACCTCTAGATATAATTCCCGTTGTATATCTATGAAAAATTGATTCACCACCATAAGTTATATTTGATGTTTCTGACAATCCACCATCAGAATCTACTTCAAAATATAATGCATTAGGTTCATACAACTCTTCATTTTGTAGATGTTGAATAACAACCTCTACATCTGTTTCATCATTTAATTCAACAAAAACATGATTTAATTCATCATCAATACCTACAATATAAACACTACTTTCTAGCATAATATCTTCAATTGAATTTAATACTTTTTGAAGAAAATTGTACGAATAGGTAAACTCTTGATAAATAACTTGACTATGATTACTTGACATATAATTAACTGAATTATTATTTACCACTGCTATATTTAACATTCCAGTATCATCTATATATGCTCCAGCATAATTTTCGTTATAAATCATATATTCTTTATTATTATGAAAATCTGTTCTAACTTGAAATTCAAGTATAATTTGAGAGTATATTTTCATGCTTTGAGATAAATTTGATAAATATACTTGATTTATACTTAAATTGCTAGAATCTTCATATGCAAATAGTTTTACAGTATTTTAACTTAAAACTATTGAAAAAAATAAAAATAATACTATAGTTAAAATTCTTTTCTTCATATTTATCACCTTTTATTACAATTAACCTTTAGTTCATCGACATTGATTATGTCATTCTTTTTAATCTCAATTAACATTGACCAAAAATAGGCCTCCGTACTATAATTTCCTATTTTAGTTGTTTGTTTGATATTTACGATTAAGGTAGATCCATCAACAATAATGTGTTTAAGTTTTGTTTTAAGGTAATTGGCCGTTTCATATGTAACTATAATGAGAGCATTTTCTTTAAAATAGTTCTCATCATAATCTCTTAGTTTTTGATTCAAATCACTAGAATACCCATCCGAACTTTCATTATAAGCATCATTGTTCCATTCAGTACATTCCTTTTTTAATTCTTCTAATGATTTTATTAAACCATTACTATAAAGTTGTGTACCTTTTTCTAGTTTTTTGTAACCAAATGCCTCATTTTGATTATAACTTAAATTATAATCTATTTTATTTTGTTTATTACAACCGCATATGCTAAAAAAGAAAACAAAAATTACTATTAAACTTATACTTTTTTTTGTCATTATATAATTTACCTCCTAAAATTGACATATTTTATAAATTTTTAAAATGACAAGTCTAAACCAAAAGAATTTTATAATATTTAAATATGATATTTGTTAGATTTAGCATATATACATCTTTACTTTTCATCGATTATTAAATAAATTATAGTTTATTATTTTTATCATATAATTCTTCAAAAAATTATACATCATTTATATATCGAATTTTGTTTTTTTTTGTCTTTTCTAAAATCAAAATATATTTATTTATATAAATTATACAATTAAAATTAACAATTTATATAGATTGATGAAAATTAAAAAACAAAAAAGTCTCTATTTTTCATAGAGACTATTTTAATTTAAATTAAATCATTAGTTTTCTAATTCAGAAACTGAACCAGCACCAACTGTTCTTCCACCCTCACGAATAGAGAATTTAGTTCCTTTTTCTACTGCAATTGGGTGAATTAATTTAACTGTCATTTGAGTATTATCACCAGGCATTACCATTTCAGTTCCTTCTGGTAATTCAATAACACCTGTAACGTCAGTTGTTCTAAAATAGAATTGAGGACGATAGTTTGAGAAGAATGCTGTATGACGTCCACCTTCTTCTTTAGTTAATACATAAACCTCAGCTTTGAATTCAGAATGAGGTGTAACTGATTTTGGTTTTGCAAGTACTTGTCCACGAACAATTTCTTCACGAGCGATACCACGAAGTAATACACCAATATTATCACCAGCTTCTGCTTGATCTAATAATTTTCTAAACATTTCAACACCAGTAATAACTGCTGAACGAGTGTCTTTAATACCCACAATTTCTACTGTATCGCCAACTTTAACTGTTCCACGTTCAACACGTCCTGTAGCAACAGTTCCACGACCAGTAATAGAGAATACATCTTCTACTGGCATTAAGAAAGGTTTATCAGTTTCACGAACTGGATCAGGAATATATTCATCAACAGTATTCATTAATTTGATAATAGCTTCTTTAGCCTTTGGATCGCCTTCAAGAGCTTTTAAAGCTGAACCACGAATAATTGGAGTATCATCACCAGGGAATCCATATTCATTTAATAATTCACGAACTTCCATTTCAACAAGTTCAAGTAATTCTTCATCATCAACCATATCGCATTTATTTAAGAATACAATTAATTTAGGAACACCTACTTGACGACTTAATAAAATGTGTTCACGAGTTTGAGCCATAGGTCCATCAGTTGCCGCAATAACTAAGATTGCTCCATCCATTTGTGCTGCACCTGTAATCATATTTTTTACATAGTCAGCATGTCCTGGGCAGTCAACGTGTGCATAATGACGTTTTTCTGTTTCATATTCTACGTGACAAGTATTGATAGTTATACCACGAGCTTTTTCTTCAGGTGCTCCATCAATTTGATCATAAGCCATTTTTTGAGATAATCCTTTTTCTGCTAATACAGTAGTGATAGCAGATGTTAAAGTTGTTTTCCCATGATCAACATGTCCAATCGTACCAATGTTTACATGGGGTTTTGTACGTACAAATTTTTCCTTTGCCATTATAAAAATCTCCTTTTTATTTTTTATTTCATTAATATTTTATTATAAATTCTTTTTTTTTGCAAGTAAAACGTAAGTTTTTATTATTGAGCATTACGTTTTTTTACAACTGCTTCTGCAACATTTTTAGGGCACTCTTCATAGTGATCAAATTGCATAGTATAATTACCACGACCTTGCGTATTTGAACGAAGAGCTGTTGCATATCCAAACATTTCAGCAAGTGGAACAAAAGCTTTAATAGATTGTGTTTTTCCTCTTGCTTCTTGTCCGTCAATACGTCCACGACGTGTTGATAAATCGCCAATTACAGTACCAACATATTCATCTGGGACAATTACTTCAACTGATTCTATTGGTTCTAATAAAACTGGTTGGCATTTATCTGCTGATGCTTTAAAAGCCATACCACCTGCTACTTCAAAGGCAATTTGGCTAGAGTCAACATCATGATATGAACCAAAAACTAATCTTGCTTTTATATCAATAGTTGGGAATCCAGCGAGGTTACCATTAGCAAGTGCATTTTCAATTCCTTTATTGACAGCTGGGATATATTCACGAGGAATAACACCCCCTACAATCTCATCTACAAATTCATATCCTTTACCAGGGTTTGGCTCAAATACGACTACGCAATGACCATATTGTCCACGACCACCAGATTGACGAACAAACTTACCTTCAATTTCAGCACTCTTTTTAATTGTTTCACGATATGATACTTGAGGCTGTCCTACATTACATTCAACATGAAATTCCCTTCTCATTCTATCAACAATGATATCTAAATGTAATTCTCCCATACCAGAAATAATAGTTTGACCAGTTTCAGCATCGGTATAAGTTCTAAAGGTTGGATCTTCTTCGGCAAGTTTTGAAAGTGCCACTGACATCTTATCTTGATCACCTTTTGTTTTAGGCTCTATTGCAACTGATATTACAGGTTCTGGAAAAACCATTTTTTCCAAAATAACAGGATGATCTGGATCACACATTGTATCACCTGTTGTTGTATCTTTTAGACCAACTGCTGCTGCAATATCTCCGGAAAAAACTTCTTTAATTTCTGTACGATTGTTCGCATGCATTAAAAGAATACGACCAATTCTTTCACGTTTATCTTTCGTAGAATTAAGCACATATGAACCTGATTCTAGATGACCTGAATAAACTCTAAAGAAAGTAAGTTTACCAACATAAGGGTCTGTCATAACTTTAAATGCTAATGCTGAAAATGGAGCATCATCATTTGAATTAACAATAACCTCATTGCCATCTTCATCATGCCCTTTAATTTGAGCTACTTCAATTGGTGATGGAAGATAATCGATAATAGCATCCAAAACTTTTTTTACACCTTTATTTTTAAAAGCTGTTCCACAAAGAATTGGGAAAAATTTTACCGCAAGAGTACCCTTACGAATAGCAGACTTTAGTATTTCTGTTGTTATTTCTTCACCCTCAAGATAATTCATCATTAATTCATCATCAAATTCTGCTACCGCATTTATTAATTCATCACGGTAAAGTTCCGCTTCATCTTTTAATTCTGCTGGTATTTCTACTTCTTGTCCATCTTCATCAACACTACCTTCATTATAAATAAAGGCTTTCATTGTTACAAGGTCAATAATACCTCTAAAATTATTTTCCGCACCAATTGGATATTGAATTGGATGAGCATTAGCACCAAGGCGATGATCTAATGATTGGCAACTATACTTGAAATCGGCACCAGTCTTATCCATTTTATTGATAAAAACAATTCTTGGTACTAAATAATCCGTTGCTTGACGCCAAACCGTTTCAGTTTGAGGCTCAACTCCTGCTTGAGCATCAAGAACTGTAACCGCACCATCAAGTACTCTAAGTGAACGACTTACTTCAACTGTAAAGTCAACATGTCCTGGAGTATCAATGACGTTGATTCGATGTCCCTTCCAAAAAGCAGTCGTTGCCGCTGAGGTAATTGTAATCCCTCTTTCTTGTTCTTGTTCCATCCAGTCCATTTGTGCAGCACCATCATGGGTTTCACCAATTTTGTGGATTTTTCCTGTATGATATAGCACTCTTTCAGTAAATGTGGTTTTACCAGCATCTATGTGAGCCATTATACCAATATTACGTGTATTGAGTAATGAATATTCACGAGCCATTTTATTTTAATCTCCTATTACCATTGATAATGAGCAAATGCTTTATTTGCTTCAGCCATACGATGAGTATCTTCACGTTTTTTAACAGCACCACCTATACCATTAGCGGCATCCATTATTTCTTTTGCTAATCTTTCTTCCATTGTTTTTTCATTACGAAGACGAGCATAGTTTGTTAACCATCTTAAACCTAGAGTATAGCGTCTTGCTTCTCTAACTTCAACTGGTACTTGATAGTTAGCACCACCTACACGGCGTGATCTAACCTCTAATTGTGGCATAATATTTTCTAATGCTTGTTTATATACTTCTAGTGGGTCACGACCTGTAGTTTTAGATACACGATCAAAAGCACCATAAATTATTTGTTGTGCCACTCCTTTTTTACCATCCAACATTACACTATTGATTAGTCTTGTAACAAGTGTTGAATTATATATTGGATCTGGTAATACTTTTCTTTGAGCAACATGTCCTTTACGAGGCATGAAGGTTCCTCCTTTCTACATTTATAAATTTATTTTATCTTATTTTTTTCCAGCTTTTGGGCGTTTTGCACCATATTTAGAACGGGCTTGTTTACGACTTTCAACACCTGTAGTATCAAGTGTCCCACGAATTATATGATAACGAACACCTGGTAAGTCTCTAACACGACCTCCACGAATTAATACAGTATTGTGTTCTTGTAACTTATGACCAATACCTGGAATATAAGCAGTTACTTCAATACCATTACTTAAACGAACACGGGCCATCTTACGAATAGCAGAATTTGGTTTTTTAGGTGTCATTGTTGTAACACGAGTACAAACACCTTTCTTCTGAGGACAATTAATAGTTGTTGCAACTTTCTTTAAAGAATTAAAACCAATTCCAAGATGTGGTGATTTTGATTTTCTAACCTTATCTTCGCGTGAATTGCGTACTAATTGATTAATTGTAGGCATCTTTTTTTCTCCTTTCATTTATTAGTTATTTGATGTATATTCCACATTTCCACGTGTTTCAATACTTCAAAAAATATAGTCTTGACAATAGTCAAAACATAACCTCTAATATTATACTCATTTTAGCCTTCAAAGTCAAGTTAGATACTCACTTATTAATATTTTGCAATATTATTATTACAAAGAATCTAAATAATATACCAATAAAAATGATTAAATTTTAAAAAAACCTTCTATAAGACACAGAAGGTTTCTAATTTTAATATTTCTTTTTATCTAATAATACGACCTTACCACCTGTAAGTTGAATCATTTTAACTGCATCTAAGGAAAAATCTTGTGCTTTTACAACTAATGGTTTATCAATAACTCCTCTTGCAAGAACTTTAACAAAACAAATATTTTTGTCAATTAATTTTTTATCTTTTAAAGTATTTACTGTAACAATATCACCAGCTTTAAAGTTACGTGATATTATATCAATATTAATAATTCCCTTTTTGTTCCCAAAAATCTTCTCTTCATCAAACTCTTTTTCAATTAAAATGCTAGCAGTCTCATCAGATATAATCTCTTTAACTTCTGCTACACTAACTTGTTGTCTTCGAAGTTCTTCCATATGGGCTTTTTCTTCAGCAAGGCGTTTTTCTTCTTCTTCTTTTTTTGCTTTTTCTTCAACAAGGCGTTTCTCTTCTTCTTTTTTTGCTTTTTCTTCAGCAAGGCGTTTCTCTTCTTCTTTTTTTGCTTTTTCTTCAGCAAGACGTTTCTCTTCTTCTTCTTTTTTTGCTTTTTCTTCAGCAAGGCGTTTCTCTTCTTCTTTTTTTGCTTTTTCTTCAACAAGGCGTTTTTCTTCTTCTATTTTTTGTTTATGCGCCTCATTAAGAATTAATTCTTGTTTTAATGCTTCCTCATGAATTTTTCCTACTGGCTCAACTATTTGATCTTCTTCTAATAAAGTATCATCATATTTTAATTCACCATATGCACTTTTTACATTGCGAACTAAATATGTATCCTTATCTGATTTTTTTCTTTTTAAGACTATTTTTGCCATCAATAACCTCCTTATTTTTTTTCATTAGTTAATTGATATATTTTTGAATATTTTTCTTTTAGATATTCAAGATAGTATTTTGGATTAAATTCTTCATGAGTTACCATTAATAATATTTCTTTTGGACTTTTTGAACCTGCATATTGATGAACTTTTTCTTTTAACCATTCATTCACTTTAGACAAATCATTTGCTCCAAAAACTTCATCAATATTAAGTTCTTTTTTCATTTGATGATAAAGTTGGGCCGCATAAGCACTTCCTAAAGCATAAGTAGGAAAATATCCAAATGAACCACCAGCCCAATGAACATCTTGTAAAATACCTTTAGCATCATTGGGCACCTCAATTCCTAAATAATCTTTATATAATTTATTCCAAAGTTTTGGTAATTCGTTTACATCAATATTTGATTCAATTATTGCTTTCTCCATATCATATCTAACCATAATATGAAGAGGATAAGTAAGTTCATCAGCCTCTGTTCTAATAAGCGTATTTTCAATTTTATTTATAGCATAATAAAAATCATCAACTGTTACATTATGCAAATTTTCAGTAAATAGCTTTTGTAAAACAGGATAATGTTTACACCAAAATGGATAACTTCTACCAACAATATTTTCATAGAAACGAGATTGTGATTCATGCATAGCCATTGTTGTACCACCACTTAAAGCTGTATCATCATATTTGCTATCACATTGTCTTTCATAAGTAGCATGCCCTAATTCATGAATCATTGAAAAAATACTTGATGTCAAAAGATTTTCATAATAATGACAAGTAACTCTCACATCGGTAGTACCATATCCAGAAGTAAACGGATGCTCTGATTCCTTAGTCAAACCAAACTTTTTATCAAAACACATAACATCCATCAAATAATGGGCAAACTCTTTTTGCTTGTCAATATCATATTTTTTATATACAAAAGAATCATCAAAAGGTTTTAATGAGGTAATCTTTTTGACAAAAGGAACTAATTCTTTTTTTAAAACATCAAAAAATTCATCATATTCTTTTCTTGTAAAACCTTTTTCATAGTCATTTAACAAAACGTCATAACCTTTTAAATTATCTGTTTCCAAATATTTAATATATTTTTTTTGCCAATTTATGATTTTGGCCAAAATAGGAGCAAATGATTCATAATTATTATTAAGTTTAGCCTCACACCAAATGTTATTGGCTTTCGCTAACAACATTTCATATTCGATGAGTTCTGCTTCAGGAATTTTTAATTCTTTTTCTAATTCTTCCCAAACTTTAATAATTTCTAATTTTAAATCTGTTTCTAACTCTTCTTTTTTACTATATAAAGTTTTTACTGCCTCAATATAATCTTTACAATGAGATATTTCTAACATCATTGAAACAAGTTCACCAATTTGTTTAGACCTTTCTTCTAAGCATCCCACAGGAGCCTCAGTTTCAGAATCCCAACTAATCATATACATGGCATAGTTAAATGCATTAAGTTTTTTTCTGGTCTTTTGATAGACTTCTAAAGCTTTTTCCATCAATCAATTACCTCTACTTTGTTAGCAATAATTTCTTCTAAGGCAATTCCAATACTTTTAATATTCTTTGTTTCCGGAAGAAAGCTCTTTTTTGATGCATCAATTTCTTTAGCACGTTTGGCAGCTGCAATCACTAATTTATATTTAGATGAAGATTTATCTGTTAATTCATCGATTGATGGGTAACGAAGCCCATCTCTTTCTTGATTAATATTTTCCATTTGACTCATAATTATTCCTCCATTAATTTATAATATCCTTCTAGTGCTCTTTCACACTTGGCATGTTCTGCTCTAATAATTGCAATGATTTTATCAACTGCATTTTCTACTTCATCATTGATAACAATATAATCATAAGATGAAGCAAACATTATTTCATTTTTTGCCTTAGTTAACCGCTCAATGATGATATCACTTGTCTCTGTTCCCCTGTTAGTTAATCGATGTTCTAAAGCTTTCCAAGATGGTGGAGCAATAAAAATAAACACAGCATCTGACATTTTCGCTTTCACTTGAAGAGCACCTTGAACCTCTATTTCTAATACTACTTCTTTTCCTTCTTCTAATTTTTCTAATACCTTATTTTTAGGAGTTCCATAGTAGTTATTGACAAATTTTGCATGTTCTAATAAATTATCATTTTTTATTTCCTGTTCAAATTCTTCTTTGGTTACAAAGAAATAATCTTTACCATTAATTTCTCCTTCTCTTGGTATTCTAGTAGTCATTGAAACAGAAAAATCTAAATTATGGCCAGTTCTTTGAAATAGCGCTTTACGAATCGTTCCTTTCCCAACTCCAGATGGTCCCGAAATAACAATTAATAATCCTTTTTCATTAAGTTTCATATGTTAACCTCAAAATGATATCTATTTGGTTTATTTTACCACTATTTGTTTTTTTTTTCAATAGTTTTGTTATTTTTAATTTTTTGTTGTATAATAAAGTATAAATTTATAAAAAGAAGGTTAAACAATATGCCCTATGATGGAATTCTTATTCATTTTTTGATATCTGAATTAAGCGAAAAATTAGTTGGTGGTAAAATTAATAAAATAATTGAACCAAGCAGTCTAGATTTGTGTTTGCAAATTAGATCGAAGAATCAAACTGATAATAAAATCAAAAATTATCAACTTTTTATATCTTCTTCTTTAGATATGCCTAGAATTTATTTAACTGATAGGAAAATTTCATCATTTGAGTCTCCTAAAAATTTTTGTATGGTTTTGCGCAAATATCTAGAAAGTGGAATTATTACCAAAATTGAACAAATTGACAATGATAGGATTATCGTCTTTCATATTAGTTCTATAAGTGAACTTGGTGATAATATTAACTATCGTTTAATTGTTGAATTGATGGGTAGAAATAGCAATATTATTTTAATAAATTCGCAAAATATTATTATTGATGCTATTCGAAAACTTCCTCCATCAGAAGATAGTAAGAGACTAATTTTACCAAAAGCTACCTACTCTTATCCACCATCTAATACGACCATTAATCCTTTTTTAATAGATGAATCTAATCAATATGATATAGATATGTTACAAGGGGTATCAAAACTTGCCAAAGATGCGATTAAGAATTCACATCAAAGTCTTAAAAATTATTTACAACATCCATTAAACTATGCAATATATCAAATTGATAAAAAATATGATTTTTATATTTTACCCCTATTTAATTATCAAATTATCAAAGATGGCTTCGATTCTATAAATATGATGCTTGATGTTTATTATAAAGATTATAGGACAATTTATAACGATAAAGCAAAAGCATTAAAAAAAATAATAAAAAATAAAATTATTCATTTACAAAATAAAATAGATCATTTACAAAACGATTTAGAGGTTGCTAATGAAAATTTAAAATATAATGAAATTGGTATTTTACTGCAAGCCAATCTTTATAAAGTTCAAAAAGGAATGGATAAAATTATTGTCGATGATTTTTTTCATCATCAACCTCTTGAAATCCAATTAGATCCTATGCTTGATCCAAGTAACAATTTAAAAAAGCTTTTTGCAAAAAGTAAAAAAGCCAAAAATGCCCTTAGTATGATTGATTTACAATTAAAAATTACTAGTAATGAGATTAAATATTTGGATGAAATATCTAATCAAATTGATTTTGCAAATAATATAGATCTTGAAGAAATTAAAATGGAATTAATCAAAAATAAATATCTTAAAGATAAAAAAGAATCTAAGCCAAAAAACAAAAAAATTAATATTACTAAATATATCTTAAATAATAACGAAATACTAGTTGGTAAAAATAATATCCAAAATGAATATATAACACATAAACTTGCCAAAAGTTATGATTGGTGGTTTCATGTTAAGGATGCACCAGGTTCTCATGTTATTTTTAAAGTTCCTACCCCATCCTATATTTTAACGGAACAAGATATTCGCTTTTGTGCGAATCTTGCCGCAAGTTTTTCTAAATTTTCTCATTCCTCTAGTGTTCCTGTTGATTATGTTTTGGTGAAATATCTAAAGAAAATTCCTGGAATGAAAGGATCAAATGTTACTTTTAACAACAATAAAACTATATACATTGATCCTTCTATTAAAGAATAATGTATTAATTTTTAATCATTATAAGGCAAGAATAGCAATATATTTGACTTCTACCATCATATAAAGTCGCAACACTATATTTAATATCAATAATATCATCTGTTTGAAAATTACTTAAAAATTCATTAACTTTTTTTTCTAAATCTAATTCGTGTTCTTCATCAAATACTTTAATAAACATAAAAACCCCCTAAATACTGATATATTATTAATATATCATTTATTCAAGGGGTTTTTTGTCATATTTACATTTATTTTTATAAAAACAATCACTACATTTAGGATTTTTAGCTAAACACTTATAACGTCCCATAAATAAAAACAAATGATGCGCTTGATGCCATTTACTTTCATCGATTAATTCCATTAATTTTAATTCAACTTGTAAAACGGAAGCATTTTGATCAACTATTCCCATCCTTTTTGATACTCTTTCCACATGAGTATCAACAGGTAATCTTGGAATGTGATAACCTTCGGTTAAAATAACATTGGCTGTTTTACGTCCCACTCCTGGTAAACTTTCTAACTTTTCTTGTTCCTTAGGCACTTCTCCTTGATACTTTTCAATTAAAATCTTACTAAGAGCAATAATATTCTTACTTTTATTATGGCTTAAACCAATCGTTTTAATAATCCTTTGAACATCTGTTTGCGATGCTTGAGAAAGACTGAATGCATCGGGGTAAGCACTAAAAAGAGCAGGAGTTACTTTATTTACCGCTTTATCAGTTGTTTGTGCCGATAGACTTACTGCAATCAATAATTCAAATAAATTATGATATATTAACTCACAAGATGCGTTTGGAAATAAAATTTCTAAATTTTGTAAAATTATACTTACTTCATCTTTTGACATACATTGCATCCAACATTTTTTTAATATCTTCGTCATATTCAACAGTTGTTCGCTTGCTTTGCGTTTTACGATTGGCTAAAATAGCATCTGCATATTTTAGATGTAACTTCTTAGCTTTAAGACTATCCAAAACAGCAGTTTTTATTTCATTATATGAATAACCTAAATCTAACCATGAATTAATAATCATTAAATCAGCAGGTGCACAAGGCTTAGCATAAGTGGTCTCAACATATAGAACTATCTGACTTAACATATCCTGTCGATTTATAAATGAAGTTCTATCCTCTTGATTTAAAACGGTGGCTAGGGCCTCATATACACCATCAAGTTCAAATGATTCAACTCCATCTTCCATACTTATTTCAATAAAACCTTTTTGAACAAGTCCAACGACCAAATTAGATAATTCATCTTCACTTAAAGTCATTTTTTTTGTCAAAGAACTTGTTGATAAAATATTATCTTGATCATCTAATTTTCGAAAAAGAAAGATTAAAACAATAGCTTCTGTTTCTGTTAAGTTTAATTCTTTATAATGCGTAATAATTTCTTCTGTAAACGAAATTGTTTTAGCTTTAATTAATCTTGCGACAGAGGTCATACCGATTGCTCCTTTCTTTTGCTTCCTTTGATATTATATCATAATTTTATTTTTTTGTCTTATTTTGCGTAAAAATTTATCTGGTTAATTAAACCAATTATTTTATCAATTACAAGGGTGTCATTATAAATAAAATACGTTTTATTTTCTTTGGCTAATTGATTTAACTTTTTTTCTATTTTATGTGCATAAATATTAGTTGTAATAACAGGAATTCCTAATATTAAAGCTTTTTCAATTATCATAATTCCTTTTTCAAGATTAGTAAAATCTAGATAACAACAAACATCTAAAACAGGAATATTTAATATTTCTTGAGAAGGACAAATTTGAATAACATAATATGGTGATAAATCATAACAGACCTTTGATAACATCAAAACCCTTCTTTTTCTTTGTTCATTTATAAATGAGTTCCTTGCCAAAATAATTATCAGCACAATGATAAAAATAATATAAAAAATTAAACAAATATTTATCATCATTTTCATCACCTCTTAAAATAATTTATTCGCAAATTATCAAAAGGGTGATAAAAACCTAGTAAAAAACTAGGTTTTTTAATAAAACTCATTTATAAATTTCTTCTTTTAAAACACCAATATAAGGAAGATTACGATATTGTTCATTATAATCAAGGCCAAAACCAACAACAAATTCATCAGGAATCGTAAATCCAACATATTTAGGAACAATGCTATGTTCTAATCTTCTTGATGGTTTATCAAGAAGGGTAGTGATTTCTAAAGATGATGGTTCCATATCTTGAATTACCTTTTTGATTGCTGCAAGCGTAAGACCTGTATCAATAATATCTTCAACAATAATTACATGACGATTTTTTAGAGGAATCGTTGGTACGTGTAATAATTTTACTTCACCTGTAGTAGTCGCACCATGATAACTAGATGCGCGTAAAAATTCATACTCAAGCGGAATATTAATATTTTCGCATAAGTGAGAAAAATATGATACACTGCCCTTTAAAAGACAAATCATTACAGGATTTTTATCTAAATAATCTATACTAATCTTTTTAGCGATTTCTAAAATACGCTCATCTAACATTTCTTTTGTAATTAAAGTCTTTTTAATATTATTGTTAATATTCATATTTATTATTTTCCTTCCCTTTCAATAATACTTCTTGCAATTTTTACACCATTTGCTCCAGCTTGAGCAAGTCCTCTAGTAATACCAGCTCCATCACCACCAACATATAAATTTTTAATTTCTGTTTCAAAATGAGAATTCACAATTGGTCGATCACTATAAAATTTAGCTTCTACCCCATAAAAGAGAGTATGATCACTAGCAATACCAGGAGTAATGTAATCTAAAGCCTCAATCATTTCAATTAGTGATTTCATTACATTATAAGGAAGAACTAAACCTAAATCACCAGGGACTGCTTCTTTAAGAGTAGGTTTGACAAATCCCTCATCAATTCTTTTTTTAGTTGATCTTCTACCTTTTTTAATATCACCAAACTTTTGTACTATTACACCACCATTACTCAACTGATTAGCAAGTCTACTAATTTCTTCCGCAAACCCATTAGGATCATTAAAAGGTTCATCAAATTCGAGAGATACAAGGAGAGCAAAATTAGTATTTTTAGAACCTAGTCTAATATCATTAAAAGCATGACCATTACAAACCTTTACTCCATGATGATTTTCAACAACTACATGCCCACTAGGGTTTGAACAAAAAGTTCTAACGGTTGTCCCTACACTTGTTGTAAATATAAATTTGCCTTCATAAAGATAGCGGTTAATTTCTTCCATAATAATATCATTTGTTTCTACTCGAACACCAATATCAACCTTATTGTTTTTAAACGATACCTTATGCTTTGATAATACCCTTGTAAGCCAGTTAGAACCCGCCCTACCTATACAAAGTACTACATATTTAGCCTTTAGTTTTTCACCATTTTCTAAAATAATACCTTTAATCGTACCATCTTCTACAATAATTTCATCTACAGTTGTCGCAAATAAATAATCAAGATTAGGTTTCATATCTTCATAAATATTTTTCAAAACTTGGAGATTAATTTCTGTGCCAAGATGTCTTACTTCACTTCTTAAAAGTTTTAATCCTCTTGCTATCCCTCTTTTTTCAATATCTAAAACTTCTTTTGTATAAGGATTCGTAAGTTCTTTGGGTGCACCATGGTCTAAATTAATTTTATCTACATATTTAATTAAATCTAAAACCTCATCTTCATCTAAATATTCACCCATCCAACCGCCAAATTCACTAGTAATATTAAACTTTCCATCAGAATAAGCTCCACAACCACCAAAACCAGATGTCATTGCACAACTTGGATAGCAAGTTCCAGTTTTCGTATTTGGACATTTAGTCGCCTTTTTTTCTAAAATAGGACATTTTCTAGAATAAATATCATTGCCTTTTTCAACTAATAAAACTTTTAAATCCTTATTTTTGGTTATTAATTCATAGGCACAAAAAATCCCAGCAGGACCAGCTCCAACTAAAATTACGTCATAATTTTTTTCCATAAACTCACCTACATAATTTCACTTCTAATAATTGTTTGATTGATATCTGGACCAACTGAAATTATGACAACGCTTATACCAGTGATGTTTTCAATAAATTCAATATAGTTTTTAGCATTTTTTGGCAAATCTTCATAACTTTTAATATTTGTTAAATCTTCCTTCCAACCAGGTAGTTTTTCATAGATTGGTTCGCATCTTTTAAAATCACTAATTCGTGCCGGAACAGTATGAATTATTTTACCATCTAACTTATATGAAGTACAAACATTAAGATAATCTATTCCTGATAAAACATCAAGTAGCATTAAAGCTATTCCAGTTAATCCATTAATGTTAGCACTATACTTCAAAACTACTCCATCAAGCCATCCAATACGCCTTGGTCTTTTAGTTGTAGTTCCATATTCATGAGCAGTTTCTCTAATATAACTAGCAATCTCATCTTCAAATTCAGTCGGAAAAGCCCCACTACCAACTCTTGTTGAATAAGCTTTTGCTACACCTATAATATCTTTAATATTAGTTGGACCAACTCCACTACCAATACAGACACCACCGCCAGAAGGATTAGATGATGTTACAAAAGGATAAGTACCAAAATCAATATCCAATAAAGCTCCCTGAGCTCCTTCAAATAAGATTTTTTTACCCTTTTTTACTTCATCATTTAAAAGCGTAATTGTATCTGTTACATATGGTTTTATTTCATCAGCAAGTTTTTGATATTCCTCATAACTTTTTTCAACGTCAAAAATTTTACCACCATATTTTTTAATTTGTTCATTTTTTATTTTTAAAGTTGCTTTATAAATTTTCTCAAAATCGTTACTTATAAAGTCACTAACTCTAATGCCTTGGCGAGCTATTTTATCAGTATAACAAGGACCAATTCCCTTTTTAGTCGTACCTATTTTATTTGCCCCTAAAGATTCTTCACTTAAACCATCTAATTCCTTATGATAGTCAAAAATAACATGAGCACGATCACTAATATAAAGATTATTACAAGCAAATCCTTTAGCTTTTAAATTTCTAACCTCTTCTAAAAAAGTTTTGGGATTTAAAACTACTCCATTTCCTAAAACATTTTTCGTCTTACTACTAAAAACCCCTGATGGAATGACATGAAGAGCATAAGTATTACCTAAAAATTTAATCGTATGTCCTGCATTATCACCACCTTGATATCTTACAACAACATCTGCCTTTTGGCTTAAATAGTTAGTAATTTTTCCTTTACCTTCATCTCCCCATTGTGATCCAATTACGACTACTGCATTTTTCATTTTTTACTCCAATCCAAGGCGTTTATAAATACTATCTACGCCTTTTAAATAAAATTTTACATCAAAACATTTCTCTAAATCCTCATTTAGAATGGATCCTACCTTTGTCTTTTTCAACAAAGTTAATAAATTCTCATCTGTATTTAACGCAATCATTGCCTGTTCTTGAACAATATCATAGGCTTCAATTCTACTCATTCCTTTTTCAACTAATAAATTGACGATATGTCCAGAAAAAACAGCACCATGAGTTATATTTATATTCTTAAGCATCTTATCCGGAAAAATAGTCAGATTTTCTAATATTCCCTGATATCTATTTAACATATAATCAATTAAAGTAGTCGTATCTGCTAGAATAATTCTTTCTGCTGAAGAGTGACTAATATCTCTTTCATGCCATAAGATATTATTATCAAAAGCAACCATTAAATTACTTTTTACAACTCTTGCACAACCACAAATATTTTCAGAGGCAATAGGGTTTCTTTTGTGTGGCATTGCACTCGAACCTTTTTGACCCT
Source organism: uncultured Mollicutes bacterium (assembly GCA_900539265.1). Lineage (GTDB taxonomy): Bacteria > Bacillota_I > Bacilli_A > ML615J-28 > CAG-313 > CAG-313. The sequence goes on along the minus strand of UQBM01000004.1, from coordinate 46,833 downwards.
TAGAAAAATATTCTTCAACCTCTTTTACCTCTGTTCTTGATAGATGACGAATTTCAATTGCAATTTTTTCCAATGTTGAGGCGATTTGAGCAAGACAATACATATACTCACAATGCCTATCTCTAGATAAAACTTGTGTTGATATTTTGGCAAAATCTAACCCTAACTTCGCACAAACCATTTCCTCAACCGTACAAGGTATATTAGCAAAATTACCAACTGCTCCACTAATTTTGCCTACTTCAATCACTTTTCTTGCAGCTTTAAACCGTAAATAATTGCGCATCATCTCATCATACCAAAGGGCCCATTTTAATCCAAACGAAGTTACCTCAGCATGCATTCCATGCGTTCTTCCCATACAAGGCACCATTTTATAATTTATAGCTTGCTTTTTTAAAACCAAAATAAAAGTTTCTAAATCATTTTCAATAACTTCATTCACGTTCTTCAATGTAAGTGCTAAAGCGGTATCTACAACATCAGTACTAGTTAAACCATAATGTAACCATTTCCCTTCTGCTTGAAGATTTTCAGTAACCGCCTTTGTAAAAGCAATAACATCGTGATGCGTTTCTTTTTCAATTTCTAAGATTCTATCAACTTCAAATTTAGCATTCTTTAACATTTTTTCATAATCTTCTTTAGGAACGATGCCCATTTGTGAAAAAGCAAAGGTTGTGGCAAGTTCAACATCAAGCATATGTTTAAACCTTGTTTTATCACTCCAAAGATTAAGTAATTTTTTTCTTGCATATCTTTCAATCATCTTATCACCATCAAATATTTATTTTGTAAAACCAATTTATATTATAACAAATTTACAATAATTAAACAATAAAATTACTAGGTAATATGCTATCTTTCTAAAAAGTTTCAATGCTACTGAAAACTATTTTTTCTTAATTTTAAATACTTAATCAAATCTTGATACGATAATAAGATGACTTGCTCATCTGCTAAACCTTCTGCTATAATACCAAAAGAATCACTAACAATTAAATATTTAGTAAGTTTATAATTTTTATTAATCATCATTTTATTTAAATTATCATTAAGTCTTTTAACTGGATTATTGGTTTGATTGAACTGAATTTCAAAAGGATCCTCAAAAGAAATTGCAATATAAGATTTAGTGTTATCATCTTGATAAACATAAAAATAGTTATCTTGTAATAAACTTATTCTTTGGTAAGGATATGCTAAATTTTCATCAATAATCCACAAATTACTAACATCAGAAGTAGCCTCTTTATAAGGGACAAAGTATTTATCGATAAGTTCATCTAAACTTAAATCAAAGGTCAAAAGTCTTTCTAAAATCTCTCCCGCAACCGCTCTTTTTAAAACAAAATTAGCAAATTCACTATGCAGATTTTCACAAAGAGGAACTACTAAATTTAAAAGTTTATCTTTTGCATTAAGGGTTGCATCTTGAAGAGTTTTGTTAATTTTATCATGGTTTTTTTGGTTAAACTTTAAATTTAAACGACTTAACTCTATTGACAACTTATCTTTATTAGAAGCCACTGAATAAGAAATATTTTTAAGTTCATCAGAGGCATATTTAGTTAGATATTTATATTGAGGGCAATAAGAATCAATATAGTCAATTACTTGATTATCCCTTAAAATAATCATTGGTTGCAAGTAGTCCTTCAAAAAAAGATTAATTTCATTGTAAACAAGTTCATATAAATTAATGGCTAATTCAAAATGTGGTCTATCTAAATCTTTTTCATCTTCAAAAATAACATTACTAAAATAAGTTCTTTCGCTATTCACATCTTTATCTAAAAAAGCACCACTAACATAACATTGATAAATAGCTTTTTGACCATTAAGATTAAAAACCGTTGGTAAATCCTCAATATTAGCAATATCATAACTACAAACTACTCTATTTTGAGCACATATATATATTTTATGTTTTGAAGCAGTCGAAGCATTTAAAAAAACATGTCTAATATTAAATAATGAATTATTAGATGTGATGCTTTGACTTTGAGTTTTAATAAATTTTTCTTTTTCAAAAAATTCATTTAAATCAATCAAGTCAATTTCATCTTCTATTTCCATCTTTGGCATTGAACCGATTACAAAATAAGTAGCGAAATGTTCAATAATTTTATTAGCTATTTCTTTAAGGGAAATCTCTGTAACTGGTCGATATTCTTGATTTAAGTTACGCAAGGTAATTGTTGTTGCAATTTCTACATCGCTTGATACTTCTTCTAAGATTTCATTATGAATTTCATCATCAATATTAAATTGAAAACTTCTTAAATATTTCTTACCATTTTCCTCAAAGACACTTTTAACAAAAATCATTTCAAAGGCTTTTAACCAATTAATTCTACCTACCCCTTTTCCCCCAATTTCTACTTTGTAATCAGAATCGCTTGTTATAAAAGATTCATAGTTATGTTCCACAAATCCAATACCATTATCTGTAATTTCTATTGCAAAAATGCCAGAAGTAAAATCAGTTATGCGATAACTATCTCTTTCAATTTTAATTTTGATAAATTGATTATTAAAATATCCTCTTTCTTCAATCGCTTGAATAGAATTTGTAATTGCCTCAAACAAAGGAACAAAAGAATCAGTTGTTGATAGTTTAAAATTTCTCACTCGATTTTTAAAATTGAATTTCATAACTTTTACCTCACATTTTACATATCTTTGCTTATTTAGTATAACAAATTTCATCATCTTTTGCAAATAATATAAAAAGTTATGTTATAATAAAATTAAATATTAAATTATAAATTTTTAAGGAGTTAAAATGAGTACGCTAATTTGTCTAATTCGCCATGGGCAAACTGATTGGAATCAACAGTTATTAATTCAAGGTCGTTTTGATATTCCTCTCAATAATGAAGGAAAAAGGCAAATTAATCAAACAATTTGTCGTTTAAATACTTATCATATTCATTGGGATCTTTTTTTAAGTAGCCCCCTTTTACGAGCAAAAGAAACATGTCAAATAATTAAAGATCATCTAGGTTATCAAAAAGAGGAAATCATTATTCGTGATAATTTAATTGAAAGAGAATTTGGTGAAGCTGATGGTATTAAAATTACTGATAATGTTTATGAAAAAATTTTAAATGATGGTTATTATAAAATGGAGAAATCTACTACAATTAGAAAAAGAGCATATAATGAAATTTTAGCTCTTGATCAAATATATCCTAATAAAAAAATTTTAGTAGTTACGCATTCTCATTTTATTAAAGCTCTCTTTACCCAATTAGATCAAAGTTTGACCTTTAAATCTTCTTTGGCAAACGGATCTTTAAATTTTGTCGAGATAGATAACGGAAAAATTATTAATTTTAAATTTAATCAGTGATTTTAACAAACAATTTATTCCTATTAAAAAATAAAAAAAGCATTTTTATTAAAATTTAAAAATGCTTTTTTTTATTTCTAAATTATAATATCATTTTACTTATTCATCCAACTTTCATCATGGGGATTTAATTTCCATTTAAGTAATTTCTCTTTTGTAAGATAATCAATATAATTTAGTGATAATGCTACTTCTAAAAGTTCATCATAATTAGTCACCACAGAAACAGGACATTTTATTTTTTCAAAATTATCTTTTGCTACCTGTAAATTATAACTAAAAATAGCAACAACACCTATAACAATTAATCCCGCTTCTTCTAAAGTTTTTACAACCTCAATACTACTACCACCAGTTGAAATTAAATCTTCAATAACAACAACTTTTTGGCCTTTCTCATATTTACCCTCAATTTGATTTTGTCTGCCATGAGCTTTAGCACTACTGCGTACATAACCCATTGGTAAATCCAAAAGATCACTAATATATGCAGCATGAGGAATTCCTGCAGTTGCGGTTCCCATTAAGATTTCAACTTGAGAATATTTCTCTTTAATAATCTTGGACATTTCTTGTTCAATTTTTTTTCTAATAACTGGATAAGAAAGGGTTAAACGATTATCACAATAAATTGGCGATTTAATTCCGCTTGCCCAAGTAAAAGGCTTTAAAGGAGATAAAAAGACCGCTTTAATATCTAATAAGTCTTTTGCAATTTCTTTCATTCTATTCACCTAAAAATTCTTTCTTAATATTAAAATATGCTTCTTTAGGATTTTGAGCTTTTGTAATAGGTCTTCCGACAACAATAAAATCACAGCACATTTCTTTAGCCATTTGAGGCGTTGTAATCCGTACTTGATCATCTATCTCTGCTGTGGTTGGTCTAATACCAGGAGTTATAGTAATGAAATTTTTACCACAAACTTCCTTAACTTTTTGTGCTTCTAAAGGACTACAAACAACACCATCAAGTCCTGCTAATTTGGCATTCTGAGCATATTTGATAACCATATCAACTACTTCACCATTCATTCCTAATTCTTGATTCATCACCTGTTTACTTGTTGAAGTAAGTTGCGTAACGGCAATTACAAGTGGTCTTTTAGGAAGTTTTTTTTGAGAGGAAACTTCCATAACTCCTTCTAAACATGCTTTCATCATTTTAATTCCCCCTGCCGCATGACAATTAATTATATCTACATCGAGATTAGCAAGACGTTTTGATGCATTATATACCGTATGGGGAATATCGTGAAGTTTTAAATCAAGAAAAATTTTATGACCCCTGGCTTTAATTTTTTTAATTGCTTCTATACCTTCTTGATAAAATAACTCCATACCTACCTTAACATAGATAGGAGTTTTAAAGTGATTTAAAAATTCTTCCACTTTTTGATAATTTTCAAAATCTAATGCTACAATTACCATATTTCCTCCTTACTTGTGTGCATAACCAATGGCCTCGTTAATATCATTAAAGCCATATTTTGCTAATACTTTTGGTAAATCATCTATTATTTTTTTACAAATATATGGATCAACTAAATTCATAGTACCTATTGCCACAGCACTTGCTCCTGCATATAAAAATTCTAAAACATCCTCGGCACTGGCAATCCCTCCCATTCCAATAATAGGAATTTTAACCGCTTCATATACTTGATAGACCATCCTAAGAGCTACCGGCTTAATTGCAGGACCTGAAAAGCCTCCCATTTTATTACCTAAAATAGGCTTACCAGTTTTTAAATCAATTCTCATTCCTAACAGTGTATTAATTAACGTTAATCCATCGGCTCCTCCCTGTTTAGCAGCGGTTGCAATTTCAACAATATTGGTTACATTAGGACTTAATTTTATATAAACTGGTTTCAAAGATACCTCTTTTATTTTTTTTGTTAGTTCATATACCAATTTAGCATCTGTTCCAAACCCCATTCCTCCTTTTGTTACATTTGGACAACTAATATTAATTTCTAAAGCACCAACATTTGTAACTTTTGATAGTTCTTTTGCGACCAAGACATATTCATCAAGACTTGTCCCTGCAACGTTTGCAATAATTGGTAAATTATATTGTGCAAGAAATGGGAGTTTTTCGTTAATAACTTTCTCTAAACCAGGATTTTGTAAACCAATAGAATTTAACATACCCGCGGTTGTTTCCGCAATCCTTGGTCCACAATTTCCCATTCTCTTTTTTTCAGTAGTTGCCTTAATCATAATTGAGCCTAGTATATTTAAATCATAATAACTAGCAAATTCTTCACCAAAACCAAAAGTACCGCTTGCGGGAATAATAGGATTTTTTAAATCAAGACCAGGTAATTTAACTTTAAGATTCATATTTTAATACCCCCAAAGGAAAAATAGGACCATCTTTACAAACTCGTACATAACCATTAGCAATAGTTGCTCCTACAACGCATCCATAACAAGCCCCAATACCACAAGCCATTCTTTCTTCATAGGAGAGATAACCTTCTTTGTTTTGATAATATTTTTCATCTAACTTTTGCAATAAAATCTTAGGACCACAAGCAAAAAAAACATCAAAAGTAACTTCATAAGTATCTAAAAATTCTAAAGGATTTTTTTGATAACCGCTACTACCATCATCGGTTAAAAGATAAATTTTGCCATATTTTTTAAATTCTTCTTGTAAATATAGTTCATCTTTGGTACGAGCCGCTAAAATGATTTGCAATTCATTATCTTTATAGGCTCTTTTTGCAACCTCAAGTAAAGGAAAAATACCAATTCCCCCCCCAATTAATAATAATTTACGCTTTTTGATGAAAGGAAAGCCATTACCAAGTGGACCTATTACCTCAATAGTATCATTCACTTTTTTTTCACTTATTTTTTGAGTCCCTTTTCCTATTATTTTAAAACATACAATAATATTATTTCCTTTAACTTCACAAATGGATATAGGTCTTTTTAAAAGCATCGTATTGTCTGATGTTGATATGTTAACAAATTGTCCTGGAAGTGCCAATTCAGCTATTTTTTTACTTTCAAAAGTAAGTTTTACCACATCTTTAGTTATAAATTCTTTAGCAATAATTCTACACATTAGATCATTCCTACTTTCATTGTAATCTCATCTAAAACATTAAGCAAAGCTCCAACAGTATACAAAGAAGTAAACAACGGAACATTATTTTCAATTGCAACCCTTCTAATCAAATATCCATCAGTATTAATTGTTTCATCAGTACCAGGAGTATTAATAACATAAGCAATATGACCTTTGCGAAGAGAATCAAGAATTTCAGTACTACCTTGATTTAATTTTTTCTTAATTCTAGTTCTAATTCCATGTTCTTTTAAAAATTTACCAGTTCCACTTGTAGCCTCTATATTAAATCCTAAATCATAAAATCTTTTAATTAAAGGTAGTGCCTCTTCTTTAGTCATATCAGATAAAGTTACAAAAATTGTACCATAATTAACAACTCTCATATTTGATGCAATCAAAGCTTTATATAAAGCCTTATTTAAAGAACTATCATATCCTATGGCTTCCCCTGTTGATTTCATTTCAGGTGACAATACTAAATCCATTCCAGAAAGTTTACTAAAACTAAAAGCTGGAGCTTTTACATAATATTTATTTTGCTTTGGTAGTAACCCCGTTTGATAACCTAAATCTTTTAGTGATTTACCAAGGATTACCTTTGTAGCAAGATTGGCAAGATTGACTTTAGTAGCTTTAGAAATGAAAGGAATTGTTCTACTACTTCTTGGATTAACCTCAATAATATAAACATCTTCTTTATTATCAACAATAAATTGAATATTGTACAAACCGATAATGCCAATTGCTTTTCCTAATTGAATTGTATAATCAACCATTTTATCAATTACTTTTGAACTCAAAGTCATAGGTGGATAAACACTAATAGAATCACCAGAATGAATGCCAGTTCCTTCTACTAATTCCATTACACCAGGAATCACCACATCATTACCATCACAGATAGCATCAATTTCACATTCCTTACCTATAATATATTTATCGATTAAAACTGGCTGTTTATATGATGCTAAAAAGGCATTATGAAGATATTTTTTAAGACCTTTATCATTATAAACTACTTGCATAGCTCTTCCTCCTAAAACATATGAGGGTCTAACTAAAACAGGATAACCAAGCGTTCTAGCAACCTCTAACCCTTCAGTTAAAGAAAGCACAGTCTTGCCAGCCGGACGCAAAATATTTAATTTTTTTAAAAGTTCCTCAAATAGTTCACGATTTTCAGCTTTTGCAATCGCATCCCTTCCAGTTCCAATAATGGGTACTTCTAGATTATCTAATCTTTCGCAAAGATTAATAGCTGTTTGACCACCTAATTCAACAATAACACCAGCAGGTTTTTCAAGATGTACAATATTCATTACATCTTCAATTGTTAAAGGTTCAAAATATAACTTATCCGTAACTAAATAGTCTGTTGATACCGTTTCAGGATTATTATTAATCACAATTGCTTCATAACCCATCTCCTTTATGGCCCAAATAGCATGAACAGTTGAATAATCAAATTCAACTCCTTGTCCAATTCGGATTGGACCAGAACCTAAAACAATAATTTTTGGCTTATTACTAACAATTGATTCATTTTCATCTTCATAACTTGAATAAAAGTAAGGAATGTAACTAGCAAATTCACCAGCACAAGTATCTATCATTTTATAAACAGGAAAAAGATTATGTTTCAAGCGATATTTATAAAATTCACATTCACTAATACCCAAAAGTTTACCCAAATAGCTATCACTAAAGCCTTTCTTTTTAGCCTTTTTTATATTATTCAAGTGACAATTTTTTTTAAGTTGATTTTCTAATTCAATAATACTTTTAATTCGATATAAAAAGTATTTATCAATTTTTGTCAATTCATATATTTCACTAATTGTTATATTTCTTCGTAATAATTCAGCAATGGCAAAAATTCTTTCATCGGTTGCTTCTACAATATAATTTTTGAGAAAATTAGCATCAAGATTATCAAACTTTTCAAGATAAATATGATCAACCCCTATTTCAAGTGATCGAATTGCTTTCAAAAAACTTTCTTCAAAAGTTCTTCCAATGCTCATCACTTCTCCGGTTGCTTTCATTTGGGTTGATAAAGTTTTATTGGCAGTCACAAATTTATCAAAAGGAAATCTTGCAATCTTAGTAACAACATAATCAAGGGCTGGTTCAAAAGCTGCGATTGTATTAGCAATTCTAATTTCATCTAAATTTAATCCAATAGCAATTTTAGCACTAACTCTTGCAATTGGATATCCCGATGCCTTAGATGCAAGAGCTGATGATCTAGATACCCTAGGATTAACCTCAATTACATAATAAGTAAAAGAATTAGGGTCAAGCGCAAACTGAACATTGCAACCTCCCTTAATTTTAAGAGCTCTAACAATTTTTAAAGCTGCATTTCTTAACATTTGACATTCCTTATTTGTTAGAGTTTGTGTTGGACAAACTACCATTGAATCACCAGTATGAATTCCTACAGGATCAATATTTTCCATATTACATATAGCAATTGCGGTATCATTAGCATCCCTCATCACCTCATATTCAATTTCTTTATAACCCTTGATTGATTTTTCAATTAGAATTTGATTAACTGGTGATAATTCTAAAGCATGTTTGGCTAATGGTAATAGCTCTTCATCTGAACTTGCAAAACCACCACCAGTACCACCTAACGTAAAAGCTGGTCTTACAATGATGGGATAGCCAATATCATTTGCAACATCTAAAACATCATCAAGTGTAAAAACTGTTTTACTTTCTAAAATCGGCTCTTTAATTCGTTGACATAATTCTTTAAACAACTCTCGATCTTCTGCTTGCTTAATTGAAGTAAAATCTGTTCCTAAAATCTCAGTTTGACATTCTTCTAAAATCCCCTTTTCGGCCAATTGAACTGCTAAATTCAAGGCTGTTTGTCCTCCAAGTGTACAAACAATACCATCAGGTCTTTCCATTCTAATTACTCTTGAAACAAATTCTAAATTTAAGGGTTCCATATATACCTTATCAGCTATGGCATAATCAGTCATAATTGTTGCAGGATTTGAATTAATTAAGACTACCTCATATCCTTCTTCTTTAATAGCAAGACAAGCCTGTGTTCCAGCATAATCAAATTCCGCTGCTTGACCAATAACAATTGGTCCCGACCCAATAACTAAAATTTTTTTGATATCTTTTCTTTTAGGCATTTTTTTCTCCTTTGAATTTCTCCATATAATTAATAAATTTAGAAAATAAATACTCACTATCTTCAGGTCCAGAACTAGCTTCTGGATGATACTGCACACTAAAAATCATTTGATCCTTATTTTCAAGTCCTTCTATTGTATCATCAAGCAAATTTATATGCGATATGCTTAAATCTGTTTTTTCAAGTGATTGCTTTTCGACAGCAAAAGAATGATTTTGTGGAGTAATTTCGATTTTTTGAGTTTCTAAATTTTTAACTGGATGATTAGCACCACGATGACCAAATCTTAATTTATAAGTAGTTGCTCCACTAGCAAGACTAATAATTTGATGACCTAAACATATACCAAAGATTGGCAATTTTCCTTTTAAGTTTTTAACCACTTCAATTGCCACTTTATTATCTGTAGGATCTCCTGGCCCATTTGATAAGAATAAACCATCTGGTTGATACTTTACTATTTCTTGATATGATGTATCATAAGGCACAACTATGACCTTACATTTAAAAGCATTCAATTTTCGAATAATGTTATATTTACAACCAAAATCTATACAAACAACTACATATCTATAATCTAAAACATCATATGTGGCAACCTTTGTAAGGGAAACATTACTAACTTGATTTTTTTTATAACTATAATTTTGAAGTTTTTCCAAACATTTGTCATTAGGAGTTAACGCATCTGTAATAATGGCAGGCATTGATCCTTTTTCTCGAATTATTCTAACAATTTTTCTAGTATCAACATCGCTAATAAGAGGAACATTGTTTTCTTCAAGCAATTTTTGTAATTCTTTTTGGCATCTAAAATTAGATGGAAAATCATTATAATCTTTAATAACAAGACCACTTAAAAAAATTTGACGAGATTCAATATCATCTTGATTGACCCCATAATTTCCGATTAAAGGATAACTCATAACTACAATTTGACCATAATATGATGGATCAGTTACTATCTCTTGATAGCCAACCATTGAAGTATTAAAAACAATTTCAGCTATGGTCTCAACATCACTAGCATAACCAATTCCATAAAAAATTTCACCACTTGCTAATACTAATTTCTTATTTTTCATATACTATTTCTCCTTTTGATATGGTTTTTTCAATAACTCCATATAATGTTTTCCCCTCAAAAATGGATGATTTTCCTTTACTAAGAAATTTATTTGAATCTACTATAAATTTTTGTTTTAAATCAATAATCACAATTGAGGCATCATTGCCAACTTTTATTTGATTATCATTGATATTAAAACTATCACTAATTTTCTTGCTCATTAAGTCTAGTAATAATTCTAGTGGCATCTTCTTTGTTTTAACAAAATATGTATACATTGATGAAAAAGCTGTTTCTAAACCAACAATACCAAATAAACTATTATTAAGGCCACCACTTTTTTCTAAAACACTATGAGGAGCATGATCAGTAGCGATAAAATCAATTGTCCCATCAAGTAATCCTTCTAATAAAACTTTTTGATCTTCTTCATCTCCAAGAGGAGGATTCATTTTAAATCGACCATCATCTTCTATATCATTAATTGTAAATATTAAATTGTGAGGAGTTACCTCAGCACTAACTTTACATCCCATCTTTTTAAATTGTTTGATTGCCCAAACTGTGTATCTACTAGAAATATGGCATAGATGAATTCTAGTATTTAAGACATATGCGATTTCCATATTTCTAATAGCCTCAAGCGTTTCACTTAAAGGATTAATTCCACGATAATGATGAAGTTTCGCATAATCTGATTCCCTAATAACGCCTCCTTCCACTAAATTCACATCTTCACAATGACATATCATTACACTTTTAGCATCTTTTAACTTAGAAAGACCATCATATATAACTTTACTATTTTGAATTCCACTTCCATCATCACTAAAACCAATTACTTCATCTTTTAAAGTAGCAAAATTGACTAACTCTTTACCTAAACGCTTTTTAGTGATAGTTGCAAGCGGATAACATTCAATTAGACTATCTTTTTGACAAATTGCTTTCATTTTTTTAATTTTATTTAAAGTATCAGGAGCAGGATTTAAATTAGGCATCATCATTACTTTGGTATAACCACCTTTAGCAGCGGCCATACTACCAGTTTTAATTGTTTCTTTATATTCAAAACCTGGTTCTCTAAAATGTGCATGTGCTTCTATAAAAGCTGGAGCTATTAATTGATTTGTACAATCAATTATTTTTCCTTCTTCTAAATTTGAACCAATCTTTATTATTTTACTTCCTTCAATTACAATATTTACTTTTACTAACGATGATTGATAATAAACTAAACCATTTTTTAACGTTGTTTTATTCATCGGTAAAAGTCCTTTTCAAAATACTTTGTCTAACAAAAACACCATTAGTCATTTGCGCAAAAATTCTTGATTTTTCACATTCGACAACCTCATCAGTAATTTCTACACCCCTATTAAAAGGAGCTGGATGCATAATAATTGCCTGTTTTTTCATAAGAGCTACCTTTTCTATATTTAGACCATATAGTCTATTATATTCCTCATTTGTAATCTTGCTTTTTTCATGATGCCTTTCATTTTGGACCCTTAAAAGCATAATAACATCCATATCTTTAATGCTATCATTAAGATTAACATATTGATAACCTAATGTTTCATCTTTATATTCATTAGGACTCGCAATATAACAATTCATTCCAAGGCGTCTCATAATGTCAAGTCCTCCATGAGCAACTCTGGAATGTAAAATATCTCCTACAATTAAAATATTAAGATTTGTAAAATGTTTAAATTCTTTATAAATCGTATATAAATCTAAAAGAGTTTGAGTTGGATGATCACCTGTTCCATCCCCAGCATTAATAATCGGAATATTAAGATTTTTAAGTTCATCATAATAGCGATTTTGAACATGGCGAATAACAAGGGCATCAATTCCAAAGGAAGCAAAAGTTTTAACTGTATCATAAAAACTTTCTCCTTTCGTTAAAGAAGAACCAACTGGATTAAAATTTATGCTTTTCATCTTTAATTTAGCCTGTGCAACTTGAAAGGAATATTGAGTTCTTGTTGATGGTTCAAAAAAAAGATTAGCAATCATTTTATTGGATAAATCATATTGTAGACCATTTTCAAAAGCCATTGCATCATCTAAAATACGTTTAATTTCTTCGTTTGATAATTCACGTAAACTAAATAAATTTTTCACTTTATTACCTCCTAATTAAAATAAAAAATAACTTGAAAAAATCAAGTTATTTTACAATCATCTTAATGCTAAAAAATGAGAAAAAGAAGGCTAACTTTTCATATCCATTATTGAATGAAAATTTAGTTGTTCCCTTTTTATTCATAGCACTACCTCTTCAATTATTTTATACTTTTGGATATTATACCAAAATTATTTCTATTTAGCACATAATTTGCAAATATTTTTTATTTAAAATAAACCATAAATTTTCCCATCATCATCAACATCAATTCCCTCAGCAGCAGGAACCTTTGGAAGACCTGGCATTGTCATGATTTTACCCGTCAAAACTACGATAAATCCTGCTCCTGCACTAATCTTAACATTTCTTACCGTAACGATAAAATCACAAGGGGCACCAAGTTTCGTTGCATCATCGGAAAAACTATATTGAGTTTTAGCTATACAAATAGGTAAGTTACCAAACCCTAATTCTTCAAGTCTTTTAATTTGTTCTTTAGCACTATTTAAGATTTTAATTTTGCTGCCACCATATATTTTAGTCACAACAGCCTCAATTTTTTCTTCAATAGATAGATTTGTTTCATAACTAAAGGTAAAATCATTTTTTTCTTCACAAAGTTTGACAACCTCTTTTGCTAATTCAATACCACCTTGTCCACCATTTTCCCAAACAGTCGATAAAACCACATGAACACCAAGTTCTTGACATTTTTGTATAATTAAGGCAATTTCTTGATCAGTGTCGGTAGGAAAGCGGTTAATGGCAACTACTGATGGTAATTTATAAACATTTGTAATATTGGAAACATGTCTTAAAAGATTAGGGAGACCTTTTTCTAAAGCAGTTAAATCCTCATTTGCTAAAAGTTCCTTAGGCATACCACCATGCATCTTTAAAGCTCTAATTGTCGCAACAATTACCACTGCATCTGGCTTTAATCCCGCTACTCGACACTTAATATCTAAAAATTTCTCAGCTCCAAGATCAGCACCAAAACCAGCCTCTGTAACAACATAATCACCTAATTTTAAAGCAAGTTTCGTTGCTACTACCGAATTACAACCATGAGCAATATTAGCAAATGGTCCACCATGCACAAGTGCTGGTGTATGTTCTAAAGTCTGAACTAAATTTGGCTTTAAAGCATCTTTTAAAAGTGCAGCCATAGCCCCTTCTGCTTTTAAATCGTGAGCAGTAATAGGCTTATCATCGCTAGTATATCCAACAATTATCTGACCAAGACGTTTTTTCAAATCACTAATAGAACTTGCTAAACATAAAACGGCCATAATTTCAGAAGCAACAGTTATATCATAACTATCTTGTCTTTCAACCCCATTAAATTTACCACCTTGTCCATCGGTAATAAAACGCAGTTGACGATCATTCATATCAACACATCTGTGCCACGTAATTTTATTTAAATCAATTCCTAATTCATTACCTTGATAAATATGATTATCAAGCATTGCAGCAAGTAAGTTATTAGCCGCACCTATTGCATGAAAATCACCAGTAAAATGCAGATTAATATCTTCCATTGGCACAACTTGCGCATATCCACCACCTGCTGCTCCACCTTTAATTCCAAAAACTGGTCCAAGCGATGGTTCTCTTAATGCCACCATTACATTTTTACCTATTTGTTTTAGACCATCAGCAAGTCCAATTGTCGTAGTAGTCTTTCCTTCACCAGCAGGAGTTGGTGTGATTGCGGTAACAAGAATCAATTTAGAATGATCCTTTTTTAAATCTTTCATAATAGAAAGATCAACCTTAGCCTTATAATTGCCATATTGTTCTAAATACTTTTCATCAATTCCTGCATTTCTAGCAATTTCTTTGATATTCTTAGGTTGAATTGATTGCGCAATTTCAATATCAGTTAACATAGTTCCTCCTTATAAATTGAATTTTCACTATTACTATTCTAACATTTATTATAAATTTTATTTACTAATATACAACAATAATTTTTAAAAACAAATTTTACAACGAACATTTTGTTAAAGACAAAAGAAAAACTCTCAACTTTAGTTGAGAATTCTTCTTTGACTACGCTTGAGTTGTAAATTTATTGTAAGCTTTTTTAATTTTTGTGATATCAGCAGGATCTGTTTGATACCAACCCTTTTGTTCCATCGTTTTGTAAATTTCTGATTGCATCGCAAGTGAATCATTTAAACTATCGCTAAAGGTTGTTAAAATATGAGGAGTTGATGATTCAATTGTTCCATGCATATACAAATCACAAACGCCTTTGGTAACTAATAGTAAATCTTCCATTAACGCTCTATCGTCCATTTGTAGCACCTCCTAAAACATTTAAAAATTTTGTTTCTAACTCCTGATTTCTTTGTCTAAGAGTTTCTACAAAAGCCTTTAAATTAGGATCTTGTAAATTTCTTGAATAAGTTTCACAAATCGTTTTCATATGTTTAATATGCCCAAGAGCATCTTCAACATATAATAATTCTTTTCCAGTCATAAATAAATCCTCCTTTATAATTATTTTTAGAAGAATTTACCTTTTTATACATAAATTTTTAAATTATTTTTATTTGATACTCTTGATCATTAATTTACACATTAAATTAGAAAATGCAACACTATTGTTCAGTTTAAAACCTTCCATTAAAAGTGCCTGATTGTATAACAAAGTAGCATAATCTTTAATATCATCAGGATTTTGCTCATATAATTGATTTAAAGCATGAAATAATTCATGATTAGGATTGATTTCTAAAATTCTTTCCGCTTTGATCTTATCATTTGTAGGCATTGCTTCAATTACTTTTTCCATTTCAAAGGAAACCCCATCACCACTTACCAAACAAACTGGTGAATCAACAAGTCTTTTCGATAAAATAACATCTTTTACCTCATCCTTTAAGGCTTCTTTTAACGCTTTTAATAAATCTTGATGGTCTTTTTGTTGCTCTTCTAATTTTTCTTTTTCTTCCTCAGTTGTAAGATCATCTAAAGCCGATTGATTAATTGATTTAAATTCGTGATCATTATATTTATTTAAAATTTTTAATAGAAATTCATCCACATCATCAGTTAAAATCAAAACATCATAGCCATATTTTTTAACAATATCCATTTGAGGCATTGATAAAATTTCTTCTTTTGATTTTCCTGAGGCATAATAGATATCCTTTTGATTCTCTTTCATTTGTTCTACATATTCTTTAAAAGTGATCATTTTATCAGAATTCACACTACTATAAATCAATAAATCTTGTAACAATTCTTTTTTAGCTCCATAATTTTCATAAGCACCAAATTTTAAATTGATTCCATAATTTTTAAAGAATGTAAGATATTTATCAAAATCTTCTTTTTGAAGTAAGGCAAGTCGATTGATAATCTTCTTTTCAATATTCTTTTGCATCAAATTTAAAACCTTATTTTGTTGCAACATTTCTCTACTAATATTAAGCGATAAATCACTAGAATCAACAACCCCCTTGACAAACCTCAAATAATCAGGTATTAATTCTTTACATTTATCCATAATGAAAACCCCTTTAGAGTAAAGTTGCAAGCCCTTTTCATAATCAACAGAATGTAAATTTCTAGGTGGTAAATTAGGGATAAACAAAAGTGTATTATAATTGACACTACCTTCAACATTAAACATAAGATGAAGCATTGGCTTTTCAAAATCATAAAATTTTTGCATATAAAAATCATCTAAAGCCTCATCTGTCACATCATTTTTATTTTTCTTCCAAAGCGGAATCATCGAATTTAGAGTTGTAAGTGTTCTAATCTCATCATATTCACCCTCAACTTCTTTGCCATTGTCATCAAGTTTGGGTTCTTCTTTTGTCATATACATTGTAATTGGATATCTAATATAGTCAGAATATTTTTTAACTAAATATTGAATTGTATATTCATCTAAATATTGATCAAAATCAACCTCTACCTTATCATCTTCACCCTTAATATTATCTTTTAAATATAAGGTAATTGTAGTACCATCGGTTACTTTATCAGATGTAGCAATCTCATATGTATCCTCACCCGTTGAAGTAAATACATATCCCTTATCACTATATGGTGATTTCGTATCAACAACCACCTTTTTACTAACCATAAAAGCTGAATAAAATCCAACCCCAAATTGCCCAATTGTTTCTAGGGCATCCTTTCCTTCTTCCTTAGAATTTTCTAAATTTTTAACAAAGGCAAGAGTCCCTGATTTTGCGATTGTTCCTAAATTATCATTTATTTCATCATATGTCATACCAATACCATTATCCGATATTGTTAATGTTCGTGCTTCTTTATTTAACTCAAGATGAATTTCATAATCATTCCTTTTTGCCAATTTATCATCTGATAATGATAAATAATGGTATTTATCAATTGCATCTGATGCATTTGATAATAACTCCCTTAAGAAAATTTCTTGATTTGTATAAATAGAATTGATCATTAAATCTAATAATCGTTTGGATTCTGTTTTAAATTCTTTAATTTCGCTCATATTTTTCACTCCTTTAGCACTCTTTATATATGAGTGCTAATACTATTATACCACTTTTTGGTTATTTGTCAATAGGTTTAATTCATATTTTATAATATTTTTTATTTATAAATAAAAAAGTGGATACTTTGATAAGATACTTTACAAATAGACCATTTCTATATCTTTTCAAAATTTATCCACTTCATTTTTAATTTTTATTATTCAACTACTATATAATTAGCAATAACATATGTATATTGCGTCTTATACCAGTTAAAAGAAACTAGAGTAACCACAATTGTTTTTCCATTTAAAGCCTCTAACTCTTGATAGTTTTCGGCATAATATTTTGCATTAGTATAATTATATAAATCAATTTCTACCGAACCTAAAGATAAATATGCTCTTTCACCTGAGGCACTAACATGAACAGTTGCCTCAACATCCATATAAACAATTCCACCAAGTAAAGCATTTTCACCTGCTTTACTATCAACTGCTACATCTTCTAACGTTTTGTCTTTTAAGAAAGAAGATGTTGGTACTGCATTGCCTTGAGATAATATAGTAATTGTTGAGCCATCAGCAAACTGAGGTAATCCATAATATAAATCCATATTACCTTTAATCAAAACTTTATCGCCAACTTCAACTGCTGCTTGGGTTTTACAATAAATTGTACCCGTTTCATCAGTTATATAGAAGTTCCATTTCGTAGCACCACTTGATTTAACAATTGAGGATACGATTCCTTCTACAATAACAGTTTCTCCATTTTTTGTAGCTTTTTCTCTAAATTGTTCAATTGTTAATATTTCAGCTTTAACAATTTTAAAGAAAATATCAATCGTTGTCTCAGTACTGCCATACGTTAAGACTAGACTGATTGAAACATCTTCTGTTTGAGTTGGAGTTGCAATATGAATCTGAAATAAATTTCCTTCTTGTACTGCAGTTACCGCATCACTAGAAGAATGGGAAAGAACAATATTACTGCCTTCTAATACTTCATATTCAATTACTGCACTATCAGCATATTCATTATCAAATAATCCCTCAATTTTTGTTTTTTCAAAATATCCTACTAAAGCCTCAGGGGTTTCAACTTCACCTAAAACTTGTAACACTCCAGCTTTCCAAATAAATTTACCACTAGAAACAGCACCAATACGAAGAGTGACATACGCTTCAACACATTTTCCAGCATATGGTTTTAACCATTCATATTCAGCAGGACCATTTTTACCAGAATTTTGTGAATATACAATTGTACTTAATGATGGATCATGAATATCATGAATGTAATAATTTACATAACTTCCCGAACTTCTTTCAACATAGATTTGTGTTTTAAAAACCATATTAGTAATATTGTTATCAGATGGATTATTTACCAAATCTTTAAAAACCACTTCTTCTATTGCGTGAGTTGGAAGTTCATGTTCTTGCCAATCATGATATAGTACTTCTGCATTATTTAATCTAATAGAACCAGTATGATTATGATCTTCTCGTGGTTGATATAAATCACCATATCCTTCAACATAAACAAACTCACCAATACTTAATTTAGTAATATCAGTGTTCGTGTCAACAGCAGTTGATACAAATACTGCAATTGAACTAGTATCATCAATTAATTCAAAACCTGCAGGTTTAGAAGTACCTACTAAATATAAGAAACCAACAATATAACCCTCAATTGTTACCTTTTCACCTTTTGCAACTTTTCTTGCTTCTTCAATTGTAATTGTCTCAATAGTTGGCTTTATCATTGCTGCCTCAAACTCAACAACTCTAGTTAAAGTTTTCCCATTATAAGTAAGCGAAATGGTAACTGCCATAGTCACTTTTTCTTCACCAAATTCAAGATGAATTGTATAACCATTATTAGTAAAAGTTACACCTTCAAAATTAGAGGAATAACAAACTGATGAACCTGCTAATTTTTCATCAGTATTTACCAAATCAAAACTACAAGGACTATCATAATGATCAATGAATTGGTTAGCTAGACGATCTAGACTATATTCCATATATTCTTCATCTGTTACTTCAACTTCATCTAAAATTTGAATTGGAACAATTCGCCAAAAATTACCGCTTGCGGAAAGCTTACAATTATGAATTGCAATATAACATTCTCTAATACTACCATCATACTCTTCAAGCCATGCTAAATCTTTTCCGTTTGCTGTCGTATAGGCATAATAACTATTCACACCATTTAAATCATCAAAATAATAATTAACAAAACCATTGCCAACTGATTTACGAACCTTTGCCACCACTTTATAAACATTTGATGTAATATTTTCTGATACAGGAATACTACATAAATTAGCAATGGAATGATCCTCTATAAATGAGGTAGGAACTTCATAAATTTCACCATCCGTTTTTACACTCGTTGGGACAATTTGTTTTGCTCCTGTATATCCCGCCATTTCAGCAGATGTAAGAGAATTTTGATCAATATATTTTGTATATTCGCCACTTACTTCTACTTTATTGCCAACTTTTAGGGTTTCAGCATATTCTGAACTATGAACATAAATTGCATCTGTCTCATCAAATAAATAGAAACCAACGGGAACATTCTTTTCCGTTCCATAAACAATAAATGCCACAATTCCTGTTGTAATTACAAATCCTTCGGTTGGAAGTTTTTTTATTTGACTTATTGTTTGAAGTTCTTGCTTTAATACTGTAACGTCATATACTTTTGCTTTTTTATATGAACCAACGCTAAAAGTAACTGTAATTTGAAGAGTTACATCAACTTGTTGCCTTCTAACAATTCCCTCATTAGAAACAACATCTTTATTAGAAGACTCATAACTTAAAGTTACTTCACCAATTGTAGTTTCAAAAACTAGATTTGATTCAACATGATTCAAATCAACATTTTTAAAACATTGACTAATAGCATTTTCAACAGATGCTTTAGGATCCGTATTTTCATCAATACAACCTGTGATAAAAAATGATACTAAAGCTAAAGTTAAAAAGACAAATAATTTTTTCATTTTTTTTCCTTTTCCTTTTCTTCAAATTTATGGGGGGAGAACAAATCTCGTAAATATTATACATATTAATTTATTTTTTGTCAAAATATACATTATGAAAACATTTTATTTTTGAAATTATTCATTTGATTTACAAATAAAAAAATAACTACTCATTATTTGAGTAATTATTTTTAAATTTATTTATATATCCAATCTAATTAACAATCTTTCTAATTCATTTTTTTCTTAACATTATTTCTGCTTTACATCCATAGATTTGATCATCTCTAATGGTATCGCCTATTGTATCGGCAATAATGCATCCTAATAAAGGATTTTTGATACTTTCAATATGACCAATAATGGAAGCATTCACTTCACTATTTTCAAATGATAAATCCGTTTTGATCATCTTACAATTTTTTAAAACTAGATTCTTACAATAACATAGAGGTTGAGTTCCTTCAATTGTGCAATTGATAAAAGTAACATTTTTAGCATACCATGCAAGATATTCCCCTTTCACATAGGAGTCTTTGATTACTACATTTTCACTATGCCAAAAAGCATCTTTTGTATCTAAATAACTACTTTCAATTGTTAAATTTTTACAATATTGAAACGAATATTTTCCCACAAATTTTAAATTTTTAATAACCAGATTTTTACTATCAAAAAAAGCATATTCTCCTTCTAGTGTTGAATCAACTATTTTTAAATCATCATTTTTCCAACCAAACTCTTTAGAAATGATATCGCATTGACTAATCTCAATGTTTTGACATTCTCTTAACGCTTTAATACCATATAATTTCGATTGTTCAATTTTTACATTATGACAATACCACAAAGCAGCTCGACAAAACTCTGTCATTGTTGATCTTGTCATTGTCACTGGATAAGTATGCCATATAGGGTATCTTAAATTAAAATAACATTCTACAATATGAATATTGCGACATTCTTTTATTGCTGATTCCCCATCTTTTGGTCCATCAAATCTACAATTTACAATATTGCTATCTGTAATATGATACAAAGCTCTTTCTTCATCTAAAATTAAATTATTTATATTATTCATATTATCACCTTTTTTAATATATCATATTTTATACATTTGTTAATTCATTTTGCTTCCAAAATCATAAAACTTCACAATTGTATCTTTTATCTCTATAATTTTATCAGATAATATTACAATAAAATCATCTAATGATTGAATATTGTCTAAAGAAATTTTCTTAATTTTTTCTACTTCCTTATTTCCTTTGGCATCATCATATTTTTCAAATGTATCTATACTCTATTCTAAAACAGTCTTTTTTACACAAAATACACATCACTGATTTTTGATTTTGCGAGTTTTTTCATACGAGAGTGCGGCCCCGCTCTATAGTCAAAAATCTGTAGAGATTAGATGCCCCCTAGGGGTAGTGGAGGATAAAGAGTTTTTACTAAAATCATATGTATTTGCATGATTTTATGATTATTTTATTAATTTTAAGATGATTTTTAAGAAAAGTTATTAAATTTACTTTTGAACACATTTTGATTATAAGAGTCAAAAATGGTCAAATACTACTCGAGATTTGACCATCAAATTTATCTATTATTATTTAGTTTTTAGTTTTTCTACTAATAATAGTATATCATAGGTCTTATACATAAGTAAAGGTATTTGATTAATCATCTTTAAGTAGTGTAGTTACTTTATTAATAGCTTCATTAAGTCCAGCACTATCAATCATATCAGCAAACTTTTCTAAGAATATTTTTAAATCATATGAATTTAACTTTGTTATTCTTTCAACTATATCTTTATCAGTAAATAGATCTAGAAATGAAAAGTTATACATTGCAGCTGGTTTTACTGCAAGAAGTCTAATATAAGGACTCCAGTTAATATATCTTGCACCTTTTGCTGCTGAAAGTCTTGGAACATTCATGATGTGTCTTCCATCTTCATCATATATCTCTAAAGCATCAGATAGGAATTTTATTTGTATTTTTTTATATGCATATGATGGTGATAAGTAATAATACAGTCTTCCTTCAGTTGTAAGTCTTCCATAATTATCTAGTTTTTTTGTTGATATTGATGATGGTTCAAAAGCTGTTAGAGGAAGTGGATTAAGTTCAGTTATGTCTTCATAATGTAAATCAATAATTGGTTGTTTTAAGGCATAATGTTCTCTTTTAAGAAGATTCTTTGATTCTTCTAGTAGTTCTTTATTAAATGCATCAAAGTCATCAAATGAAGGAAGTGGAACAAGTAGGTTTCTTCTCATAAATCTTACACCTTGCTCTACAGTTCCTTTTTCGTATCCCCTACCAGTATTTAAGAATACTTCTTGAAAATCATAATGTAATTTAAATCTTTGAAAAGTATCACATATAGTTCTTTTCTTGACATGGTATTCTTCTATTTCTATTTTAACTAAAGCTGTATCATTATCAAACCATATTGTATGTGGTACTCCATTTAAGTATTCAAAGATGTGTCTTAAAGCTAATGTTATGCTTTCAGCATTCTTATTTCTCATTATTTGCATGTATGATGCATTAGAATGAGTAAATGATAATACACAGTATTTACCATATATTTTAATACCTTTTTCTATAAAACTACAATCTCCAAAATCAACTTTAGCAACTCCAAAGTTTATGTTCTAAAGGAAGAAATCCATCATGTGAATAATAAAATTCTTTTTTAAGTTTAGTGAAGTATTTAATTGTTGATATTTTAGCATAATCAAAATCTGGATAATTTTCTCTTAAATATTCATAAGCTCGACTACCAGTATATCGTTGTTTATGATGATGAAGGCTATTCTTTTTTATTATGTCTAACATTATTTCTTTATAATCATCTAAATAATGTTTTCTTTAACATAAGCATTAAAATCAACAAACTTAAGATATTTATAACAAGTATTACGAGATACATTCATTATCCTTGTTATTTCAGCTACTGTATAATGATTTTCATAAAATAATCTTCTTAATTTTTCTATTTCTTTTTGACTAAGCATGTAAGGTGGTTCCTTTCGTTAACATAAATTTTATTAATGAACGAGGCCACAACTTTTTCTTTCAGCTAGTGGTGACGAATGGTGACACATGTTTTCCATACTTTTATATATACTATACCTCTTTATACTATTTATATATTTATCTGTCACCTTAGTATATATATGGTTATATATAATAATCTTAAATAATTTAAATTGGAAAATTTCCTTTTTAGTTTCTTTTTAATATTTAAAAAAGGCAGTCACTTAGACCACCTCTCACTTTATTTCTTTGATTGATATTCAATATAATATTCAGAAAGATTTTTTCCATTATAACTAAAATATGATGGTCCATTTGGTGATGGTATTTTTGTTATTTGTTTTACTAATGTAGTCATATACATTATTTCACCATTATAATTAATCTTTCTTTCATCATAAACTGTACATTTTATAGAAGGATCATAAATGTATTCTAGTTCTGCTCCAGCTGGTATTCCACATTTCACAAAAGAAAATACTTCCCCTCTTTCAAATGTATTTGACTGTTGTAAATCAAAATCAGTTATATGATTTATATTGTCCTTAATTTTATTCATCATTTCTACATTATTATCAATTGAATAATAACTGATTAAAATACATGCTACAACTTCGTCTATTTGTTTCTCACTGACTAAAGCAATTCTCCAGTTGTGTGTCCATCTATATGAATCTCCAACTTTAGAACCTACAGGATATCCTACTTCGTTTGAACGTAACATCACTTTAATTTGTGAACGTTGAATCCATATTTCAGCAAAGTTATCATTCTTGTTTGTTCTAAACGCAATGTATGGATTTGTAGCAACTTCATAAAAATCACTAATTTTGTCTTTTACTTTTCCATAAATCTCTTTATAGATTTTACTCATTTTTTCTGGTTTAGTTAATAAATGTTCATCAACACTCATTGTACCGCTTTGTTTTTTAACAGGAAAATGTAATAACAATATGTCCTTTATACTATTAAAACATTCAATATACCATTCGAAACATTCATCCCAGTTATTTGATTTAGAATAATCAATATCCTTAAATAATGAAATTCTTTTAGCAAGTGAATTAGCCTTGCTTAAATCCCAAACAAATTCACATCCTAAAGCTTCTTCTAGCTCATTTTTAATTGAAGCCATTTTTGAGTAAACTGTTGGAGTATAGCAATATAAACAGAATTCAATTCCATTACGATTTACTTTAAATACATAGTTAAAATCTTCTTGATATCTCAAGTCAAAATAGTTTCTTTCAGAAGGATCATCATATGTTGTCATAAATCCGTATCCTAAACCTTCACAATATTCTTCAAAGGCAGTCCAGTATTTTACTCTATCAACATTGTATCCTTTTTGTGAAGTGATTTCAAAGACATCATCATCATACTTTTCTAATGGTGGTAATGCTTGTCTAATTTCATCATGAATAAAATCAATATGCAATAAACTAATTATATCTTCATCTGTTAAAGGACAATTATATCTTTTAGATAAGAATTTAAGTAAATGTATTCCTCTTCTCTCTATCTTTTCTGGTGTCCAGTCAAATTCAGTTTCATCAATATTTCTAAAATAATATTTATTAAATGATGGATAATCTTCTTCTAACCATTTATGGTGTTTTGATACTTCAATAGCTGAATATGAATTCATTTCATATCCAACAGCACCTTTTCTTCCATTAACCTTAGCTTCAAATGAATCATTTTGCAAACTTGAATTAATAGAACTTGAAAGAGGTAATAAGTTACCTATTGTTCCTGCTAGTTTCCAAACTTCATTATCTTTATCATATGATCTATAAAGGTTAGCCCAATAATATTTTGAAGGTGTTTGTGGAAAAATATGTTCAATTGATACTTTATCTTTTTCACTTTTCTTAAAGTAATTATCTCCTGATATCTTTGTTCCTGTTGATGCATTTAAAAGTGATTCTTCATATTCAAATAAAAAGTATTTTAATCCGGTCCATGCATAGAATCCATAATGATTATTTTCACTAAACCATCCATTTGATTGTGTTATAAACGATTGAATGATTTGTGGCATATCATCATCAACTGTTTTATTAATATCTTCAATTACTGCATCAATAGATAAGTTACCTTCTGGTTGTAACATTTGGCCTGCATATCTATAATATACTCCACTTTTATATGATGATTGAAAACCTGCTGTTCTAAAACATAAGAAAATAAATCTTTCAATTGCTTTAAATAGTTCAATACGTTTTTCAGCAAAACTTGCATCTTTATCTTTACTTACCAAATATGATGCAACAACTAAATTTCGTAATGCACTATATCCAATACCTATTCTATTAAGTTTACGAATATAGTTTTGTTCTTCTTCTGATAGTTTAGGATTAGGAACAAAAGTATCATAATAATATTTTGATGTTTCTCTTAAACTTTTTACATATGATGATATTTCTTCAATCGTTAGTGCATCATCACTCCAATCTATATCATCTTCATCAAGTTCACTATCATTATATTCCCTTATAAAATCATTAACAGCTGCAGGAATAAAATATTTATTTAACAATTCATTAACATATGTATCTGAATCAGTCTTACTAAACTTAAAATATAATGCCCAATGAGCTTTTAAGAACATATCATCGTCTAGTTCATTATTTAAATCTTTACCTAAATTATAATATATTTCTTTCCAAGCATCATTTATTTCTTTTTGTAGATTTAATTTCTTTGCTTTCATTTTTTTTGAATCTGGATATAAAGTTGAAAGATATATTAATCTATTCTTTAATATCTCTAAGTTGGACAATTTCTTACCACGATTATTCATTGTTTCAAAAGCAACGTGAACATCAAAATTATGTTTAATATAATGAATATTAAATTGTAACTTTTCTGTTAACTTATAGAATAAATCTTCAACGGCCTTTACACCTTTATCTTTTATTAGCTTCTTTAAGTTCTCTTCAAAGATATGACTTGCAACTGATAAGTTTCTTGTATATCTTGATTCCTTAATTAGTGTAGGATCTGATTCGCCAAATATATTTTTAAGATAAACAAAACTAGGATTATCTACTTCATAGCCAAACACATAACATTTGTTATTACAAATATATTTACCTTTAATGCTACTTATAAATTCATTATTAAAAATACTTGGTTCATATTTACTATAATCAATTTTAATAATTTGATTAATTAATAGCATTGAAGTTGTTAATCTTTGTTGTCCATCAACAATATGAAAAATTTTATGAGTATCTCTTAAATCAATACAATCATAATAATTAACATCATCTAATTTAGGTCTAATTTCTTGTAATGATAACATACCTGTATAATGTTCTTTATCTTTATGAAGCAGCATTAAATCATTCCAAAAATCTTCTACTTGTTGTTTTTCCCAAGCATAACCTCTTTGATAGTCTGGTATTCTAAATAACTTCTTATTAAATAATTCTGATAATGACAACATATCTTTCATATTAATCAACTCCAATCACATATTTATTATACACTTTTTTTGTTATTTTTTCAAATAAGTAAATACAGTAGTTGAAGAATAATTATATTTTATCTTAATGACCTATTCATCTGATTAATACATTTTTTCTTTTGTTCAAGATTTGGGTGGACATATAAATTTAATGTTGTGCTTATATTTGAATGACCTAAAATAACGCTAACAGTTTTATAATCACATTTTCCTTCAATACACCTAGTTGCAAAACTATGTCTTAATCCATGAAACTTTAAATCCGGAATATCAAATTTTTTCATAAACCTTTTATAATAATTCCTATATGTTCTAGGTTCTGTTGGTTTAATATCATTAGTCAAAACATAATATTCATTATTTACAATTTTCTTAATAGGTTTAATTATCTTAATTAAATTCGATGTCATAGGAATATCTCTGATCGAATTTTTAGTCTTTGGTGTATCTATAATTAATTCAGTTCTTTTTTTAACATCATCAATAACATATATTCTTTGAATAGTTTTCCTAACTAAAATAACACCATTATCTTCATCTATATCATCCCATGTTAACGCACATAATTCTCCTATTCTTAATCCTGTACTCAAACAAATATAAATGCCTAAGTTTTTAAAAGTAAAATTTTTTTCAATATAATCCATTATTTTTCTTTGATTTGAACGGCTTAATACCTCAAGTCCCTCATTTTCTCTTTGTGTGGGGAATTTAATTTCAATTTCACGACAAGACAAATACCTATGTTTTACTCCAAACTTAAGTATCATCTTTAATACAATCAAAATGTCCATAATAGTTTTTTGACTAAGTCCTTGTTCCAATTTTTCAAATACAAACTTTTGAACATCTGACTCCTCAACTTCGTATTTATCACCAAAATATGGTAATAAATGATTTTTAACTAAAAGCACATATGCAGAATATGTTGATTTTTTAACATATTGCTTTTTGTCTTTCTTCCATAAGTCAATTATCTGACTTAATTTAATTTGAGTCATATTAATTACCTCCTATACATAAGTCAATTTAATAAATTTTTAAATATTATAAGGAATAAAATCCCCAATGTTCCCAATTTAAGATTTCCTGAATTTATATATGAGTGGACAACAACAAGCCTAGAATTACTTACGACAAATGAAAAAAAATCTTTTGCTGGCGGACCTTTTGGGTCAGATTTAAAGACAAATGATTATACGCTGGATGGTGTTCCTATCATTCAATTAAGTAATATAACAGAAGATTATTTAAATTTTACTGAAAGATTAATATTCACAAGTGTAAAAAAAGCTGATAGTTTAATTGCAAACAACGCATATCCAGGTGATTTAATTATTGCTAAAATGATGCCTGCAGGTCGTTGCTGTATTGCTCATGATTTTTATAAAAGATATGTGTTAGGTTCCGATGCTATACGAGTTAATTTAGATATTAAAAAATGTAATAAACTTTTTATGAGAGAACAAATTAACACAAAAAATATTAGAAAAATAATAGCCTCAAAAACTGCCGGATCAACACGTCAAAGAATTGGAATTCCAGAGCTAAAGAACTTAAAACTTTATACTCCAACAATAGAAGAACAAAATAAAATTGGAAAATTCTTATCAATGATTGATGAAAGAATTTTAACCCAAAGCAAAATCATTAAGGAATATAAATCTTATAGAAATAGAATTCTACATACTATTTATAATGATTTAAATGATTTTGATTACATATCCTTAAATCAACTATGTAGTATTACAACTGGAAAATTAGATGCAAATGCTATGAATCCTAACGGTAAATATAAATTCTTCACTTGTGCTAAAGAAGATTATTATATAGACAAATACTCATTTGAAGGAGAATCGTTAATAATTTCTGGAAATGGTGAAGTTGGATTAATTAAATATTTTAATGGTAAGTTTGATGCATATCAGAGAACATATGTTTTGCAAAATTTTATAAAAAATCCATTGTATATAAAATTCGCTTTAGAAATTGAACTTCCTAAAAAACTACATCGTGAAAAAAATGTAGGAGCAATGCCTTATATAGTCTTATCTACTCTTACTGGTATTAAAGTTAAGATCCCTAATAAGGAATTAATTTCTAAAATTACTTTAATCGTAACATCACTTGACAAAAAAATAGCCATTGAAGAACAAATTCTTAATGACTATCTTTTACAAAAGAAATATTTATTAGCTAATATGTTTATATAAACATATTTTGGAGAAGATATGCTTTTTGCTTTTTATAAAGTGAAAGTATATCTTTTTCTTTTTGTAACTTTGTGTAATAAAGCTCAAATATATAAGCTATTTTTTCTTGAATTTTTATATCCACATTGGGTATTTTATATAATTTCTCAATAACACTAGGGTGTGCTTTTGTTTGATAATCGAATATAAGTCTTGAATGTTGTGCTAAAAGAATTTCTGATAAAAATCTATAATTATATGAATTGTCTGTTATTTCCATAATTCCACAGACATTTGTAACATTAAATTTATGCTTAGGTCTATAAAAGAAGTTTCCACCACCATCAACAGACCATGTAATTAATTCTTTATCAAACATGTATGAATTGTTATAACCCATTAAACCATTATTATGTATTGATGACGAATATACTGGAAATTTAAATTCACTGTCCTCATCATGTTTAGGAATAACGTTTCCACGCTTTAATGTAATAATACCAGATTTAATATAAGTATCTAATCTATTCCATTCCCAGTTATAACTATTAAAAATTGTAGACCTTAAAGTACATATTAAGGATTCAAGTTTGTTAATGATTTTGCTTTGAAACTCTATTCGTTCATCTATTTTTTTGAAAAACAATCCTATTTTACATTGTTCGATTATTTCTGGATAGAAGATATTTATTTGCTTTATCTCTTTTGATGTAATTCCTTTTATTGATGTTCCTTGAGATGAATTTTTAAGTTTTTCTATAGTGTTTTTAAGTGAATAAACTAAAAAGTTTTTATCAAATTGATATTCTGTGAGATTTGTAAAATCTTGACTAGTACATATTTCAGAATTACTAATTGCTATTTTTCCCACACCAACTCTCGACACTATCATTATCGTATTAATAGGACATATTTTTGTGGCACTATTCATTATGGCCTCTTTTGTTATGAATCGACTTACATTGTATTTATGAACATTTTCTTCAAGTAAATCAGCTGATGATATCCATGCAATATCTCCATTCCAATAATCTTGATTCAATGTTGATGGTGTCCCACCACCAACAAATTTACACTTTTTTTCAAGAGATGAATTTGACCAAGTGTTGTCATCATTGAAGAATCTTAAATTGGGAACATTAGGGACTTTATTGATTGTTTTTTCACTCATTAGTCATGACCTCTTTATAATCCTAATTCCTTAAGATAACCCTCTATTTCTTTATCAAGTTCTGTTCTTTGTTTTTCTAATTCTTTAATTTCTGCCATTACTGCATGAATGTCAATTTGTTCTTCTTCTTCAAATGTGTCTACATAACGAGGAATATTTAAATTATAATCATTTTCCTTAATTTCATCTATTTTTGCTATGTGACAATATTTTTCAACTTCTTGTCTTGCTTTATATGTTGATACAATCTTATCAATATCTTCAGGTCTTAATTTGTTTTGATTTTTACCTTGTTCAAAGTCCTTTGATGCATCAATAAAAACAACATCTTTATTTGCTCTATTTTTCTTAAATACAAGAATACAAGCAGGAATACTTGTTCCGTAGAAAAGGTTAGCAGGCAATCCAATTACAGCATCTAATAAGTTAAGATCAATAAGTTTCTTTCTAATTTCGCCTTCACTTGCTCCTCTGAATAAAACACCATGAGGCATAATTATTGCCATTCTACCATTATTACCATCAAGACAATGCAACATATGAAGTATGAAAGCATAGTCACCTTTACTTTTTGGTGGAACACCCCAATCAAAACGTTTATATGGGTCTAGTTCTTTTGACATTTTGAAATCTTTGTCATTACTATCTGCTGCATAACCATTTGCCCATTTATCTAATGAGAATGGTGGATTTGCAACTATACATTGAAATTGCATTAACTTTCCATCTTCAATATTTTGAGGGTTTGAAATAGTATCACCTTGATAAATAATAGCATCATCGATGTTATGAATAAACATATTCATTCTACATAAACCCCAAGTTTGGAAGTTTCTCTCTTGTCCATAAATTTGTGCTTTTCTATTAGACACTTGATTGAATGCTTTAATTAATAAAGAACCAGAACCACAAGCACCATCATAAATACGATCATTTTCTTTAGGTTCTACGACTCTCGCAAGGATTTCTGATACTTGTTCAGGTGTATAAAATTCGCCACCTTTTTTACCTGCATCACTAGCAAAAACTGCAAGCATATACATATAAGCATTACCAATTTCATCAACACCTTCTAATTGGCTTGGTCTTAAATCAATAGAACTGAAATCTTCAAGGAAGTTACTTAATAATGCAACCTTCTCTCTTCCATCTCCAAGTTCTTGAGAATTAAAATCAATTTGGCCAAAGATATTTCTTAATTTACCGCCATTTGCATTTTCAATTGCCTTTAAAGCAATATTAATTTTACTTCCAATATCTGTTGCCTTTTTATTATCATATAAGTAATCAAATGTTGCTTCATCAGGAACAAAGAATCTTCCTCTTTGTAAAGCTCTTTGAATTCTTTCTTCATCACCATTATATTTTTTAATAAGTTCTTCTTTCGTTTCTTTAATCGCATCACTTAAATATTTTACGAAAAGCATTGATAAAATATAATCTTTATACTTACCACTATCAATTTTTCCTCTAAAACTTCCTGCAGCGTTCCATAAGACTTTTTGAATATCTTCTTTAGTTGTCATTTTAAATACCTCCTAAATTATTTATAAAAATATTGTTTAAAATTTGTTCTCTTTGTTTCCAATCTGGAATCATTGCTGTTAAGAATGTATAAAAATCTTTATTATGATTTCTATATTTTAAATGTGTCAATTCATGACATATTACATACTCAGTTAAAAATGGGTCTACTTTAATTAACTGAATATTTAATGTTATTAAAGCTTTTTCAATATTGCAAGTTCCCCATCTAGTTTTCATATTTTTATAAATAACTTCTGGTTTTACAATACCATATTTTTCAAACTTTTTATATGCTTTATTTACCATATCATTAAATTGGGAAGTAACAAAATTTAAATACCATTGATTGAATTTCATCTTTATACCTCTTTGATTTGGTCTATAAATGTATAA
Source organism: uncultured Mollicutes bacterium (assembly GCA_900539265.1). GTDB lineage: Bacteria > Bacillota_I > Bacilli_A > ML615J-28 > CAG-313 > CAG-313. Next base: position 14,709 of record UQBM01000004.1, on the reverse strand, counting down.
ATAGTTATTATCATAGTCAATTTTAAACTGATTTGATTCAATATTTTTAATTCTTAATACTTTTCCTAATATTAAGAAAGCTTCTCCATCAACCAAACTAAGATTTGAATCAACGAATTCAATTAAATTTGTTTTATATTTATCAATAGTATCCAATAACCAGTTTGCTCGTTTAATCATTTCTAACTCAATAGTTTTATTATCAATTGATTCATTACAAGAAACAACAACTTCTCCACTTGGTTTAACTCTTATATTGATATTTTTTACTTTCTTATAAATTATTTCATAAGCTATTGTTTTTCCGTTATAAGAAAATTCATACTTCATTTTTAAAACCTCTTTAATGCAACTGTTGTAACATTTTCTGTTACTTTATCAATCTTATCAAAAGATAACTTTATGACCCCTTGTTTTTCATATTCATAAAACATATCATCAATATCTTGAGCAATATTATTATGTATATCAACGTTATTACTCCAATCAACTTTTGTATGTTCTTGAATTATTTCAGCAATTTTAATTGCTATTTCTCCAATTAAATTAATATCATATTCTTCGTTTTCATTAATTATAGGAAGAATTACACCATAAAACGCTTGAGCATGAACACTTTGTTGAATTGATTTTGGATAAGATATTCCACTCTTATTTGTTCTAAAATCATCCAATATTTTACTCATAGCTTGTAAATATTCTGCATCACTTATTACTTTTTCTTTGTATTGTTCCAGTACATCTTTAATTCTTTTTGAAAAACTATCATAATAAGCAGGATTAGTGTCATAATTAACTGAAATATTTTTACTTAAGTTATATCTTATAGCATCTGCTTTTGACGCTTTACTTCCTAAATCCTCAATTTCTTTTTCTAATTCTCCTTTATTCATAATATCTAATGGTTTTGTAAGAATTTTTAAACCGACAACTGATAAATGTTTATCTAATAAATTTCTCATTTGATTTTCATAGTCTTTATTATCTATTGTTTCGGCACATCTTTTCTTAATCATTACTCTTAATTTTGAATAAAAGATAAATTTATCTTTATATAGTTTTATCTCTTTAGGATCACTATCTACAATAGCTGTATAGGCATTTTCACTCCCTAACACCAATGATAATTTTTTTCCGAATTCACATAAATCATTATAAAATTTATTTCTAATATCTTCATGTTGTTCTAGATATACTTCATATTCTTCTTCATCATTTTTATTTTCAATAGAAATAAAATTATTTTCGAGATTTGTATACGCTTGTCTTAATCCAGCGACCGAAGTTAATACATCTGTAATAAGCCCTTCTAAATCTTTTTTATCAAACTTATCTAAACCATTGTCCCCAGAATAAACATTCATTGCGTCATTTAACTGTGGAAGCAACCCTCTATAATCAACAATCAATCCATAATCTTTTCCTTCGTATAGTCGATTAGTTCTTGCAATCGCCTGTAATAAACCATGCTCTTTCAATTGCTTATCAATATATAAAACTTGACATATTGGTGCATCAAATCCTGTAAGTAATTTTGAACATACAATTAATATATCTAGGTCTCCATCTACAAACTTATTTCTGATACTTTCTTCATAATCATCGGCATCATTATATATTTCCATCATTTCTTTCCAAAATTTTTGTACTTCAGGAAGATTGCTTTCATCTAAATCTTCATATCCTTCTCTCATATCTGGTGATGAAATACAAACTGCTACTTCTAATTCACTAAAATGTTTAAATGTATTATAATATCTAACTGCATCTAATTTTGAATTTGTTGCTAAAATAGCTTTAAATCCAGTTGCCTTAATATTATTTGTAAAATGCTCATCTATATCAAGGGCTATTCTTTCAATTCTAGCATAAGTACTATTAAGTTTTTGGATTGAACTCCATTTTCTGCTTAGTTCATCTTTTTGTTTATCGTTAAGTTTGCTACATGTTTTCTTAAACCATAAATCTATATTTGTAGAATCAACTGTTTGTTCCACAAATCTTCCTTCATAAACTAATGGAACAATAGCTTTATCATCAACACCATTTTTAATTGTATATTTGTGTATATAGTGTCCACCAAATTTCATAGCAGTTTTATCGTTTTTCATTAGTGGTGTACCTGTAAATCCTAAATAACAAGCATTAGGGAATACTCTTCTCATTTTAACAGCTAACTCACCATAATTACTACGATGTGATTCATCTACTAAAATAAAAATATCTTTTTCATCAACTCTCGTATTGAACTTTTCTGCTGTATTAAATTTATTAATTATAGATGTTATAACGTCTGCTTTTCCTTCTGAAATTAATTCAACCAAATTTCTACCGCTAATAGCTCTTGCAGGTTTAATTTTAGTATTGCTAAACGTTCTTGCAATTTGTTTATCTAAATCTTTTCTATCTGTAACAATTACAACTTTACTTTTACCTGGATTAATATTAGTTAATATATAATTTGCTATCATAACCATAGTTAGTGACTTACCACTACCCTGTGTATGCCAAATTATACCACTTTGTCTATTATTATTTGAATCATATTTTTGTATTGTAGAAATGATATTTTTTACAGCATAATATTGTTGATATCTACACACCTTTTTAACGTTTGCATCGAATAAAACAAAATATCTTGCTATTTCAATCAATCTTTCAGGAGTCATCATAGCTGTGAATATTTTATCTTGATATGTCGCCAATCTTCCTAATTTTAAGTTATTAATCTTTTCTTCAATTTCAACTGGTTCATCATTTTCAAATTTCCAAACTGAATAAAATTTCTTTTTTGTTCTAGTTGTTCCATATTTGACTTCATTTTTATTACATGCTACTACAAGTGAAACATATTTAAATAATTGAGGTATATAAAAATCTGTTTGATTTCTAATATTTTGTTCCACTGCTTGATCTACTGATTCTACACCAGATTTACACTCGATAGCTGCAAAAGGGATCCCATTCACAAATAAAACAATATCAACTCTTGCATTATGTTCGCCTGTGTGACTATCTACAGCAAATTCTTGAGTTACATGAAATACATTATTTTCAAAATTGTGCCAATCAATATAGTTTAAATCAAATGATACTTTTCTATCATCTACTTGTTCTACATAACTTCTTCCCATAGTAAGAAGATTATATACCTTTTCACTAGCAACAATTAAACCTTCTTGAATTGGTACATCTAAATCTGAAACTGCTTTTTCAATATTAAAATTTGAAAACTTACAAACTTTCCCATTATATTCATAACTATTTAATTTTTTTAATTGTTCTTTAAGAATATCTTGAAGAATACACCCATATGTGCCTTTTCTTTGTACAATACAATCTTCTGGAGAAATATATTTATAACCTAATTTTTGAAATAATTCTAGTGCTGGATATTGGGATATATTTTTTTCTAACATTTTACTACTATTCATTATTAATCCTCCATATTTTCTATTTTTACTAAAATAGCTTTTTGTAATTTATCTTCCTTTTCTTGTATTTTATTTAATATAATAATTTTTTGTGTTTGTGCTTTAAACAAATTTCCAATTATATGCTGTTTCTTTAAAGGGATATTCGGGATTTCCATTTCTCCAATTGCAGACATATTTATATTCTTCATTATAGATCCTTGCAGATTACTTAATAATGATTTTCTTGCAGAATCACTATTTATATAATAAGATAAAAAATCAGGGCAGTAATTTTCTGAACATCTTATTACACAGAAGTTTGAGCTGATTACAATATTTTCCATATCTTTACTAATATATATAGCAGTGAAAGGATCAGTTAATCTAACAATTATATCTCCTTCATGTGTAAGATAATAATCATCTATAATTTCTTTTACATTTAATATTTCTAATTCCTGTTCTTCTATATATCCATTTTTATTGATTGCTCTAAGATTTAATTGTTTGTATGACTTGATGATATCTTTTGTGTGAATTGCCTTTTTTCTTGAAACTACAAGACCACTTCCAACAATCGCTATATCTTTTACTACCATAGCAATACCTCCTATGTATTTGTCACGAGTAAATTATAACACATAAAAAACACAATTGCAAGCTTTTTGAGAAAAAAATTGTCACGAAGTAAAAATAACATGGGTTTTTTGTCATATTTTAGAAAATTTTATATTACTTAAATTATATAAACTTTGGACTTTCTATTTTCATATAAACAAAACATATGAGTCTAACAATTAATATATTATTTTATATAGATTAAAACCTTATAAAATTGCCAACACCCTCGTTTCCTTTTTACTCTAGTTTGTTGTTCGATATAATTTTAAAGAACTGCTACAGGCTCTACAATCGGTCCACAAAGCATAAAAACCACCCATTGGAATATTAATCCTTTAAGTGGTTTTATTCTTTATAACTATAATTTTATTTTAAATCTAACAAATACATATTTCTATAATATTTACCTAAATAATCAGTTTTAATTAATTTTGCTCCAGTAAATAATATAGATCTATTAGATGCTATATTTTCTGGATGTGCTACTGATACTATATAATCATAATTTCTTAATCTTGCTTCTTCTATTATTATAGCTGAAAATTGTTTCATGATACCTTTACCTCTATATTCAGGTAAAATTAGTACTCCTCCAAACTCTCCTGCAATTGTTTCACTAATACCTATAACTTTCTTTATATCATCAACAAATTCATCACCTAAATAAAACTGTGCTGTTCCAATAAGTTTACCATTATCATATGCTCCATATGTAACAGCTTTGTCTTTATCAAACATTGTATCAATATCTTCATCTCTAAAAGGAACAAAAAACTCTTTTCTGTCTATTGCTTCTTGAACTGTATATATTTTGTTCTTTTTCTGAAATATCAACTTTTCTATACTCTATCATAAACTATCTCGTTTCTATGTTTTATATATTTCATTATACACTATTTGTAGTAATTTTTCAATCAATAGGTTCGAACCCCGTTATTCAAAGGGTATCGTTAGTATAAAAAGTCACTTAACAATTTACACAAAAATAGGCCATTTTTACCTAAAGGTTCGAATCCTTGCATAATCGCACTAGGTTGTGTATGACAAAAAGTCTTTTTTTGAGCACTTTTTACCATCATTTTTGGATATTTTCTTAAGATTTTTGATAATTTAGGCCTAAAAAGTGAAAAAAGCCTTCTTTTTCAGAAGACTTATAGACATCTACTAATGGTGCAAAATATCGTTTTTTAACACAAATACAGTACAATATGCCCCTTTTTTCATTAAATTGACCTGTTTTTTTCAAAATTTAAATGGACAAATTCAACGTTAGATATATAACAAAAACACATATAAAAAAGTGCAGTAACCATGATTACTACACTTTATCATTCAATATCGACCGGTTACAATCAAACTTTATATTTACCTGCAATTATAATTTGATGATTCAACAATAAATCTTTAAACTATTCTACCTTCAATTTAGCATTTAATAAACAATATATTATATTAAATTAACTGGGCATAACCAACAATCTTTGTTTATTGGTTGTAGTTTTTGCGTTAAACAAATAACAATACCTGGTCTAACATCATCACTGTATTTCTTTAAGACACTAAAGTTTTTATCTGGATTATTTGGACTTATACCTTTTTTTATTTCTATTGGATATAAAGTATTTCCTTCTACATAAACTAAATCAACTTCTTTTTGATCTTTGTCACGATAGTAATACAAATTAATTTTTGGATCTATTCCATAATTTGAAAAGTTTTTGATAATTTCACTCACAACAAATGTTTCAAAAATTGCTCCAGATAATGCTCCAACTTCTAAGGTTTCAGGATTTGGATATTTTGCTAAATAACTACATAATCCAGTATCCATAAAATATAATTTAGGAGCTTTAATGATTCTATTTGAAACATTAGAATAATATGGTTGTAATAAATATATTATACCAGATGCTTCTAATATACTAATCCAACTTTTAATTGTTTTCGAATCTACTCCTATTTCTTTTGCGATATTAGCATAATTTAATTCTTGGGCAGTTCTAACAGCTATATATTGCATAAAATTATAAAACTCTAATGTTTTTCCAACATTTAATAATTCTCTTACATCTCGTTCAATATATGTATTAACATAAGAAGAAAAATAATTATTTCTTTCTGCTATATTACTTACAACAGTTGGCATACCACCATTAAATATTCTTTCAAATACATTACCTTTCTTTTCAATACTATTTTTTTGTTTTTCTTTAAGAACATCTAATTTAGGACTAAATAGACCAACATTGCTTTTATTTATTTCACTATTAGATAATGAGTATAAATTTAAAACCCCAATTCTACCCGCTAATGATTCACTTACATCTTTCATTAATCTAAATTGTTGAGAACCAGTTAACCAGAACAAAGCTTTTTGTTTAGTATTATTTTTTAAAGATTTTAAACGATATTCATCTACTATTATTTTTATATATGGTAATAAATTTGAAGCATATTGTATTTCATCAATAATTAAAGGATATCCATATTGTTCTAAAAAATATTTTGGATCTGCTTTTGCCAGTGTTCTTGCATCTAAATCATCTAAAGTAACATAATTCATATCATCTTCTTTAATCATTTGAAGCAATGTAGATTTACCAACTTGTCTAGCACCTGTAACAACAATAACAGAAAATTCATTTGAAAAATTTTTTATAGTATTTTCAATCACTCTACTAATATACATTAATTCACGACCTTTTTGGAATATAACTCCATTTTAGACTAAAATATTAAATTTGTCAAGTGTTTTAAATATATTTAAATGTTTTTGTTGTACACAATATACTTTCATACGTACAACCCCAGCCTTGTACGTTAAAAAAGTCTTTTGTCCAATTTCTAGTATTTTTGATGTTTTTCTTATGCTTTTACAGGTTTTAGCAGTTTTTTAATAATTTCTCATTAAAATATCGTTAAATATAGTTGATTTTAGGCGAGACAAATTCAACATACAACGTTCATTCTATGGCAATAAAGTCTATGACGTTGAAAGAAAAATTTGTCTATAAAAAAGCCACTCATCAGAGCAGCTTTTAGCGTTAATCTAAAACATTTATTTTGTCTAATAAAAAATCTGTAAATTTACAATGAAGAATTCCTTGCTCATCATAATAACTGGTTAAAATATCATTTCTAATAATTACCTTTTTAAATGAATCACCTGTAATTGTTAATGGTCTAATTTCTGATACTATTTTTTCATCATTATCCATTCTAAATGCAGATTGAATATAAACCTTAAAATCAAGTTTATTTACAATAAAATCTATTTCAACATAATCTGATGAATCATGTGTTCTTAATGGAATTGCTCCAACATCAACATTATATCCTCTTCTAATTAGTTCATTATATAATATATTTTCCATTAAATGGCCAGGATCATTTTGTCTAAAGTTTAATCTAGCATTTCTTAACCCATTATCAATGTAATAATACTTATTAGGATATTCAAAATAACTTTTTACTTTCACATCATATCTTCTAGCCATATTAATAATGAATGAATCAATTGTATGACTGACATATTTAGAAACCATTTCAAATGTAACTTTTTCCTTTTTTAAAGTTGATATTGAATTAGCTATTCTATTATTAGTAGTAAGCGATGAAATTTGTGAAGATAAATAGTCTAAGATTTCATTTAAAATGTCAGGCCTTTGAATCCTATTTCTTTCTACAATATCTTTTATATATATTTCATTAAATAAATTTTCTAAATAACTTTTTTTATCTTCAGCAGTTTTTTCATGTACAATACCAGGCATTCCTCCTAATATCATATAATTATTTAATGCTTCATTTATATCTCCACCAATGTAATTATAATATTCAGAAAAAGATAAGGGAAAGACATGAATTTGGCTAGATCTTCCTCTAAACTCAGTTGAAATATCTTTTGATAACATTTTTGAATTGCTGCCAGTTACATAAACATCAATATTTTTATTATCTTTAAATTGATTTAAAATATCATAGATAGTTGCAGTAACACCGCTTTTTCTATCTTTTTTTCGATTGCCATTTGAACTTCATCAATAAATAAATAATATTTATCTAATGGGGTTTTATTAATTGTTTTAGTTATTTCTTTATATAGCATAAACGGATTTCGAAAAGTAATGAATTCCATTTTATCTAATTTTATTTCAATTATATTTTCTTCTTTTACACCATTTTCAAGTAAGTATGTTTTATATATCAAATAGCAAAACTGATTTTCCACAACGTCTAATACCAGTAATTACTTTAATATTACCATCCCAAGCTCTTTTTATGAGTTTATTTAAATACCAATTTCTTTCAATCATATTAATATTACTCCTTAAACTTTAGTCATTTGCGTTAAAACTTTCAGTAGTATTTTAACATTTGAAATATTTTTTGTCAATAGTTTAGACAAATTTCATAAATATTATATGTAATAAATCAATTAAATTTCTATCTTTTTTATTTTTTACACAAATTTATTGTAATACTATTTACTAAACTAGTATTTATTCTATAATTACATGTGGTTACACCTAAAATTTTCTTCATCTTCAAAATTATTATTAAATTTTCCGTTCTTTTTTTCCTTTAAACATTTCTGATATAATTCTACATATTCTTAAATAGAATAAAAACTACGAATATTAAAAATTCTATAATATATTGAATATCCACATTCATCTATAAAAGAATTATCAGCTAATAAATAATTATTTACAAGAGCATAAAATAATATATAAGAATCATTATGTATTTCAGAAAAATTATGTTTTTTTATAATTACAATCTTATTATTAGCGTCTATATTTAATTCTATTAATATCTTATCATTCATTTTTTACTACTTGCTCCTTTTATTTTGATATTTCATTCTAATGCTACAATATCATTATACATAAAATATAAATTATATACAATTAATAATTCTTATAGAAGAACATCAATTACACATTCACTCATACCTATTAAAATTGAACGTTCAACCCCTATCGTATGACTGAAAGTCAGTAATTTTCTTATATCTCTAATTATACCATGAAAAGTCAAGTTTTAACACAAATACAATAAAATAGCGTACTTTTTCCATTATAATTGCCTATTACAGCCCTATTTTCTAATAGACAAATTCAACATACAACGTTCGTCCCATGGCAATAAAGTCTAAATAAGGTTGTTTTTTGATAGTTGCATGGCAAAAAAGTCTATGACGTTGAAAGATAAATTTGTCCATAATTAGATTTATATCTTATAAAATCAATATAACTCCAGCAATATTAAAAAGCTTGATTACATTAAGATATCGTAACCAAGCTTTTCTGTATATATAGTTTTTTAATAGATATTAAAATATATTTATTCATTTTTCTAAACAATAATCTTGAAAACCATCATTAACATTTCCTTTTTTAGTAAAATTTAAACTCTCAAAAAGTTTAATTGAAGAAATATTAGTAATAGATATAGTTGCATTGAATATATCTACATCAATATTAATAATTTTTTTATTATTCTTTATCAAATCATTTAAAATTAATTTACCATAACCATTATTATGGTACTTTGGATTTATAACAATAGGGTTAATACTTATTACATTTTTACCGTTTCATTGAAAATAACATAAAGCTAAATAACCTAATAATATATTATCTACATATACTATTTTTGTAATATATGATTCTCCATCAATTTTATTTTCTTTTAATATTTTTTCATAACTTGTAAATGAATAATCAAACATAGCATATTTTACAATATCAGAGTTTTTATCAATAATCCATTGATCAAGTATTGATAAAGAAGATGAATCTACATTTTTATAAACAATTTTCATAATATTTGTCCTTTTAATTTTTAAGTGCAGTTATTGGAACAACATAAACTCCGTCATTTCTTTTATATGCAGCATTAGATAATCCACATATTACACACATAATTTTAGGAGTTTTCCCACCGTTAGATACTATATCATTACAAACTTTAATTAAATTGTCAGCACCTTCATCTATTTTTTTGGCACCAATTTTAATTTCAAAAGCACACCAATCACCATTTTCCAATTCTATTACTGCATCAATTTCATTATTTTTGTAGTCTTGATAATGGAATAGTTTACCACCAAAAGACTGAGCATAAATAGACAAGTCTCTTTCTACTAAAGCCTCAAATAGAAAACCAAATGTATTTAAATCACCTATTAGTTTATCTTTTGTTAGATTTAATAATGCACAAGCCATTGCTGGATCTGCAAAATGTCTTTTTTCAGATTGTTTTACTCTTAACGATGAACGAATATTAGGTGAGAATGGTAGTTGATTGTTGAATAAAAACATGCGACCAAGCACTTCTAAATACTTAGCAATAGTATTTCTACTCATCGATTCATGATCTTGTTCTATAATATCCTTTAATAATGCTGATGCTGAAACTGTCGTAGATTCATTTCTCGCTAGAGATTTTAATAATAATTTCACTTTATGAGCATCATACTCTATTTCATCATCAACTTTTTGTAAATCTTCTTCTATTATATTATCCATATATGCTCTTGGCATTAAATGAAGAAGATTATCTGGTGCACTTATATTTTCAGGCCATCCACCGCGAACAATTAAATTAGCAAGTTTTTCTAATGAAACTTCTTCTAATAGCTGATCTTCAAAAACACCATTGCATAAGTCAAATAAACTAATATTTCCTGTTGAATCATCTGACTCATATAATGACATTGTATTCATTCTAATTTTAACAATTCTTCCACTTCCACTGTGCATAATTCCTTTTTTCTTTGGTGTAGATGAACCTGTTAATATTAATTGTCCTTTTTCGTGACGCTTATCAACTTCTGCTCTTGTTGCATCCCAGATAGGTGGTACTTCTTGCCATTCATCAATCAATCTAGGAGCATCACCTTGTAAGATTAAAGATGGATTTAATTCAGCTATTTTTCTATTATTAAAATTATTAGCTGGATCACCAACTAGAAACTCACTATTTGAATGAAATGCAGATGCCCATGTTTTACCACACCATTTTGGTCCTTCAACACAAATAGCTCCACTTACTTTCAAATAATCTTCAATTGTTTTATCAATTATTCTTTTTCTATATTTGGATTTATCAGTTAATATACTCATAATAGTCTCCTTTTCTTTACTATAGTATATCACAATCATATCACACAGTCAAGTTAAGTGAGCAATATTTTCGTTTTTAACTGAGCAATATTTTATTATTTTAGTGAGCAATATTTTTAATTCGACGTGAACATTTTTATAATTAAAATTTGCATAAGATTATTCACATTAGACTAATTTATAATATTATATAACTATTATAAAAATTGATACCTTTTTAAATTAATTTATAAACGATTATAAATAGAATTAAATCATATTCTGCAAGCGATTTGTTGTGAATCTTGCAAATGATTTTTTTATTAATGTTTTTATTAGATTGTATCATTATAGACAAATTAAACATACAATGTTGGTTGCGTGGACCAAACGTCCTTTTCATCCTTTTTTCGAGAGTTGTAAATCGCATTTGTCCTTTTTCATATAAAAAAGCGAGTCAATCACTTGCCTTAGTATTATTTATATTCTATTTTAAAATAATCTAAATATGACTTAACAATATCCTGCCCTGACAAACAAGTATCATTTAAATAGCCTTTTTCATACTTATAATTTTTTAAACCACGATAATAAAAATCTTTAATTTGTTCTGTAATAATAAATGGAACTATATTATGTTTTAAGCATTCTTTTAAAATAATTAGTCTACCAACTCTACCATTACCATCTTGAAAAGGATGGATTCTTTCAAACTCATAATGAAATTCTATAATATCATAAATAGTAATATTATTCTTTGAATTGTAATCATTTAAAAGTGTAACTAATCTTTCTTTTACCTTTTCAGGTGGACATGTATCAAGTCCTCCAACTTCATTAACAAGTAGTTTATAATCACCAACTCTAAACCAAGTTTTTTCTTGATCACTTGTATTATTTTTTAAAGTGTAATGAAACTGTTTAATTAATGATTCTGTTAATTTCGTTTTAGCTGATGTAATAGCTAAATCAATACATCTAAAATGATTAGTTGTTTCAATAATATCATCTACTTTAATAGCTTCATCATAAATGCCGATTGTTTTGGTTTCAAAAATCAATCTTGTTTGATCGTGAGTAAGTTTACTTCCTTCAATATGATTTGAATTATATGTCATTTCAATTTGAAGTTTGTGATATATTCCACCTTTTAATTTACTATCTTTCTCTTCTTTTAACATATCTAATAAAGTTCTTGATTTATTAGATGTTCTTTTTTGTCTTTTTGGCATTGTTGCATCTTTTGGTATTCTCCAAGTTTTACCTTCTAAGATTGCACCAATAACTCTTCCTTTATTACAATAATCCCTTACACTTCTTTCAGAAATTCCCCATAAAGTTGCTATTTCAGTTGTAGATAAGTATTTCATTTTTATCACCTTGTAATATTATATCATATATCGGCAAAATAAACAAGCAATATTGTTATTAAATTTTGTTATTTAAATTGCCGATATTTACCATTTATTCCGATAAAATGTAATAATTCTCCCTAAATTGATGAAAGGATTAGTATTATATTCTGGACTAACATTACTATTTATTTTTATATTTTATTATTTCGTCAATATTCTTTTTTAAAAAGATTATCACAAATTCTAAAGTATCAGGTGCATCTCCTCTTTGTTTATCTACAAAATGAGCGCATTGATACCTAATTAATGCATCTTTTATTCTATATTTATCAAATTCTTCGCCTATATTGCATTCATGAATATTAATATATGTTTTACCATTATCATTACTAATTTTATAATTATCATCTTGATTAATATAAATATTATCTAATTTATAAGTGTATAAATTTTTATTTACTTCAACTTTAAACCCATATTGTTTTAGAAATTTTAGTCTCTTTTTAACATTATATCTTTGAGCAGAAAATAGAGCTAAAACAAGAATAATTGGAAAAACAGTATTATAAAGATGAATGATATTACATCTATTCTTTTATTATCTCTAATAAAAGAATCTGTTGGAAATAATAACTCTAAAATAATAAATAAAATAAGTACACCCACTGGAATGCATAATAATAGTATAGCCCATAAATCCATTGGACCTTCATGGTTTATTAAAATCAAATTGTAATATGCAGCAAGAAAAAAGCCAATTAATATACTTATAATTCCAAGTGCAGCAATAATTTTTCTTTTATTCATAATATTATCACGCCTTTCCTATTTATCTATTTGTCCGTTTAATTTTGATATGTCTAACTAACTTTTTTGTTCATTCATCAGAAAGTGGTACCCGTAAGCCCCTTTAAACAATATAAAAGTCATCTTTTATAGACAAATATATTATACCCCTTTTTGCTTTAAAATCCTATTAAATCAATTAAAAAGGCTATATTTTTTGGTTATTTTCTATAATTTTGGTCTAAATTCTTTGAGATAAAAGTGACATTCAATGTTGGTTGCGTGTCACAAAGGTATATTTAATAGTATTTTTTATAAGTTGAAACTTTAATATGTCTTAATTTTTATCATGTTCTTTAAAAATCGCCAACAGCATCAAAAAGGTTGAAACTCTAGTTTGTATTCGTTTTGTATTTAAAGAACTGCTACTGGCTCTACAATCGGTCCACAAATTGAAAAAGGTGCCGTTTTCTAGCACCAAAATGTTTATAATATATTTATTTCTTTTCAAAATAATTAGTTGGACCTCCATAATAATGACAATAATTATTAGGTCTATTTGAAACCATATCTAGTAATTGAATCAAGCTTACAATATGAGGATTTTGTAATACTGAATATAATTTCACCTCTGTATCATCAATTGGCGTCATTGTACAACTTACAATCTTAAATTCTTTCATCTTCTCTAGAATATCTTTTGCTTCTTCTAATGTAACATTTAAATTATCACACAATAATTTTTCAGTAAAACTACCACTAGTTCTGCTTCTACTATACAAGAAAACTAATGAATCATAAAATATATTATCACTTAAATATTTACAAAATAACATTTGTTTTTCTTTGCTTTCTAACATTTTTAAATAATTTGATTTATTATCTTTTGGAATGACAGTAAATACTTTATTGTTTTGTGCTAAAGAAGTAATAATGATTCCATCTTCACTTACTACAGTAGAAAATAGATCATCATTTGTAATTTCTTCTTTAAATTTATCTAAATCTATTATTTCTTCCCCACGAGTTGCAATAGACATAATAAAACCTAATCTATAAACTTGTTGTATTCTTTCATTTAAGTTAAAACTTGTTATATATTTAAATAATTTATTTTCAATATTAGTTAGTTCATAATCTTCAATATCAAATAAATAATCAGTTGAAACTTTGAAATATTTTGCAATAGCAGGTATTAATTCTAAATCTGGTGATCCTCCATTTTCCCACTTACTCACGGCTTGTGTAGAAATGCGTAATGTTTTAGCTAAGTCTTCTTGTGTTATTTTATTATGATTTCTTAACTCTTTTATTTTAGTTCCTATATTCATAATATTTAATCTCCTTTATAATCTTATGTGATTTATAAATGTCAAGTTAAATATCCTCAATTTTGTTCATTTAACTATCCTCAGTTTG
>UQBM01000003.1 GCA_900539265.1 uncultured Mollicutes bacterium | reverse complement strand
TATTAAGTGAAATGGAAAGACAAGTATGGAAATACATTAATGGAGAAATAGAAAATTATTAATGTAGATAAAAGGCATTATGCCTTTTGTCGTTTGAGTATATATAAGTATAAAAAAGAACACCATTAGTTCTAGTTAGGTAAAATACTCCCTATGTCAAGGACAATGATAAAAAAACACATATTAGTAAAAAAAAGCGTTAAGAATTTAACTTAACGTCTTTTTTCATGTTAATTGGATACACTCCAGTTATGGAATAATTGTAATACTCTTTCGGCGACAATTTAGCCAAATTCCATTGATATTTATCATTATTGTAATAATCCATATAATCATCTATGAGTTTTTTTAATTGGCTAAATTTCGTACATTTAACTACCTTATCATTTATTTCATCTTTCATATGTCCAAAGAAAGATTCTTGTGGGGCATTATCCCAACAATTACCTCGTCGAGACATTGACTGCCTTATAGATTTATTTTTTAATAAATTTTATAGAAGTATAATGAACTCCTTGATCTGAATGTATTAATGCGTCCGTATGTAGTTCGTCTTGATGGATATTTTAGTAATTGTTTTATAATTTGTAATATAAAATCAACTTGTAATGACTCACTTAATACATATGCGAGTATTTCTTTTGTATATGCATATTTAATCACTGACAAATAAGCCTTCTTTTTATGCCCATCATAAAATAAATAAGTTATATCAGTTAATAGAATATATCTTGGGCCATGAAGCGTAAACTCTCTATTTAAAATATTCGGTGCATAATTATTCCTTCCAATATTTTTTAACATTTTCTTATAAGGATTGTTTTTCCTTATTGGACATTTTAAACCATATTTACGCATTAATCTTCTTATTTTCTTTTTATTATTGAATATGATTTGTAGATAAAGCAATCGTGCATAAAGATTGTATTATTTTTTCAACAACTAAGTAAAAATAAAAAAGAAACTTTACTTGAGAGTTTCTTTTTGCATATTTGAAATTTTTGTAGTATAATTTTTATTAAAGTTGTTCAAACAACAAAAAAGATAAATAACAATTGAGTGAGGTGTAAAATGACAGATTTGCTTAATACAATTAAATCACGCAGAAGTATTCGAAAATTTAAAAGTGATGATATTCCAGAAGATATATTAAACAGAATTATTGAAGCCGGTACTTATGCCGCAACCGGAATGAACAAACAATCGCCGATAATTGTTGCCGTTACGAATAAGGAAATAAGAGATAAACTTTCACAAGCAAATTGTAAAATTGGAGGTTGGAAAGAGGGCTTTGATCCGTTTTATGGTGCGCCTGTAGTACTTATCGTATTGGCAGATAGGAATCTTACAAATTGTGTTTATGATGGTTCACTTGTTATGGGTAACCTTATGCTTGCTGCTCACGAACTTGGCATAGGCAGTTGTTGAATACATAGAGCAAAAGAAGAATTTGAAATGCCTGAATGGAAACAATGGCTTAAGGATATTGGTGTTGAGGGGGAATATATTGGCATAGGACATTGCGTTTTGGGATATATTGATGGAGATTATCCAAATGCGCCAAAAAGAAAAGAGAATTGGGTTTATTGGGTAAAATAATGAAATACAAAGTTAAATTAACGGTAATAGATAAAAAATTATATCCTGAATTGCAACAAGAACATTGCTTTAATCCACAATCGGGTACAGGTAAGCATAATAAATGGCTATTACGTTTTTTAACAAAAGATGAATGTATAGATGTACTAAAAACTTATAGACTTGAGAGTATAGAAATATGTTGGGAATCATTAGATATAACAATGAGATTATTTGATAAGGCGATGAAAGAAGTTTGTAATTATTTTAATTATAATGATTCGGATGATTTTATACGAGTTAAAAATTATATAGAAACATTAAAAACTTTAGAATAAATGGATAATTTGTATGTATAGTATAAAAAATGATGAAATAGTTTTGTTGAATTATTAACAATCTTTCAATAGTAAAGGTAGAAGATATTTTTGATTGATTAGGTTAGATTTTCTTAAGTAGATAAATTTCTACTTTTTTATTTTTGATATGTCATATTTTTCCTATATATATAATTTTTTTTAAAAAATTTAAGTTTTGTATAATTTTCTTCTTTTTTCGACAACTGATGATGATATAATTAAAAAAAGGAGTCAAAATGATGTAAATGATAAATGGTTGGGGAGTGATAACAATGGTAATATAATGGAAATTATTTGTTTTTCATTTGTTTAGTAGGACAGACAATGAAGAATAAAACAAAAGTATTAAAGATTGATAATAAGAATTTTAAAAAGAAAGAGAGAATGAAATTATGAAAAAAGTTTTAAGTTTAATTTGTGTATTTTCAATTTGTTTATTATTAGGATTTACGACTGAACCCAAAAGTGTTTCAGCAGCCGGTGATCCTAATCTGCATCAACTAATATTAACAAATAATGATTGCTATAAAGCAGGACAATATATAACACCTCAAGGAATTATGGTTCATTCAACTGGTGCTAATAATCCTAATTTAAGACGTTATTTAGCACCTAACGATGGTTTAATTGGTGTTAATACAGGTGGGAATCATTGGAATCAAGCAAAACCAGATGGTCAACAAAAGTGTGTTCATGCTTTTATTGGTAAATTGGCTGATGGAACGGTTGCTACTTATCAAACTCTTCCATGGAATATGAGAGGATGGCATGCAGGTGGGGCAGCAAATAATACTCATATTGGTTTTGAAATATGCGAAGATGGTTTAACAGATGCTAATTATTTTAATGCGGTATATCAAGAGGCTGTAGAATTATGTGCATATCTTTGCAAATTATATAATTTTAATCCATTAGCAGATGGTGTTATTATTGGTCACTTTGAAGGATATCAACGTGGTGTTGCATCTAATCATGCAGATCCTGGTCATTGGTTTTCTAAATTTGGTAAAACAATGAATGATTTTCGACAAGCTGTTTATAATGAAATGAATCAAACAACAACTTTATATTGTGTACAAGTTGGAGCATTCTCAGTAAGAGCAAACGCAGAGGCTTTACTTACCCAAATTAAAGCAGCAGGTTTTGATGGATATATCAAGACTTATGGAACCTTATATTGTGTACAAGTTGGAGCATTCTCAGTAAGAGCAAATGCGGAGGCCGTTCTTGCTGAAGTTAAGGCTGCAGGTTTTGATGCTTTTATCAAAATTGAATAAGTAATAAATAATATAAAAAGTATGGTGATTTTATAAAATACCATACTTTTTATTATTTAATAACTTTTTTTTATCATATTTATTTGTTATAATGTGAATATAAAGGGGTGAAACTATGAGTGAAAAAGATAAAATGTTAAGACAAATGTTATATGATGCTAATGGTGATGCAGTTTTAAATAATGATAGAATAAAATGTAAAGATTTGTGTTATGAGTTTAACATGATAAAACCATCGCAAACAATAAAAAAGGAAGAGGTTATTAAAAAAATTTTGGGTAAAGTAAAGGGGAAATTTGTGATTATGGCACCTTTTTGGTGTGATTATGGATATAATATTGAAATAGGAAGTAATTTTTTTCTAAATCATAATTGTACAATTTTAGATGCAGGAAAGGTTATATTTGGCGATAATGTTTTTATTGGTCCTGATTGTGGATTTTACACTGCTAATCATCCTTTTGATGTTAAGAAAAGAAATGAAGGTTTAGAATATGCTCACCCCATTAAAATTGGTAATAATGTATGGATTGGTGGTGGTGTTAAAGTAATGCCAGGGGTAACAATTGGCGATAATACAATTATTGGTGGTGGTAGTGTAGTTACTAAGAATATTCCCAAGGATTGTTTGGCATTTGGTAATCCTTGTAAAGTTATTAGAAAAATTACAGCAGATGATTTAGACCAAGAATATAATAAATAAATATCTATGAGATTAAACATACTATATAATTTCTTCTTTTTTTGAATAAATTAAACACCATTATAATAAAATGTGGTAATGGTGATAGTTTGAAAAAAAGATTAAAAGAAATATTATATGGTTTTTTGTTTGGCATTAGTTGTTTAATACCAGGTTTTAGTGGTGGAACAATGTTACTTATTTTAGGAATATATGAAAGTTTTACATCATCTTTGGCAAAACTTTCAAAAAAACCAATTGAAGCTTTTAAAGAACTTTGGTTATATGGAATTGGTACAGTAATAGGAATTGTAATAGGAACTTTAACAATTGCAATATGTTTAAACCATTTTCCATTAATAATTGCAAGTTTCTTTGTTGGATTGGTGATAGCAACCATTCCAATTACTTTGAGAAAAATAAGATCTGAAAGATTGAAAATCGCTGATATTTTAAGTTATGTTATTTTTTTAATAATAGGTTTATTCATGACTTATAGCGATAAGTTTGGTATGTCTAGCATTAAAATAGAAACTCCAACCATCGGTATTATTGTTTATATTATTGCTTTAGCGACTCTTGCAAGTGCTACAATGGTAATTCCAGCCGCTAGTGGAATGACAATTCTTTTAATATTCGGTATGTATGACCCTTTGATGTTAATGTTAGATAAAGTTTTCAAGGGAATTTTAAAATTAGATTTTATTCCCTTAATAGAGAATTTATGGATTATATTGCCATTTATTGTGGGTATTTTAATTGGTGTTGTTGGTATTTCTAAAATTATATCTAAATTATTAAAAAAACATTCTTCAATTGTTTGGTATTCCATTTTAGGATTATTAATTGTTTCTCCTATTACCATTTATCGAGAGGCATATAACAAAAAAGCTATTCTTATTGTAGATTCGATTAGAAGTCATTTAGGATTAAATATTATTTTGTGCATAGTTTTCTTAATTTTAGGAATTTTCTTAATTACTTATTTAGATTATTTACAAAAGAAAAAGCAAAATAAAGCTAGTTAGTTAAATTATCTTTATTTTATTTATTAAAATTAGATAAATATTAAAATGTTTTAAAAAGACTATTTTGAATTTCTAAATTTTTAGTATAAATAATCAAATTCTTCTAATAATATAAAAAAATAGGAGGAAATAAAAATGAAACTTATAACTAAAAATCATTATGATGCACCAAGTTTATTTGATGAATTCTTTTCACCATATACTTTTGGAAAATCATATCAAAATGGCTTTATGAGAGCTGATATTTCTAAAAGAAAAGGTAACTATGTTTTTGATATTGATGTACCTGGATATCAAAAGGAGGATATTAAAGTACAACTTAATGATGGTTATTTAACTGTATGGGTAGGTTCTGATAAAAATACTAAAAGTTGTGATAGTCAAGATTGTGAATGGCTTCATCAAGAAAGATTTAATGGAGAATATTCAAGAAGTTTTTATGTAGGTTGTTCAAATGATGCGAAGGCCAATGCAACTTATCACAATGGTGTTTTAACTGTTGTGATACCAGAAGATGATACGACATATAAAGATAATACTAAATATATAAATGTTGAATAAAAAAGTACTACTATTGAGTAGTACTTTTTTTATCCAATAATGTTCCACAATAATTGCATCTATTAATATGATCAGAAATTTTACACATGGCTCCGCAATTAGGGCATTTTATAATTTTAATATCATCCATAAAACTAGCAATATATTCACTTTTATCATCTACTTGAGATATATCAATTAGCCTTTCATTATCCTTTAATATATAATTAGTTAAATATCCTTTGCCAATTAGGAAATTAATATCTGCTAATAATTTATCTTTTTTTCTTTGATTGGTTTGAGCTAGTAAAGTTACATAATTAATTTTTTCAATAGTTATTTGATAGAAAAGACGATAATAATAGTTATATTCGCCAAATCGCATCCATAAGATAGGAAGACCATAAAAATCAATTACAACAATTATAATTCCAATTACGCCAATATAAATGATATGATTAATAAAGCCAAAAATAATCATAAGAATACCAGGAATAAATAAAATTGACATAATTAAGGATATAAAAAATAAGTTATTTTTTGTTTTTTTAATATTTTTCATAATTAGATTATAACATATTATTTTAATATATGCAATTTATTTATATGTATTTGTTGCATATTTTTAAAAAATAATTTACATATTTGTTATAATTATGAATGAGGTGATATGTTGAGTAGCATTCATACAAATATTAGAGTATTAAGAGAAGAAGCTAGACTTTCTCAAGAAGAATTTGCTGATCAATTAAATGTTGATGTCCAAACAGTAAAATTGTGGGAAAAAGGAAAGATAAATCCATCTGATGAGCAAATCACTAAAATGTGTCCGATTTTGCGTATTCATAAAGAAGATTTTTTAGAAAGAGATATATTAGCAGAAAGAACAAATGCTAATAACAAAATGAAAAGAGGTAAACATCGGTCCAATTATGATTGGTATTATGGCAATCGTTTAAATATGGCTTTCTATGTTTCATATTTAATAATAATTCCAATTATAATGAGTATAACCTTTATATTTGTTGGCAATATCTTTGATTTAAGTTTGGAACAAGAAATGATAGAAAGGATTTCTTCTTATAAAATTATTTATCAAATTGTTTATATGTTTTTATCTGGTGGCTTTATTAGCAGTATTTATGTTTTAATATATATTTTTAAAAAAGGTATTTTAAGATTCCAATGGTGGTTTATTTTTTGGATTTCGTTTGCAGTATCGATTCTCACCATTATATGTGGTATTTTATTATTAGCTTTATATGGCTATGCATTTTATAAAGGAGTTATTAAAAAAGGAAAAAACCATTAGGGGGTAAATATGGAAAAACAACAACCGATTGTTGCATTAATGTATGATTTTGATAAAACGCTTTGTGCTAAAGATATGCAAGAATATAGTTTTATTCCAAGTGTTGGAATGGATGCGGAAACATTTTGGCAAGAATCAAACGAAATTTCTAAAAAAAATAATATGGATCGAATTTTATCATATATGTTTTTAATGATAAAAACAGCTAAAAGCAAAAATGTTGGTATAAAAAGAGCCGATTTTATGAACCTTGGTAAAGATGTTATTTTTCTTAAAGGGGTAAAGTCTTGGTTTAAAAGAATCAATGATTATGGAAAAAGTCAAGGTATTATTGTTGAACATTATATTTTATCTTCAGGTTTAAAAGAAATAATTGAGGGAACATCAATTGCAAAAGAATTTAAAAAAATATATGCTTGTGAATTTTACTATAACAAAAGTGGTAATGCTGATTGGCCCAAACAAGTCATTAATTTTACAACTAAAACACAGTTTATTTTTAGAATTTCTAAAGGATCTTTAGAACAGTTAGATGATAAAAAGTTAAATAGTGTGATTGATCATGATGATAGAAGGATTCCTTATCGAAATATGATATATATTGGGGATGGAATGACAGATGTTCCTTGTATGAAACTCGTAAAAATGAAAGGTGGCGAATCAATTGCAATTTATCATAAAGATACAATTGATACTGCAAAGCGCCTTTTCAAAGACCAAAGAGTAGGATACATTTGTAAAGCTGATTATAGTCAAAATTCTGAACTAGAATCAATTGTTAAATTACTTATTGAGCAAATGGCATTGACTAGTAAACTAGTTGATCTTCACAAGAAACATAAAGAACAATATTTAGAGGAAAAAAATGAATAATAAAGAAATTATTGATGAGATTAGATCTCATTTAACAAAAGAAAAAGATATTGACATTACTTATCTTCAAACCGAATTAGAGATTTATAAAAAAATGAATAATGAAGAAGTGATATATGCGATTGCCAATATGCTTTTTCAATATTTGGATCCTAAAATTAAAGAACAATTAGATTTAAAAACCCATGCAATATTAGATGAAAGAAGACAAGAGTACGAAAGGGTCGTCAAACTTTTGGCAGATGAAAAATTTCAAGAGGCAAAAGAAATTCTTTTAAAATTATCACATACTTTTAAAAAAGCATCTTATGTTAGGGAACAAAATTATTATGATTTTGATCAAATGATTGAATATTTTATCTTTTGTGAAAATGTTGATAATGCAAAAAATTTAAAAATTAAAAGATACCCTGAGCCAGTAACTTATTATATGTATCAATTATCTAGTATTTATCAACTTGAAAATAATTTAGAAGAAGCCATTTCGGCATTAGAAGAAGCATTAAATTATAATCCTAGATGTCAATATGTTATGCAAGAATTAGTACTGCTTTATGATAAGGTAAATAGAGATGAAGAGGCTTTTGAGTTAATTAAAGAGAGTTTAAAGTATGCCTATACTAAAGAACAGTTAGCTAATGCTTATCAGTATATTGCTTATTTTTACGAAAAAAAGAAATGCTATGATATTGCTATTATAGCCTATCTTACTAGTGATAATTATCGGATTAAACAAATAAATAAAGATTTGGTTAATAATTTAGTAGAAAAAAATGGCAAAGTGAATATTCAAAATATGGCAGATGTTGAAAGTATTTTTGCTAAATATCATTTACAACATGGTGTATCCTTTAGTGTTATTAAAACAATAAATGAGTTCATTCAGTATGCTAAGGTTATAAAAGATTATGAAACTGTCTTGTATTTGTTAAATATTGCTATTGAATTAACTGATGATAAGTATTATAAGGAACAACTGCCTATTGCTCAAAAATTATTGAAGGAAAAAAAGCAATGCAAACAAAAATAAAAATATTAAAAATAATAAAGTGGATTTATCTTGCCGTTATAATGATTTTTGTTTTTGGCTTTATTTTTATCATAACATATCAATGGTGTTTATATGTACTTTTAGGCTTTTTAATAGTAGTTCTTTCTTTATATTTAACTATTCATATTTTAAGAAGTAAAATATATCTTTATACTTGTCCTAAATGTCATTATGAGTTTCAAATTTCTTTCCTCAAAGATATTACTTCTTATAATGCGGGGATTGATGCTAAAGTATTGGTATGCCCTAAGTGCGCATTAAAAGAAGTTATGAAATCTAAACCTAGGAAATAAAGATGAAAAAACTTGATTCTAATTTAGAAATCAAGTTTTTTATTCATCAAAATTGCAAATTTGTAAAAAATATTGTATAATAAATTTGAAACTTAGTCTCAAATTATTAATATGAAAAATAGACAATAAGGAAGTGATAAAGTGAATAATTTAAAAAATTATCATACCAAACAAAAGAGTCAAATAAGAGATATTTTTATTAATAATCCTAATGACAATTTTACAGCTGATAAATTAATGTTGCTTTTGACAAAAAATAATACACCTGTTAGTAAGGCGACGCTTTATCGTACTTTAGACTTTATGTTTGATAATGGTGAAATAATTAAATATAATATAGATAAAAATAGTTCATGTTATCAATATAAGACATGTGATAATTCAAATCATATTCATTTTAAATGTCAAAGTTGTGGTGCTATTTTGCATATTGAAAATCCTATTGTAAAACAAATGGATTTAAAAATTGAGAAGGAATATGGGGTATTAGTAGATAGTACAAAAACGATTTTATATGGAATATGTGCAAGATGTAAGGGGGAAAAAACATTGTGAAAAAGAAAAATGTATTAATTATAATTTTTATTTTACTAGTTTTTAGTTTAACTAGTTGTGTCTTTATTCAAAGATCGACTATAAAAAAACAAATTGTAACAACATTATATCCTGAATATGATATGGTTAAAAAAATTATTGGAACCGATCAAGAAATGCAAAACTTATTTGATGTAACCATGATTATTAAACCAGGTCAAGATTCTCATACTTATGATCCTAGTGTTAAAGATTTAATTACAATTAAAAATGCTGATATTTTTATTTATACTGCTGATGAAATGGAAACATGGGTTAGTGATTTATCGTTTTCAAATAAAACATTAGTTATTAATTTATCAAAAAGTGATGATATTGAATTATTGAGAGTTGAAGATGAAGATGAGGAGGAGCATATAGAAGAAAAATTTAATCATGAACATACTCACGTTCATGCTTATGATCCTCATTATTGGATTTATCCTATTTATGCAGTTTCAATGGTTAGGCAAATAAAACAAGCTATTAGTAATTCACTAGAAGATCCCCTAGGAACTAGAAATAAGATTTTAGATAAAAATGCCAATGAGTATATCAATCAATTATTAAAAATTGATGAAGATCTTAAAATGATTGTGGACAATGCTCAAAATAAGACAATGTATTTTGGTTCTCCTTTTTCCTTTTATTATTTAGCATATTTTTATGGTCTTGAGTATGAATTAGTATATTCTACTTGTTCAACTGAAACCGAACCATCAATTGATACTTTAATATATTTTATTAAAAAAATGAAAGAAGAAGATATTACTGTAGTTTTTTCTAAAGAATTAATTAATACGGAAGCATGTAAAATGATTTCTTCACATACAGGAGCAATCATTTTAGAACTACATTCAGGTCACAATGTAAGTGCTCTTGATTTTAATAACCCTAATATTTCTTATTTATCAATAATGAGACAAAATGTAGTTAATTTGGCTAAAATGTTAAAGGTTGATCAAACAATACTTAAAAATTTGGAAGAAGGAGAATAGAAGATGATTTTAGAATGCAAAAATCTTGTTATTGGATATGAGAATAGAGTGGTTTTAAAAGGAATAAATTTTGAAATAAATGATGGTGAATATGTATGTCTTTTTGGCGATAATGGCAGTGGGAAATCAACTTTAGTAAAAACGATTTTAGGTCTTAATTCAAAACTTAAAGGAGAAATTAATTTTGCAAAAGATGTGTCACAACGTTCAATTGGATATCTTCCTCAACATAATGATAATTTAACAGATTTTCCTGCTTCAGTTTATGAAGTAGTGCGTTCAGGATGTTTAAATAGAATTGGTTTTCGGCCTTTTTACAATAAAAACGAAGTGAAAAGAACTAGAAATATGTTAAAGGTTTTAGAAATTGAAAATTTAGAAAATCGTTCTTTTAGTGAACTTTCTGGTGGACAACAACAAAGAGTTTTATTGGCAAGAGCTCTTTGTGCAACTGATAAAGTATTAATATTAGATGAGCCATTTACAGGACTTGATGGTTCAACGGCTAAAAAATTATATGAAGTATTAGATAAAATTAATAAAAAACTAGGGGTAACATTGATTATTGTTTCTCACTTTGTTGAAGATTTATTAAAACATGCTAATAAAGTAATCCATCTTAGCCAAGAATGTCTTTTCTGTGGTAATCCTGATGAGTATAAAAAACATCTTAAAAAAGAATATTTATTATCTAGACATCAATTATTTGAAGTAGGTGATGAAAATGATTAATTCTGGGATTGTACAAAATTTTTTCAATAATTTTGATATTATAAAGTATCCTTTAATTGTAGGAATTTTGCTTTCTATTACTGCTTCTATTTTAGGCGTTGTTTTAGTACTTAAAAGATATTCAATGATTGGTGATGGTTTAAGTCATGTTAGTTTTGGAGTATATGCGGTCGCGATTGGGCTTGGACTTACTGATGCCCCTATTTTAATTGTAATACCACTTGTTGTACTTGCAGCATACATTTTACTTAGAATTGGTGAAAGTAAAAAGCTAAAAAGCGATGCGGCTATAGGATTATTCTCATCAAGTGCTCTTGCTATTGGTTATTTAGTTGGATCAATGAAACATGGAGGCTTTACTACTGATATAAATAGTTTAATGTTTGGAAGTATTGTTTTTGCAAATAAACAAGATTTTATTATTATGTTAGTTACTTCTATTTTGGTTATAGGAACTTTTATTCTTTTATATCATCGAATTTTTTCAGTTACGTTTGATGAATCATTTGCAAAAGCAACTGGTATTCATACAAGATTATTTAATATTTTGTTTGCCTCTTTAACTGCTATTACAATTGTAATTGGGATGAGGATAATGGGAACTTTATTAATATCTAGTATTATTATTTTTCCAGCTCTTTCTTCAATGCAAGTATTTAGAAAGTTTAAACACGTTATCTTTTCTTCGGCTCTTATTTCGGTCATTTCTTTTTTAATTGCTTTTTTCATTTTTACTGAATATCCGTTTGGTGCAAGTGTTGTTGTTGTTAATTTAATTTTCTTTATTGTTTTTGCTACGATTGGAAAATTAAGTAATCGTTATGCAAGATAATAATCAAAAATTTATTAATGCATATTATCTTGCAAAAGATTGTGTAAAAAAGGAAAATGTAATTGGAATTCAAAAAGAAAAGATACTTCATAAAACCATTAAATATTATTTATGTAGTGATGATAATACACATGAAGTAAAAATAAATAAGCTATCTAATGGTGTATTATATGCTGATGTATTGGAAAATAATGTTATATATGAGGTACAAACTAGTAATTTTAATAAACTTCGTAAAAAGTTAGATTGTTTTTTGACAAACTATATAGTAACTATTGTTTATCCGATTGCTCACAAGAAAATAATTTATAAAATTGATGATAATGGAGTAATATCGAAACCTCATAAATCACCAAAAATTGGGTCTATTTTTGATTTGTTTAAAGAACTTTATAAAATTAAAAGTTATCTTAAAAATCCTAATTTAAATCTTAAAATATTATTAGTCGATTTAGATGAATATCGTCAAGTAATGGTGAAAAAACATTTTAAAAGTAAAGGTTATAAACGACAAATACAAATACCTCAAAATTTATATTTAGAAATAAATTTAAATAATAATAGTGATTATCAAAATATAATTCATAATTTAAATTTAACAAGACAATTTACTTCAGAAGATTTGGCTATAAAAGCAAAAATAACGAAAGCCAAAGCGATGTTAACTTTAAATATTTTATTATATCTTGAGGTTGTAAAAAGAGTGGGCAAAGATGGTAATCGTTATGTATATGAATTAGTTTACAACTAATATTTAAATAATAAAAAGT
This sequence comes from uncultured Mollicutes bacterium, assembly GCA_900539265.1. GTDB lineage: Bacteria > Bacillota_I > Bacilli_A > ML615J-28 > CAG-313 > CAG-313. The sequence continues at coordinate 77,698 of UQBM01000003.1, read as the reverse complement.
GACCTATTTACTAGATCACTTTTTATAATATTTACGCTATTTATTTTGTTCAATTGCTTGAAGTAATGCTATTGACAATTGATCAGCACAGCTAGTTGGACGCGGGCCACAAGTATTACCAGTAAGAATAGTTGCAGCTTCCTTTGCGGATCTACCTTCTAACAATTTGGAGATTGCTTTTAAGTTACCAGAGCAACCACCTAGAAATCCCAGATTATGAATACGTCCATCATCACTTAAATCAAAACTAATTAATCTTGAGCATACTCCAGTTGGCACAAACTCAACATGTTTCATAAGCTTTCCTCCTTTACAATTGGTATTATACTTAAGAACTATAATTTTTGCAAAAGTTTTGCTTTTGTAGTATAATTAATAAAAACAAGAAAATAGGTGATAAAATGATTTATTTTGATTCGGCCGCAACTACAAAACCATTAAAAGAAGTAATTGAGACCTATAATAAAATGAATGATGAATATTGGTTTAATCCTAGTAGCATGTATAAAAATGCTGTTTTTGTAAAAACTTTAATTGATAGAGCATCTAAATCAATTTTAAATACTTTGAATTTAACTGAAAAAAATATTTACTATACATCAGGTGCAACAGAAGCAAATAATCTAGCTATTATGGGAGTAACCTTACCATATAAGAATCAAAATAAACATTTGATTACGACCGAAATTGAACATGCTTCTGTTTATAATGTTTTTCAAACTTTAGAAAAAGAAGGATTCAGGGTTACATATTTAAAATGTCAAAATGGTATAATTGATTTAAATGAATTAGAAAATGCTCTTACAAAAGATACCATTTTAGTATCCATTATGTGGGTAAATAATATTATTGGTAGTATTAATCCGATGAAAAAAATTGTTGAAATAGTGAAAAATAAATCACATGCCAAACTTCATGTTGATATTGTTCAAGGAGTTTGTAAGATTAAACCAGATTTTGATTTTAATGATTTTGATTTGATGACATTAACTTTTCATAAAATTGAAGGGTTAAAAGGAATTGGAGCGTTAATTGCTAATAAAAATTTACAAATTAAACCACTTTTTTATGGTGGACATCAACAAAACCAAATAAGACCAGGAACTTATGATGCAGCTTTAATTGTTGCATCATCAAAAGCATTAAGAATCAATTATGAAAAAATAGATTGTTATTATCATTATGTCCATAAATTATATAATTATTTAATTGATAAATTAATAAAATTACCATTTATTGATATTAATAAAAAAGGTGATTATTATTCACCATATGTTTTAAGCATTAGTTTAAAAAAAATAAAAGGTGAAACAGTTATGCATTATTTAGAAGAAAATAATATTATAGTTGGAATAGGGTCTGCTTGTAATGAAAAAAGCAAGACTCTTGAACGTTCGGTTTTTGCACTAACAAATAGTGTTGAAAAGTCTTATAATATGATAAGAATAAGTTTATCACATCATAATACATATCAAGAAATTGATTATTTAATTGAAAAATTACAAGAGTTAGGAAATAGATAAAATGGAAGATCATATTTTAATTAGATATGGCGAATTGAGTTTAAAAAAATCAAATCGTAAACAGTTCACAATTAAAATTCAAAATCATATAAAAAGAGCTTTAAAGAAGTTTAAAGATTTATCATTTGAATCAAGAGGTATGCGTTATTATATTATGCTAAATAATGAAGATTCGCAACCTATTATTGAAATTTTAAAGAAAATTCCAGGAATATATTCTTTCAGTGTTGTTTCAAGATGTAATTCTAATCTTGATGATATATATCTTTTGGCTCAAGAATTAGTTCAAAAAGAATTAAATAATGGTAAAAAAACTTTTAAAATCGAAACCAATAGAGCAGATAAAAGTTTTCCTCTAACATCAATTGAAATAACTAAAAGTGTAGGTAGTTATTTATTTAAAAATATTAAAGGTTTAAAAGCGGATGTACATCAACCAGAATTTATACTGTATTTAGATTTAAGAAGTGAGGGTACTTTTATTTTTACTAATATTTATTTAGGACTTGGTGGCTTTCCTGCAGGTAGTATTGGTAAAACTCTTTTGATGATTTCAGGCGGTATTGATAGTGTAGTTGCAGGATATTTAGCAATCAAAAAAGGAATGAGTGTAGATGCCATTCATTTTGCAGCCCCTCCGTATACATCACCTTTAGCCGTTCAAAAGGTAATAGATTTATTAGAAACTATAGTACCTTATACTGAATACCAAAACATCAATTTATATGTTGTTCCCTTTACTGATATACAAAAGGCTATTTATGATTTTACCAAAGAAGATTATTGTATTACTATTATGCGAAGAATGATGTATAGAATTAGTGAAAAATTAGCAAGAAAAATTGGAGCTTTAGCAATTATTAATGGAGAAAATATTGGTCAAGTTGCTAGTCAAACTTTAGAAAGTATTGATACAATAGAAAGCGTTGTCAAAATTCCTATTATTAGACCGCTTGCTATTTTTGATAAACAAGATATTATTAATATTGCAACTAAAATTAAAACTTATGATATTTCTATTTTACCATATGAAGATTGTTGTACAGTTTTCGTGCCGAGACATCCCCAAATCAAACCCAATTTGAATTATACTATAGTAGAAGAAAATAAAATTAATTTTGAAGATATGATTGTCAAAGCATTAAATGATAGCAAAAAAATTGTCTTAAGAATAAATCAGCATTATAATTATCTTAAAAACAAATTAGATAAAGACAAACAAATTGATATTGAGGAACTATTCTAACCATAAATTACCAATAAATAATTGTAATAAAGGACTAAAAACTGTGAATACTATTTTTGACAGGAGGTGAAATGAATGAATAACTCATCTTACTCTAAAAATAGATTAGTAGTACCTGGTTCTGAAAATGCAATTAACCAAATGAAATATGAAATTGCAAATGAATTAGGAGTAAACCTTGGCCCTGATGCAACAGCTCGTCAAAATGGTTCAGTTGGTGGTGAAATCACTCGTCGTTTAGTGTCTATGGCTCAATCAAATTTACAAGGTAAATAGTTTTAAAAAAGAAAAGGTGCAATTCAGTTAATTGCACTCTTTTTTATTTATTAGATATTTAATGATAAAAAATTACATTATAAATTTTTGTTTTAAATTAATTTTATATTTTATAAAAGAACAGAATAGATTATGTTTTCTTATTGACTGATTGCATACAAAAATATATTTGATTATGGATGTAAAAAGCCTTTTTATCAATGTGATATGGGGACAATCTAGTGTTTCGTTTGAGGAGAATAAAGTATTATATTAATGTAGATGATTGAATTACTATAAGATTTGTGGTATAATAAATTAATTTTTAATGTTAGTATTAATAGGTGTTCATAATCTTTATATATTATAAATAATATTTATATTAGAATATTTAAAAGTGTTGGACATTAAAGAAATAGAAAAATTATTGAATTATAAAGATATTCATAATATAATACTATAATCAGTATATAGATATATTTCCCCATTTTGTTATATGTGTAGTAAGGGTATTTGATAAAGATAAATTAAAGAAAGTTTTTAAAAAATTTATATCTAAACACATTGATGATAAGTTTTAGGTTAATAAAACAAGAATATTTAGCAATAAAATTAGGATTAAAAAATAATTATATTAAAGATATTACAGTAGAGTATTTTGATTTTGCAAATAATTCTTTTATTCAAATCAATGATTTTTTCTCCAATCTTTATTATTCCTTTTTAATGAGACTAGAAAATTATGAAGAATTAATTAACGAATTAAAAAGAAAAATATAATTAAAACTATTTTTGAATTTTCTTGTAATAAAAAACAATTACAATTGTATACCATTTATGTGGGCAATCAATCCTAAAAAGAGTTTAAGAATAAATAAGCAATGTGTATTATTGGCTTTCATAGATAATCCACAGGCTATAAATCATTTTGGTTTATAGCCTTTTTATGTGAAACTTTTATTGCATATTGATTGAGAGACTTTTTTAGATGAACAATCAAGGTTTTCTTCAATATTTGTTTCATAATCTTGATGTTAAATTAATAAAATTATCAATGTTTTACACTTTTTTAATATGGTTTAGTATACTTTTTACCCTAAAAGTGATATAATTGTAGTAGAATTAAAAACAAAAATTTTCTCTATGCAATAGAAGTTAATAGCAATGTTTTATTTGTTTGATACAAAAGTTTAATTGAGGATTGCTTATAAAAAATAAAGGAATTTCATTTAAGCTATTCTAGCTATGATTATTAAAATTAATTAGTTTACGTTATATAAATTTATAAAACATAAAATTAGTAAAAATATTATTTATTATTAATATATAATATAAACATCGTGTTTAGGGAAAAATGAAAGAAACTATTGTTAAATATATTCTTTCATTATGATTGTTCAGTAGGTAGTGTTTTGAATAGGTTTTTTAGAAAGAAAATAAAAAATAAATTGTAAAATATTAAAGGACAGAGATAAATAGTTAAGTTTGATAATAAAGGTATTAAGTAATTTATCATAATAAAATAGTATTAAATAAGAGGTTTAAAATATGAAACAAATTATAAAAATTTCCTCAATCAACAATGAAACAATTAAATCATTTTTGAATTTAAGAGACAAAAAAATTAGAAATAAAGAACAAAAATTTTTAATAGAAGGGTATCATTTGATTGAGGAAGCTATTAAAACTAATCAGTTAGAATGTGTGATTACTTCTGATGAAAAAATGTTTAATCAATTTCATAATATTTTAGTATATCATGTAACAGAGGCTATTATCAAAAAATTGTCATCAACTAAAAACCCGCAACCAATTATTGGCGTTGTTAAAATGCTTAATCATTCAATAAAAAATTTAAAAAATATTTTAGAAAAAGAAAAAGTTAAAATTGTTATATTAGACGAAATTAACGATCCTGGTAATTTAGGGACAATTATTAGAACAAGTGCCGCTTTAGGATACGAAGCTATTATAATGAGTAATGATTGCGTTGATTTATATAATGAAAAGGTTGTTAGATCAACTCAAGGTGTACTATTTAAAATTCCCATTATTAGGGGAGATTTAATTGAAATTATACAATTATTAAAAAAATCAAATATTATATGTTATGGTACATCACTTAATAAAGCATATGATTTAAAGGATATGAATAAATCTAGTCGATTTGCAATTTGTGTTGGTAATGAGGCTCGAGGAGTTCGTGCCGATATTTTATCATTAATGGATTATAATATTAAAATTTCTATGCAAAATGATGTAGAATCTCTAAATGTTGCCATAGCACTAGGGATTATAATGTATGAATTAAAATAATAAAAACAAGTTTTTGGAAAAAATGTTTTCCTAAAAAACTTGTTTTTATTTTCATTCATTAAATAGTAAATCAGTATAGGATGGTACTGGCCAGTATTCTTTAGAGACAATTGTTTCCAAAGTGTCAACTATTAAGCGCAATTCACTCATTTTTGGTACAATATATTCTTTATAAAAGTGAGCTTGTTTACTATTATAAATATTAGTAGCTTCATTTTCTAATTGTATCAATTCTGTTACTTGTAAATTTAATTTATCAAGTAATGATGATATTTTTTTAATCAAATCAAAAATAATTTGGCATTCTATTTGAGGATGAATAGTTTTAATTTTTTGATATGTATCGCTTAAATGATTTAGATATTTTAGAATACTGGGAATATACTCTTTTCTAGTCATATCAATCATTGTCAAAGCTTCAATATTAATAGTTTTAGAGTATAATTCATAATCAACATCAGCTCTAGATGATAATTCTTTTTTGGTTAAAACATTATGTTTTTCATATAAATCAATCGTTTTTTGACTTGTTAATGCAGGAATAGCATCAACAAAAGATTTTGCATTAGGAAGTCCTCTTTTATTTGCTTCTTCAATCCATTCATTACTATAACCATTACCATTAAAGATAATTCTTTGATGATCAGTTAGAGTTGTTCTAATAACTCTTTTAATTGCTTTTTCAATATTTGTTGATTTTTCTAGTTTATCTGCCATTTTTTTTAATTCTTCTGCAACTGCTACATTTAAAGCAGTATTGGTATCTGCAATTGAAATACTAGAAGCAACCATTCTAAATTCAAATTTATTACCAGTAAATGCAAAAGGAGATGTTCGATTACGATCAGTAGAATCTTTAAAAATGATTGGTAGACTATGAATGCCAATATTCATTTTTCCTCCCGTTTTAGAAGTATAGGCTTCTCCCTTATCAATGATCTGTTCAACGATATCTTGTAATTGATCACCAAGAAAAATTGAAACAATTGCGGGAGGTGCTTCGTTAGCCCCTAAGCGATGATCATTTCCTGGATTTGATGCAACTAGCCTTAAAAGAAGAGCATTTTCATCAACTGCTGCAATTATTGCTGATAAAAATAATAAAAATTGAGCATTTTCATGGGGTGTTTTACCTGGCTCTAAAAGGTTTCTTCCTTTATCAGTTATTAATGACCAATTATTGTGTTTACCACTTCCATTGACTCTAGCAAAAGGTTTTTCATGCAAAAGACATTCAAAACCATGTCTTTTTGCAATTTTTTTCATCACTTCCATTGTTAATTGATTATGATCAGTAGCGATGTTTACTTTAGTATAAACAGGGGCACATTCATGTTGAGAGGGTGCTACTTCATTATGCTCAGTTTTAATATTGACACCTAGTTTCCAAAGTTCTTCGTCTAATTCTTTCATAAAAAAAGCAACTTTTTCTTTAATACAACCAAAATAGTGATCATCCATTTCTTGACCTTTAGGTGGTTTAGCACCAAAAAGAGTTCTTCCTGTTAATCTTAAATCAAGACGTTGCATATATTTTTCATGATCAATTAAAAAATATTCTTGTTCAGCACCAACTGAACATTCAATTTTTTTAACATCATTTTCGCCAAATAGTGATAAAATCCTTTTTACTTGGATATTAAGGGCTTCACAAGATCTTAAAAGAGGGGTTTTTTTATCAAGGGCTTCTCCCGTATAGGCACAAAAAACAGTTGGTATACACAAAACAACACCATTTGCTGTTTCTTTTAAAAAGGCAGGAGATGTACAATCCCAAGCAGTATATCCTCTTGCTTCAAAAGTTGATCGAATACCACCTGATGGAAAACTAGAAGCATCGGGTTCACCCTTAATTAATTCTTTACCAGAAAATTCCATAATTGCTTTTCCCGTATCAATTGGTCTAATAAAAGCATCATGTTTTTCTGCTGTTATGCCTGTTAATGGTTGAAACCAATGAGTAAAATGAGTTGCACCACGAGATAATGCCCATTCTTTCATTGCATGTGCTACGGCATCCGCTACTGCTGCATCTAATTCAACATTTTCTTCAATTGTCCTTTTCAATTTTAAGTAAATTGGCTTTGGTAAGTATTCACGCATAACATCATCAGTAAATAAATTTTGGCCAAAAATACTGCTTACATAGTCTTTTTGCATTTTTTCATCTCCTTTTATTATTTTAGTGCTTTTTTAAAAACTTATTAGTAATTTTACACTTTTTTTTATTAAAATACAAAAAAATTGCATATTTTTTATTTAATTTTTTAAAAAAATTATTTTTTTATTTTAAAAATCTTCTTTTTTAAAAATTTTTGGTAAAATAGTAAAAAACACATTAGATTTTAAGTAATGAATATTAAATTACTTATCTAATGTGTTTTTATTTATATTTTAAAACAACTTCCTCCAATAAATTCTCTTAATAGTGAATTACATGGAATAATACTCTCATCTTCAATTGGTCTGAAATATTTTAAATATTTTATTAAACGATTAGCAACTAAATATTCTGGATCAGTGGATTTAATCTCTCTAAGTGCAGGAAGAGCTTTAGTTCTTAAAACACATAATTCATATGATAATTCAGAATTAAAGACAAAATTCGCACCTTCTTGATTTGGATAAATCCATTTAAATTCACCATTACGGACTGATTGCCACATATTTATTGTAGTGGCAGCTGGACAATTTCGATATTTCATATCCCTAACAATTCTTCTAATTAATCTTAAATCAGTTGTATTTAAAGGAGAATGGTCATCAATATTAATTTGTGCTTGAGGCGCAATATAAATTTTATATTTTTGATGTTTAGGAATAGAAGAGGTTAATTTTTCATTTAAAGCATGGATACCTTCAATAATAATAGGACTATTTTGATTAACTTGTATTGTTTTACCAATCTCTCTTTTCCCTGTTTGAAAGTTAAATTTTGGTAATGTTACTTCTTCACCATTAATTAAGTCAAATAAATCTTTATTAAAAAGATCAATATCAAGACAATTAATATGCTCTAAGTCTAATTTATCAATAGTTGTTTTTTGAATCTCACAAATTTTATCCTTTTCTAAATAATAATCATCCATTGAAATAGTAACAGGATTAATTCCTCTAGATAATAGTTCAATTCTAAGTCGGTTACAGAAGGTAGTTTTACCGCTAGAACTAGGTCCTGCAATAGCAATTAGTCTAATATTAGCAATATCTTCTTCAATATATGTTCCGAGTTCAGCAAGCATAGTATTATGTTTAGCTTCACACATCTGAACAAAATCAACAATATTATTTTCTTCAACTTTATGATTAATATCAACAATTGTTTGTAATTTTGCCTTACTACTCCAAATAAAAGCTTTTTTAAGGGTCTTACCATATGTAGTTTCTTCAACAAATTCTGGAATTGTAGCATTTAGTTCATATCTTGGATATTGAATAATAATTCCTGGGCTATATGGTCTAATTGAATAGTTTTTAAGGCAACCTGTAGAAGGTAACATATAGGAGTGCATATAATCATAATAATTATCACATTTATATAGGTGTACTGTATTTTCAGGGCGATATTTCAATATTTCTAATTTATCTAAATGATTATATTCTTTGTAAATTTCTTTTGCTTTATCAATAGTTACATTTATTCTTTCAATTGGTAAATTTTCTTTAACAATTCTTTTTACTTCTTCAATTATTTTATCTGTAGCTTTTGATAAATGAAAATTAGGTGTTATAATTTGGCAAAAAATTGATCTTGATACATTATAACTAAATCTAATATCCACCTCTGGATATAAATTATGAAATGCCATAGCAATAACATATCTAAGAGTTGCCTCATATGCTTTACCGGCCTCAATGTTATCAAGTCCAATAGGGACAATATTCATATTATTATTTTTTTCCGTTAAAGTATGGCGTAGTTCTTTAATTTGTGAACCAATTTGACAAACCATATAGTCGGTTTTTTTATTATCTTCAATTAAATCAATAACCATTGTACCAATTGGTACTTCTTTTAATTCATTATTATAATATATTTTTATCATTATTAATCCTTTCTTTTTAATATTTCATTTTTCATATAGTAATACTATATTTTACCATAATATTTTTATTTTTGCAATAAAATATTTTAGTATGCATATTACTTTACAAATTTCTAAAATCATTATATAATTTAGTTATAAATATAACAGTTATTTAAAGAACTAAAAATACTGTATCATATTTCATTATTTACTTTATAGATTATGATATAATATAATTAATTGTTATATTTATAAGGGGTATCTATGGAAAACGGATTTGCATTAATATTATCAGAGCTAAAAAAACTAAAAAGTGCATATGAATCGCAGTTTAATTCTTTATCTAATAAAGAAGATTTGACACAAATAGAATTAACCATTTTAGGTTTTTTATTAAATAATCCTACTTTTAATACCGCCAAAGATATTGAAGAAGTTCATGTCTTGAAAAAATCTAATATTTCAAATGCTATTGAACACTTGATTTTAAGAGGGTATTTGACAAGAAATCGTGATACACAAGACCGAAGAATTATTCATTTAGAAATAACAAAAAAAGGTCTCACAATAGCTACAGAAATAAAAGAGATTCAAAAAGATTTTTTTACTATTTTGTTTTCGGACATTAGTAAGGAAGAATGCGATATGTATTTTGATATTCAAAAAAGAATTGTCAATAATATTAAAAAAGTAGAGAAGAGGTAATTCAATATGCATGATAAAACTTTTTTAGGTAAGGGTAGTGTTTTAAAATTAATTATTAAATTGTCAATTCCAACTATTATTGCTCAACTTGTCAATTTATTATATAATATTGTTGATCGAATTTATATTGGTAATATTAAAGATGTAGGTGGACTAGCATTTACGGGAGTGGGTGTTTGTATGCCAGTTATTTTGGTTGTATCGGCATTTGCGGCCTTGGTGGGTTATGGTGGTGCACCAAAATCAACGATATATCTTGGCAAAAAAGAAGATGAAAAAGCTGAAATTGTAGTGGGTAATAGTTTTACACTTCTTTTAGTATTTGGAATAATTTTAACAATAATTTTATTAATTTTTTCAAAACCTTTATTATATTTGTTTGGAGCAAGCGATAATACAATTGGTTATGCTAATGATTATTTAGTAATTTATGCTATTGGAACTGTTTTTGTTATGATGGCACTAGGGATGAATGCATTCATTTCTGCACAAGGATTTACTAAAATTAGTATGATTTCAGTTTTAATTGGGGCAATTTTAAATTGTATTTTAGATCCAATTTTTATCTTCGCTTTTTCAATGGGAGTAAAAGGAGCCGCCATCGCTACTATTATTTCTCAAACTGTATCAGCCGTTTATGTTGTATGGTTTTTACAAAGCGATAAAGTTCTAGTTAGACTGAAATGGAAAAATTTATTATTAAAGTGGAATATTATTTTACCAACTCTTGCTTTAGGATTATCTCCTTTTGTAATGCAGTTTACTGAAGCGGTCATTACTGTATGTTTTAATGCATCATTAAAAAAGTATGGAGGAGATATTGCGGTAGGAGCAATGACCACTTTAGCAAGTTTAATGCAGTTTTCAATGTTACCATTAATGGGATTGTCCCAAGGAGCACAGCCTGTTACAAGTTATAATTATGGAGCAAAAAATGCTGATAGAGTAAAGAAATCTTTTATTATTTTATTAATCGCATCAGTTATTTATTCAACTGTTTTTTGGTTATCATTAATGGTTTTTCCAAAAGGTTTTGCAAGTATTTTTCTAAATGCTGGAGAAGTTGAACTGATTAATTATACTGCATGGGCTATCCGTATTTATTTTGCAATATCATGTTTGTTTGGCATTCAGATTGCATGTCAACAAACCTTCATCGCAATTGGTAATGCTAAAGTGTCATTATTTTTGGCTGTATTAAGAAAAGTAATTCTTCTTATACCATTAATTTTCATCCTTCCTTCAATAATCAATAATAAAGTAATGGCAGTATATTTAGCAGAACCAATTGCGGATGGTATTGCTGTAAGTGTTACTATTATTCTATTTTTAATTTATTTTAAGAAAGCTTTAAAAAAATTAGAACAAGAAGCTCTATTAGAAAGTACGAATTAAAATATGAAAAGAAGAAGACTTAGGGAATTAAAAAGAATTTATACAAAAAAAGAAATTTTATTAAATGATAAAAATCAAGCAGTAATAAAAGTTTTTGTTCACGATTTAGAATCTGTTATATCACCATTTTCACTTCAAGATAACATTGTGATTAATAGTGAATTTGCTAATTTTTTAAACCAACATATTTTAGCAACTCATTTAATTCATGATATCAATATTCAAATTAAAAGCAATAATTTAGAAAAACAAGAAGATATACTTTTAATTAAAGAAGCTATAAAAAATTATTATTATGAAGAAGCCATTATAAGTTATCGAAAAATTAAAAATACAATTATCAAATCAGTTATTTTTACTTTTCTTGCTGTAATAATTTTTTCACTTGTTATTTTTCTTAATCATCTTAATTTATTATCTGCAGTTGCAACGGAAATAATAGACATTGCGGGATGGGTATTTATGTGGGAAGCAGTAGATTTGTTTTTTATTGAAAGGCCTTTGAATAAATATGAATTATTGAAAAATCATAAATTAGTAGAAGCGGTTGTAAATTATTGTGATTCTAATTAATGTTATATCGTTTTCTAATCTTAATTTCTTGTATTTCAGTAAAAATAAGTATAAAAAAGCTTTTTTTGAATAATAATTTGGTGATGAATTGAAATATTTAAGCATAAAAAGAAAGTATGATTTAAAGCAATGTTGAAAATGGCACGATTGAAGTAAAAGTTTAAATTAGAGTAAATTCAGAATTAACAAATGTATTAGAATATTCTTGGATAGGTAATTATGTATCTATAATAAGCGATTTATCTGCTTCATTGTCAACTTATACTGAATTTAAAAATAGTAATTTTAATTATTCAAAATTTAAATAATAAATATTATAATACGTCGGAATTATTCCGACTTTTTTACATTAAAAATAAAAAATTGCACATACTATTTATTGGTGATATAATGAATGAAAAAGGAAAATCTTTATGGATAGATACTGTTCAACTACCATCTTTTTCTTCTTTAGATGAAGATATAAAAACCGATGTAGTTGTCGTTGGTGGCGGAATCTGTGGCATTTTATGTGCTTATTATTTAATAAAAGAAGGAAAAAAAGTAATTGTTGTTGAAAAAAATAAAGTAGGTATGGGAATTACTAAAAATACAACAGCAGTTATAACTGCTCAACATGATATTTTATATTCAACAAGGATTAAAAAGGATGGTTTTGAAAAGGCCAAACAATATTTAGAGGCTAATTTAATGGCTTTGAAAGAATACTATAATTTAAGTAAGAAATTTGATTTTGATTTTGAAGAAAAAGATTCATATATTTATTCTACAATAGATGAGAAGTCCATTGTAGAAGAAGTAGAAGCCCTAAAAAAATTGGGAATAAACGCAGAATATGTTGATAAAATTGCTTTGCCATTTTCTATTAAAGGTGCTGTAAGATTTCCCAAACAAGCACAAATGAATGCATTAAAATTAATAAATTGCTTGATTAAAGAAATAAAAGTATATGAAAATACTAACGTAGTTGATATAAAGAAAAATATCGTTTATACAGATAATCATAAAATAGAGGCTAAGACAATAATTGTCACGACTCATTACCCTTTTATTGATAGATTAGGTATGTATTATACAAAAATGTTTCAAAATCGATCATATGTCATTGCCATTAAAAATGATAAAGATATAGGTGGAACTTATACGAATTTAGAAACAAGTGGTTTCTATTTTAGAAATTATAAAAATTATTTACTTATTGGTGGTAATGATCATAAGACTGCTAATGGTGGATACCATTATGAAAATTTAATTTCTTTTGTTAGTAATGCTTATCCAAATTCTAAAATTGAATATATGTGGGCCAATCAAGATTGCATAACACTCGATGATATACCATATATTGGTAAATATAGTAATTTTTCAGAAAGTTTATATGTGGCAACAGGATTTAATTTATGGGGAATGACTCAATCTATGATTAGTGCTTTAATATTAAGAGATTTAGTAATGAATAGAAGTAATGAATATCAGAAATTATATAATCCTAATCGTAATATTTTTAAAAAACAATTATTTATTAATCTAGGTAGTTATTTGAAAAATTTATTAAATTTTAGAAAAAAAAGATGTCCTCATTTAGGATGTGCTTTAGTTTGGAATGATGAAGAACAAACTTGGGATTGTCCTTGCCATGGCTCTAGATTTACTAAAAAAGGGAAATTAATTGATAATCCGTCTAATAAAGATTTAAATTTATAACAAACAATCGGAAAAATTAGCTTATTAAAATATTTATTATTAATAAAGAGAATATAAAAAACCTTTTTTGCATATAATATTTTTGTAAATAATATAAAATCATTTTCTTGACAAACTAAATCGTTTTGAGTATAATAGTCGGTATAAAAGAAATGCCTTAAAGGGGAGTAGCAATATAACACTATGGTGTTATAGATTATATTCGTCAAACCAATAGTAAAATATACTATTCGGATATAATTATCATCAATAATTTCATGATTGCAAGACCTTTAGCCGAAAACGGTTAGGGGTCTTTTTTTATAGCAAGGAGGAAAAAATGTATAAATATAAAATTAATGAGGTAGAAAAAAAATTAAATACTAATATCAACAAGGGACTTTCTAGTGTTGAGGCGGCAAACAGATTAGTTGATAATGGTAAAAATGAATTAACTGAAAAGAAAAAACAAAGTATGTTAATAAAATTCTTTTTAGAATTCAAAGATGTTTTAATTATCATTTTAATGATTGCGGCAGTCGTATCACTTATTATTGATCCTCGTGAGTGGGTTGAAAGTTTAATAATTTTTATTGTAATTATTATTAATGCGATTCTTGGAATTTTTCAAGAAAATAAAGCCGAAAAAAGTTTAGAAGCATTGAAGAAAATGTCATCTCCAATGTGTAAAGTTTTAAGAGATGAAAAAGTTATCCAAATTGAAACGATTAATTTAGTTGTTGGAGATATTATTATGGTTGAAGCTGGAGATTTTATTCCTGCTGATGCAAGAATTATTGAATGCTCTAATTTAAGAGTTGATGAATCAGCATTAACTGGTGAATCAGTAACAGTGGAAAAAACTTCTGATGTAATTGATGCAACAGATGACAAAGAAATTGCTCTTGGTAATCGTAAAAATATGTTATTTTCATCGACCTTTATAACAAATGGAAGAGCCAAAGCCATTGTAACAGAAGTTGGGATGAAAACAGAAATTGGTAAAATTGCAGGGATGTTAATTGGAGATAATAATCAAACTACTCCTTTACAACAAAAATTATCGCAAGTTGGCAAGGTTATTGGCATTATGTCTATTATGATATGTATTATAGTTTTCTTTTTAGAAATGATAACGACTAAAGGGATATCGGATACATACTTGTTAGATTCTTTTAAAACAGCTATTGCTTTAGCGGTTGCGGCTATTCCTGAAGGACTTGCAACAGTTGTAACAATTATTCTTGCTATTGGTGTTGGCAATATGGCCAAAAAGAATGCAATTGTAAAAAAATTACCTGCTGTTGAAACTCTTGGTTCTACATCTATCATATGTTGTGATAAAACAGGAACTCTAACTCAAAATAAAATGACTGTTCAAGAACTCTATCATCATACAAATAAAAAACTTGAGAATTTAGCTGAAGATGATAAAGAATTAATATCTTACTTTGCTCTTTGTTGTGATGCCCAAATAACTTATGTAGATGGTGTAGAAAAACGTATAGGTGATCCTACTGAAACAGCTTTGATTGAATTCAATAATTTATATGGCAAAAAAATTGATAAAATAGAAAGAATAGCAGACTTACCTTTTGATTCAATCAGAAAAATGATGACAGTTGTAGTAAAAGTGAATAATCATTATCTTAGTATTACTAAAGGAGCACCAGATATTATACTAAATCGTTCGTTATTAAGTGATAAAGATAAACAAGAAATTTTAAATGCAAATACCAATATGGCATCAAGAGCATTAAGAGTTTTGGGTCTAGGAATTAAGGCTCATGCAAATAAACCTGAATGTAATGAAAAATTAGAGGAAAATTTAACTTTTCTTGGTTTAGTTGGTATGATTGATCCTGCTAGACCAGAAGTTAAAGATGCAATAGGAGTTGCTAGTAAGGCTGGAATTAGAACCATTATGATTACAGGAGATCACATTACTACTGCTTCAGCAATTGCAAAAGAACTTAATATTTTAAAAGACGGATATAAAGCCATTTCATCAGAGGAATTGCAAAAAATGTCTGATGATGAATTATTTAATCATATTGAAGATTATGCTGTTTATGCAAGAGTATCACCTGAGGATAAAGTGAGAATTGTTGAAATGTGGCAAAAAAAAGGTAAGGTAGTTTCAATGACGGGAGATGGCGTTAATGATTCACCAGCTTTAAAAAAGGCCGATATTGGTTGTGCAATGGGAATTACGGGAACCGATGTCTCTAAAGAGGCTGCAGATATGATTTTAGCTGATGATAATTTTACTACAATTGTAGAAGCGGTTAAAGAAGGAAGAGGTATTTACAATAATGTTAAAAAGTGTGTAAAATATCTTTTATCAAGTAACATTGGAGAAGTGTTGACAATTTTTCTTGCTTCTTTAATTGCTCTATTTGGTCTTAATTTGGGAGTACCACTTTCTCCCATCCACCTTTTATGGATTAATTTAATAACAGATTCCTTACCAGCTTTTGGTCTTGGAATGGAAAAAGCTTCAAATGATGAAATGGATAAAATGCCAAGACCCAAAACGGAAGGATTTTTTGCTAATAAGTTAGGATATGAAATTGCTTTAGAAGGCATTTTGATTGGAGTATTAACTTTAGTGGCATATTTAATTGGTTCTAAACAAGATCACATTGTTGGTCAAACGATGGCTTTTTTCACATTATCTAGTTTACAATTATTTCACTCATATAATATTAAAAGTGAAAAATCTATCTTCAAACAAAATGTTTTCAATAATAAATCTTTAAATTTTGCTTTTATAATTGGTTTTATTTTACAATTAGTTGTTATTTATACTCCAGGTTTAAATACTAATGTTTTTGGTTTAGTAGCACTTCAGTTAAAAGATTTGCTAATATGTTTAGGACTATCATTTATGATTGTAATAGTAATGGAAATTGCTAAGGCACTTGGATATAAAAAGCATAATAATTAAAACTTAATATCTTGACTTAAATAAAAATTTGTGATATAATATATTTAAGCAAATATTGTTTAACAAGGTGAGCTAAATTAGGGCTCACCATTTTTAATGGAGGGATTTTGATGAGTGAATATTTATTAAAAATAAAAGAATTATCATTAGATATTGTAAACAAACATCAAAAAGAATTAGTAGATGTTAAAGTTCGCAAAGAATTTGGAACTAACATTATTAGTATTGTTATTGATGATCCCGAAACGTTTAGTTTAGATATTGATGAAGTTGCTTCAATTAATTCTGAAATTCTAGATAAAGTTAATGATTTAATTCCTGATGGGTACTATTTAGAAGTTACATCATTGGGGATTGAAAGAGAATTATTGACAGAAAAAGATATTCAAAAAGCAATAAATAAATTTGTGTATCTTAAAACTTATCAAAAAATGGAAAATGTATATAATTTAAAAGAGATAAGTGGTTATTTAAGAGAGGCAAATGAGGAAGAATTTAAATTAGAAATTTTTTTAAATCAAAGAGAAAAAGTTGTTGTTATCCCAAGAGCAGCTGTTGCAAAAATAAGACTAGCCGTAGATTTTAGGAGGAATTAATAAAAAATGATTAGTAAAGGCTTTTATGAACAATTAGAAACAATCGCAGCCGAAAGACATATTGAAATTTCTGATGTATTATCAGCAGTGAGAACTGCTTTAATTAAGGCATGTCAATTAGAAGGATGTAAAGGTGAAATTGAAGTTGAATTTAATGATGAACAAAAAAATATTCGTATTTTCGAAACTTTTTATGTTGTGGATGAAATCAATCCTGAGGGACCTGAAGGTCAAATAACACTTGATGATGCTAAAGAAATTAGGGCTAGAGTAAGAGTTGGTAGTGAATTTAGGCGTGAAGTTAAATTTTCTCAAATTGGTAGAAAGGGTGCAACACGGTTTAAACAAATTTTTATTCAAGGGTTAAAAGAACTTGGTGGTAAACGGGCCTATGAATATTTTAAAGAACGTGAAGGAGAAGTTGTTAGTGGTACTATCATCAAAAAAACAGATAGCGTAATTGGATTAAATATTGGTTTAGATGTTGTAACATTTATGCCTTTAGACGAAATTTTACCAGGTGAAAGATGCGAAGTAGGTACCGTAATGAAAGTATGTATTACAAAAGTGGAAGAAACTGGTAAGGGTCCCAAAGTTTTTGTTTCGAGATCTAATCGTGATTTAATAAAACGTTTATTTGAGATGTATATACCAGAGGTTGCAAGCGGTGTTATTGAAGTAATGGCAATTGCAAGAGAGCCAGGTAGTCGTACAAAAATTGCGGTTAAAAGTAATAATCCTAATGTTGATGCCAAAGGTTCTTGCGTTGGTCTTCAAGGTTCAAGGGTAAAACAAATTAATGAAGCTCTATCAGGTGAAAAAATTGATATTTTTAATTGGAGTGATAATCCTGTAATTTTAATTGCTGAGGCTTTGACTCCAGCAAAAGTTATTTCTGTTTTAATTGATGAAACGACCAGAAAATCGACTGTTATTGTACCAGATGAGCAATTTTCGCTTGCTATTGGTAAAGGTGGTCAAAATGTTCGACTTGCTTCTTTAACAACTGGTTGGAAAATCGATATTAAAGATGAAACAACAGCATATCGCGATGGCATTAGTTTTACACCTAATGTTTATGGATATTAGAGGTGAGAGTAATGAGTGGTAATTTAAAAGTAAGAAAAGTGCCACTTCGAAAATGTGTGGCAACCAACGAACAACATCCGAAAATGGAAATGTTTAGGATTGTTAGAACACCTGAAAATGAAGTCGTCATTGATTTAAAAGGTAAAGTAAGGGGACATGGTGCTTATCTTAGTAAGAAAAAAAGTGCCATTATGCTTGCTAAAAGAAAAAAGATTCTTAATCATCATTTGGAAATAGAAGTACCAGATTATATTTTTGATGAATTATTAAAGTTAATAAATGAGGGAAAATAAATTTGAATAAAGTATTAAATTTACTTGGATTAGCAAGAAAGGCTGGTAAAGTTATCCTTGGAACTGATTCGGTTATTAAGGTCTTACCAACTAAGCAAATAAAATTAATTTTTGTAGCAAATGATGCATCTAATGCTACATATGATAAAATTGATAAAAAAGCTTATTTTTATCAAGTACCTATAATAAATAAATATTCTACAGAGGAACTTTCAAAGGCTCTTGGCATACAAATTATTAAGATAATTGGAATTTCTGATTTAGGATTTGCTAAGGCTTTAAAAAAGGAAATAGAAAGAGGTGACTTTTAATGAAAGTTAAAGAACTTGCAGAAAATTTAAAGACAACTACGGTTGAACTAATTAACAAATTATCAAACGTTATTTTTACCGAAAAAATAACTGAAGAGTATGAGGTTTCCAAAGATTTAGAGAAAAAACTTGCAAAAATGTATGGTGTTGCATATCCTTTTAAATCAAATAAACCCAAATCATTAAATAAACCAGCTGTTAGAATTGGTTCAAACAAACAAGAAGATGAATTAAAATCAAAATCTTTTTCTAATCAAAAATCATCAAAGAGTTCTATATCAAATAATCCCAAACCTGTTTCCAATTCTTTAAAATCATCTGAGAAGAAGGAAAATCAAAAAAATTCTGTAATACAAACAAATAATAATTCACATAATAATAATAAACAGCAACCCAAAACAAGTGTCAAACCACAATCAAGACCAAAATATGTTGAAGAGATTATTGTTCCTCGAGTTGATGAGAAAATATTAGAAAAATATGGTGATTATTTAGAAGAAGACGAGTATAATTTAACAAGAGAAACTAGGAGTTCTAGGGTTAAAAAAACAGGCTCATCAGAAAATATTACAGATATGAAACAACGCAAAAAAAATAGCAACAAAAATAAGAATAATAATGCTAAAAAAGAAAAACGTACAAGTAATATGCCTAGTACGGATAAGTTAGAAGATCATGTTTTATACTATGAAAATGGTATGAGTGTTATGGAGGTTGCTAACGGGCTTGGTGTGAGTGTTACAGAACTTGTTAAGAAACTATTTGTATCAATGGGGATTATGGCTAGTGCTACTCAAACTTTAGATCGTGATACAATAGAACTTATTGCTATTGAGTATGATTTTGAATTGAAAGATAAAAAAATTACGGATATGACACGCTTTGATGAATTAGAAGTAGAAG
This sequence comes from uncultured Mollicutes bacterium, assembly GCA_900539265.1. Lineage (GTDB taxonomy): Bacteria > Bacillota_I > Bacilli_A > ML615J-28 > CAG-313 > CAG-313. The sequence continues at coordinate 57,835 of UQBM01000003.1, read as the reverse complement.
ATAAAGAAGAAGATTTAGTCAGTCGTCCAGCAATCGTTACAATTATGGGACATGTTGATCATGGAAAAACGACGCTTTTAGATACCATTCGTTCTAGCCATGTGGTAACAGGAGAAGCTGGAGGAATTACTCAACATATCGGAGCTTATCAAGTTGTTAAAAATAATAAAACAATAACTTTTATTGATACACCAGGACATGCGGCATTTACTGAAATGAGGGCAAGAGGAGCACAAATTACTGATATTGTTGTTCTTGTAGTTGCCTCAGATGATGGTGTAATGCCACAAACGAAAGAAGCTATTGAGCATGCTCAAGCAGCAGGAGTACCAATCATTGTTGCGGTAAATAAAATGGATAAGCCAGGTGCTAATCCTGATCGAGTTAAAACTGAACTTACGGAATATAGTCTTGTTAGTGAAGACTGGGGTGGTGATACCATTTTCGTTAATATTTCTGCTCTAACTGGCAAAGGCGTTGATGAATTATTAGAAATGATTATTCTTGTAAGTGATTTAAAGGATTACAAAGCTAATCCAAATCGTCTTGGTATTGGAACCGTAATTGAAGCAAGACTAGATAAAGGACGGGGTCCAATTGCTACTCTTCTTGTTCAAAATGGAACTATTAAGGTTGGTGATATCATTGTTGTTGGTACAACATATGGTAAAGTTCGTTCAATGGAAGATGAACTTGGAAGATCAGTTTCAAGTGCAGGACCATCTAAACCAGTATCAGTAACAGGTCTTGTAGAAGTACCTTTTGCAGGAGAAAAGTTTATGGTTTTAAATGATGAAAGAAAAGCAAGAGAAATAGCAGAAGTTCGGGCTCAAAATAAATTTAATGAAGAAAAAGGTGTTGGCAAAGCAGCGTCTTTAACAGATTTATTTAAGAATGAAAATGCTGATAAAACGCTTAATTTAATCATTAAATGCGATGTTCAAGGTTCCATTGAAGCTATTAAGGGATTACTTGAAAAAATTAATATTGATGGTACTAATATTAATATAATTGGAGCTCGTGTTGGTGGTATTACAAATAATGACATTATCTTAGCGGTTGCCTCTAAAGCTATTATTGTAGGATTTAATGTTCGTCCAACATCGCAAATCAGTGATTTTGCTAAAGAACAAGGCGTTGAAATTCGCTTATACAATATTATTTATAAACTTCAAGAAGATATTGAGAAAGCGGTTAAAGGTCTTCTTGACCCAGTATTTGAAGAAAAAATTACTGGTCAAGCTGAGGTTAGGGAAATATTTAAGGTTAGTAGAGTTGGTACAATTGCAGGAAGTTATGTAACAAGTGGAACTATTTTTAGAAATGGTGGTGTTCGTTTAATTCGTGATAGTATTGTAATTTATACTGGTAAGATGGCTGGTCTTCGTCGTTTTAAAGATGACGTTAAAGAAGTTAAGTCAGGATATGAATGTGGTATTACAATTGAAAATTATAACGATATAAAAGTGGGAGATATAATTGAATGCTTTATTATGGAAGAAGCAGAAAGAGAGTAACTAATGGCATACAGAGTTGAAAGAGTTGAAAAGATTATTGAAAGGGAACTTGCAAATATTCTTTTTGATAGTACAAATAATAATAAATTAAAATATGTTTCAATTACTAAAGTTTCATTAACTAATGATTTATCAATTGCAACTGTTTATTATACAGTTTTAGGAAATTTAGGAGAAATTGAGTCAACAAAAGAAGATTTAGAGAAATCTAAAGGATATTTAAGAAGTCTACTTGCTAAGCGAATTGATTTGAGAAAAACACCTGAACTTCGTTTTAAATATGATGAATCTTTAGCTTATGGTAATCATATAAATGAAATTTTAGAAAATTTAAAAAAATAGATACTTCCCCTTTTAAAAGGGGAAGTACTTGTATAGGTGATATATGTCGCAAAATGAAGAAATTTTAGAAAGAATTAAAACAAAACTATCACTTGTGCCCAAGAAGCCTGGTTGTTATCAAATGTATAATAAAGATGGAGAAATTATATATGTTGGTAAGGCTAAAATATTACAAAATCGTCTAAAAAGTTATTTTACAGGAAGTCATGATGCCAAAACAACAAGAATGCTTCAAGATGTTGTTAATTTTGAATATATTATTACCCATTCTGAATTAGAAGCATTTTTATTAGAATCTAATTTTATTAAAAAAAATCGACCTAAATATAATATTTTACTAATGGATGATAAAACTTATCCTTATATTGTTTTAACTAAAGAAGAAAATCCTCGTATTTTATATACGAGAGATATTAAAAAAGAATTTAGAAAAAAAAATCAATATGTTTTCGGTCCCTATCCTAATGCAAAAGCTTGTAAAGATATTGTTGAGATTTTAAATAAAGTTTATCCATTTCGAAAATGTAATCATATTCCGAAAAAAAGATGTTTATATGCTCATTTAGGCCAATGTCTTGCTCCATGTGAAAATGATATTAAAAGAAGTGACTATGATGAAAATATTAAAAGTGTTGTACGTTTTTTAAATGGTAATAATACTGAACTTGTTGAAAGAATTAATCAGTTAATGATGGATGCATCAACGCAAATGCGCTATGAAGAAGCAATTGAATATCGAGATTTATTAACATCAATTGATACTGTGGTGGAAAAACAAACAATGGAATTAAATGATAATATTCCTAGGGATATTTTTGGCTATTTTCAAAAAGATGGTATGATATCAATTCAAGTTCTTCATATGCGTCTTGGAAAAATTATTGAACGTAATGGTGAAATTTTTGATTTGGTAGAAAATGTTGATGATGCTGTATTATCATATATTTATCAATTTTATGATAGTGGTTCAAATATTCATCCCAAAGAAATTATTGTACCATACCTTGAAGGAATGGAAATCATTGAAGAATTATTAAACATTAAGATGACAACTCCTGTCAAGGGTATTAAAAAGCAGTTATTAGAAAATGTAATGGAAAATGCCAAAAATAACATTGATAATTTAAAAAAATTACGCTTAATTGAAATATCTAAGACAATGGTACCACTACAAGAGCTTGCTAGAATATTAAATATTGAATATCCTAAAACAATAGAGTTATTTGATAATTCTAATATTCAAGGAGCTAGTGCTGTAAGTGCAATGGTTAAATATGTTGATGGTAAATCAGTACCCAAAGAGTATCGCAAATATAAGATTAAGACTGTAGATGGACCAGATGACTATCATACAATGATGGAAGTTATTGAAAGAAGATATCGTAGACTTCTTTTAGAAAAAGAAAAATTACCCTCTCTAATTATTGTAGATGGTGGTAAAACACAGATTAAAGCTGCTTATACTGTTTTAAAAAAACTGCATATTGAAGATGAAATTAATTTGATTGGCCTTTTAAAAGATGATAGACATAGAACAAGAGCCTTAATGACGACGAAATATGAAGAAATTACAATTGACAAAAAAAGTGATTTATTTTTATTACTAGAATCAATGCAAGATGAAGTACATCGTTTTGCCATAACTTTTTTTCAAAAAACGCATAATAAAAAGGCTTTAAATTCAGTACTAGATGAAATTGAAGGAATTGGCAAAAAACGCAAAGAAATTTTACTAACCTATTTTGAAACGATTGAGGATATTAAGAGTGCTTCAATTGATAAATTAAAGTCATTAGGATTTCCCAATGATGTTGCGAGAAACCTTTTATTAAAATTAAATCAATCAAGTAACCTCTAATTAATTTTAAGCATAATATACCAATGAAAGTGTGGGAAGAAAATGCCGATAAAGAGGTTTTTAACAATTAGAGAAAGACAAATTTTTGAACTATTAATTCAAAACAATGATACCGAAGAGATCGCCACAAAATTGAATATTAGTAGTAAAACAGTTCGCAATCATATATCAAATGTAATTCAAAAGTTAGGGGTTAAGGGAAGAAGCCAAGCAATATTAGAACTAATAAAAATGCATGAAATAACATTATGATTTTGTCGAAAGGAGTGAAAGTATGCGACTGGTATATGGCACTATAAGAGGCTTTAGCGACGATACAAGAATTTTTGAGATTCTTTTAAATCATAAAGTACAAATGTTTTATTTATCAAGAAGTCAATATAAAAAATTTAAACCATATATAAGTGAAGGACTAGTCGTTCACTTCACTTGCAAAGATGAAAGAATTGAACAAAGCGGATATAAAGTGTATGAAGTTATTAGTTTTGTTAAAATGATGAGGCATCTTCCAAGAAAGACGATTATCTATTATGATCTTTCAACAATTAAGCAAGGTGTAAAGAAAATTCTTAATCGAGATGGATATCGAATGTTTTTAGATTTAGAATTTACAATGCCTCCCCATGGATATAGTCATGGTGGTGGTTTTGTTTCGGAAATTATTCAATATGGATTTTATTTAGAAGATAGTGATGGTAATGCAATTTCAACAGATTGGGGAATGATAAAACCTAAACATCAAATTGGCATTAATTCAAGAACGGCTGAATTTTTAAAAACAACTGAAGAATCGATTAGAAATGCACCTTCTTGTTATAAGTTTTATAATAAATTTAAAGATATTTTATCACTATATCAACCAACAATTTATGTATGGGGTCGCAATGATATTATAATGCTTGATTCATTTTATCAAATTAACAATTTAAAACCGCTTGCGGATAGAAAAAAATTTGTCAATTTAATGCAAATTATTAAGAATTATTATGGAATTAAAACTGATATAGGATTATTTAATGCCTATCAATTATTTAATACAAAAGCCAAAACTGAACAAGATCATAATGCTTTAAATGATTCGATTGTCACATCAGGTGTTTTTCATCTTTTTCAAGAGGAATTAAATAACAATATTGAATAAAAAATGATTACAATTAAGCCAACTTAATTTTTAAGTAAATTGGTTTTATTGTAATCATTTTATTTTTTAATTATTAATAACATTAATAACAGGTACAATAAGAGGTCTTCGTTCAATCTTTTGATAAATAAATTGACTAAGTCCTGTAATAACTTGTTTTTCAAGAACTCTAATGTTAATATTTTTATGTTCTTTAAGACTATTAGTAAAAAGATCAAGAGTTTTTTGGCGAATACTATTTTCTAATGATTTAGATGATTCAAAGTCTGCAAAGCCACTAGATTTAACAACCACATTACCTATTAAACGCTTGTTTTTTGTAATAGTAAAAGTTATTGTTAAAAGTCCTTCATCTGCCATATGTTTTCTTTCCTTTAAAATATTACTATCAACATCACTTAAGGAAGCATCAATGTATACTTCTGATGCAGGAATTTTTTTCTTGAAAACTTTTGCCCCTTTATCATTAAAAGTAAGGACATCACCAGTATCAAGGACAAAGCAATTTTCTTTTTTAACACCAGTTTCACTAGCAATCTTAGCATGTTCTTTTAACATCAAATATTCACCATGAACGGGCATAAAATATTTTGGTTGCATAAAAGAAAGCATCATTCTAATTTCATTTTGTGAAGCATGACCAGTTGTGTGAGTATCTGTTAGAGGACTATTTTGAATAACATGGGCACCTGCATGAACTAGTTTATTGATGTTGCGGTTAATAAATAATTCATTACCAGGAATAGCTTTACTCGAATAAATGACAGTATCATTTGGCAATAATTTAATTTGTTTATGGGTTCCATTAGCAATTCTTGACAAGGCTGCCATGGGCTCACCTTGAGAACCAGTACAAAGAATTGTAATAAAGTCGGTATTTTGTTTTTTTAGTTCTCTTGAATTTAAAACCCATCCTTTAGGATATGTGATATATTTCAATTTACTGGCAATTTCAATCGTTTTTTCCATACTATGACCAAAAACAACAACTTTTCTACCTGAAGCAATTGATGCTTCTATTATTTGTTGAACTCGATAAACATTTGATGCAAAGGCTGCAACAATAATTCTTCCTTCAATTTGGGAGAAGAGATTCATCAAAGTAATACCTACTTTCTTTTCACTTGAAGAAAATTGGGAAATATTCGCATTTGTACTATCAGCCATTAAACAAAGAACACCCTCTTTACCAAGAGAAGACATTTTATAATAATTTGATTTTTCACCTATCGGCATAAAATCAAATTTAAAATCACCAGTATTGACAATATAGCCAAGGCGTGTTTTAATGGCAATTCCAAAAGAATCAGGAATACTATGATTGGTGCGAAAAAAAGAAATTTCAAAATGTTTATATTTATAGATAGAACTTTCAGTATATTCTTTTAGATTATAATTAATACTACTGAACTCTAACATCTTATTTTTTATAATGCCAATTGCAATGCCACTTGCATATATAGTTGGAATCTCTACTTGTTTTAATAAAAAAGGAATAGCACCAATATGATCTTCATGACCATGAGTAATAAACAAGCCGACAATCTTTTTTTGATTTTGTTTTAAATATGTAAAATCAGGGATAATGTAACTAACACCATGGACATCGTCGTCCGCAAACAAAATACCGGCATCCATAATAATAATTTCGTCATTACATTCAACGATATACATATTCATTCCAACTACGCCAAGGCCACCAAGAGAATAAAGTTTGATATCATTATTAGTTTTTTTACCTTTTTGTAAAGTTGTATTATTTTTCACAAATTTAATCCTTTCATAAAATTTTTATAATATCAAATTATTATACACTATTTTTAACTAAAAGTCAACTTGTTGAAATTAAGGATATTTTATGCTATAATTTGAAACAAAGAAAATATTGAGGTTCATATATGCATAAACAAATAGCTCTATTTTTTGATATTGATGGAACTTTATTTGATAGTAAAACTAAATCAATTTTGCCATCAACAAAATATATATTAGAGGAATTAAGAAAAAGACAAAACTATGATTTATATTTATCATCGGGCAGATCTTATGTTACACTTGGTACTCTTAAACCTTATGAAAAATATTTTAAAGGAATGAATTTAACCAATGGTCAAGAAATATATATTAATGATGATATATATTATGGTGATATGATAGATAAAAAAGTAATAGAGCAACTATTAAAGCGTGCAAGTGAAAATAATATTTCACTTGGTCTTATTTTGAAGGATGATATTGTTATCAACTTTTTTACTGAGGAAAGTTATCATAACTTTACAAATTATATTAAGGCTCAAGTTAAAAATCTTAATCATCAACCATTTGATACATCAAAAGAAGTCTTGCAAATTTGGCTTTTTGCTAGTAATGATATTGTTGATGAATATCGGAAAGAATTCACAACTTTAGATTTTATTGATTGGGGTAATTATGGAGCTGATGTTTTACCAAGGGGTTTATCTAAAGCCAATGGCATTAAAAAAATTGCTGATATTATGGGCTATCAAAAAGAGAATATGTATGCTTTTGGCGATGGTGACAATGATGCTTTCATGTTTAAAGAAGTAGGAACTAGTGTTGCAATGGGTAATGGTAGTATGCTTGCTAAAAAGAATGCAACAATGATTACTGATGATATATCTAATGATGGTTTATATAAAGCGATAAAGAAATTAAATTTATTATAGAAGAGGAAAAAATGAAATTTGTTAGTTGGAACGTAAATGGCCTTAGGGCTTGTATAAATAAAGGCTTTAATGAATTTTTTGATAAAATGGATGCTGACATTTTTGCTGTTCAGGAGACCAAAATGCAAGATGGACAAGCAGATTTGCAAAAAAAAGGTTACTATTACTATCTTAATAGTGCAATTAGAAAAGGTTATAGTGGAACATTAATTTATACCAAGAAAAAGCCTTTAAATGTTACATATGGTATAGGATTAGATAAACACAATGATGAAGGAAGAGTAATTACCCTAGAGTATGATAATTTTTATTTTGTTACAGTTTATTCGCCAAATAGTAAAGAAGGTCTGCAAAGAATTGCTTATCGGATGGAATTTGAAGATGATTTAAGAGAATATTTGGTAAAACTGAAACAAAAAAAAGAAGTTATTCTTTGTGGCGATTTAAATGTTGCTCATGAGGACATTGATCTTGCCAATCCTCAACAAAATCAGTTTCATCCTGGTTTTTCTAGGGAAGAACGAGATAAATTTAGTTTACTTTTGTCAAGTGGCTTTACAGATACTTTTAGGTATCTATATCCTCAAAAGGTAATATATTCATGGTGGAGTTATCGTTTTTTGGCAAGAGAAAAAAATATAGGTTGGCGTATAGATTATTTTATTGTTTCTAATCAATTGCAAGAGCATATCAAAGATTCTGATATTATGACGCATATTTTAGGTAGTGATCATGCTCCCGTTGTTTTAGAAATAAATTTATAATTTTTTATTGAAAAATAAATTTAAGTTTGTTATAATTGAAGTATAAATATAAAGGAGATAAAATGAAGACATTAGTTAAAGGCTGTTTTATGATGTTTATGATGTTATTTACTTATTTAGATGTAATGAGTTGTAGACCAATTTATAATAATATTGTGATTTATAATTACGATGGTTCTAAGTTTAGTTTACAACAAGAAGAAAAATTATCTAGATATTCTGATTATTATTATTCACAATATGATGAAATGTTTTTAGAGGGGTATACTTTTTTAGGATGGATTTCAACTAATCATTCATTTGAAACCATTGATGATATTTTGGCATTAGAAATAGATAAAACTTTTTTAGAACTCAGTGAAAAAATTGAAGGCACTTCTTATACTTCAATCAAATATTATCCACTTTTTATTGAAAATGAGAAATTGGATACCTTTTTACAAACATCAGAACTTGCCAAAGTTAAAATTGAGGTTATTACAATTCAAGATGGTAGTATTGGTGAAAGGGAAGAGTATGTAACAACGCTTTTTGAAACTTATGAAAGTTCAATAAATGCTCCGAAAGAACTTGCTGGATATCAATTTATTGGCTATTCTAAAAAAAGGGTTGAATATGACGATTATAAAACAGATGGTCTAAATGAGGATATAAAACTGAATATAAAAAGTAAAATTGAAAAAAGTAGAAGTATTGTTATTTATGCCTACTATCAAAGTATTTGAAAATGAAAATAAACACATCATTAAAAGTAAAAGTTTGGTTACTTTCTTTTCTTCATTTATTAGTTGATGGAATATGTGCATATACTGTCTTTAATAGACTTTATATTACTGAATCTAATACGATTATTGTTATTGTTTTTATTGGTTATAATACTTTAGCCTTTTTATCGCAACCACTATTTGGTTATATAATGGATAAAATAGGTAGAGAAAATATTTTTTTAACTATTTCTTTAATTATGTTGGTTGTTGGTTCTGCCTTTTCTTTACCTAGATATTTGAGTTTGTTTTTAATTGGAATTGGCAACGCTATTTTTCATATCGTGGGTGGCAAATATAGTATCTATCTTTCTCGTGGTAGACTTACCTATCTTGGTCTTTTTGTTTCACTTGGTGCTTGTGGGCTTGCACTAGGAACATATGTATATAAAAGTAGTATATTAAAAATATTTGTTGTTTTAACTCTTATTTTAGGGTGTATTTGCCACTTTCTAAAAGATGAAATAATAAATGTTGAACAAAAACCATCTTTTAAAATATTAGATAAAAAAAAGATTAGATTAATCATTCTGTTAGTAATTGCGGTAACAATTAGAGCTATAATGGGAAAGACAACAATTCCATTGTTTGAGGCAACACCTAATATGTTAATTGCAATCGCTATCTTTTCTAGTTTAGGTAAGGCACTTGGTGGAATTATAGCTGATTTTATAGGTATTAGATGGACTGTAATTCTTACACTTCCCTTATCTTTAGTGGGCTATTTTTTCTTTAGAAATAATTTATATATTTACCTTTTTGCTACACTTTTATTTAATACAACAATGCCACTTACTTTATTTTTATCAAATAAAATTTTGAAATATTATGAGGGGTTTAGTTTTGGACTTTTAGCTTCGGTTTTATTTATAGGTTATTTAATTGGAGAATTATATTTATATCTTAATCTTTCATATCTTCCCCTTTTGTGTGTTTCAATAATTCTGACTATTTTTATAATTTTATATGTGAATTGGAAAGTTGAAAAAAGGTTATGATATATGCATTAATTTTGACTTTAATAATTGAAAATTTGATGTTATTCATTTTAGGATATAAGGATTATCGAATATATGTATTATCTATAGTCATAAATACAATAACCAATCTTGCTCTTAATTCTTTTTTGTTAAGTTATCCTTTCCAAACATATTTGTTTTATGCAACGATATGTATAATTTTAGAAATTTTAATTTTTTTGATTGAAGGTTGTTTTTACATGATATATTTTAAGAACTTTAAAAAAGCTATAAAAATATCATTTATTTTAAATCTAACAAGTTTTTTAATTGGTCTTATTCTAAATTTTTTTCAAAATCTTGATTTAATAAAAGAAATAGTTTAATAATTATACTCTCTATAAATCAAAAAATACTAATAGTCTAAAGCGATTAGTATTTTTTATTTTAGTCAAAATATACAAAGTTCGACACATTTTTCTTTTTTACTATATTTATAATATAAGAAATACAAAAGTATTTTTAAAATATATCAAAAAGAAGGAGAAAAATATGTTTTTTGTTAAACCATTATCTTCAATTGTTACATCTGCATCTGATGTTCGTTGTGGATGTAAAATCAATTGTGATTGTAAGAAGAATTGTCCTTGTGATGGTGTGTGTGCTGCTAGTTAGTTTAGGGATAAAAGTATAATAAATTTTTATTATACTTTTTTTATAAAAAAGAAAGGAATAAAAATAAATGGAATTATCAAGGTATACAAAAATTAGGGAATATAATGAGGGATATTTAATTTATAATTTAAAGTATGGTGCACAAGTTTTTGCTTTAAAAAATGAAATGAATGATGATTTTAAATATTTAGTAAATCATCATTTTGATAAAATTACAAATAAAGAAATAAGAAAAATCTTTTTATATGATTCTAATATGGATGAAGTAGCAGAGGTGCTTGCGACATATTATACAACTTTTTTTGATTCATCATATTTAAGTTTTATTTTAATGCCAAATAATATTTGTAATTTTAATTGTATTTATTGCTATCAATCACATAATAAAAAATTCTTTTCTCAAGATACTATAAAAAACTTTATTAAAGCAGTTAAAGTATACCATTTTGAAAATGGACTCAAAAAGTTTAGAATAGAATGGTTTGGTGGTGAGCCAATGATGTCATTTGATATGATAAAAAAGATTACTTTAGAGTTGAAACCTTTTTTAAAGAAAATAATATTGAATATGAATATGCTATAACAACAAATGGTTCTTTGTTAACTCCTAACAATATTCAGTTTTTATTAGAAAATAAATTTAATTTTTTTCAAATTACAATAGATGGAAGTAAAGAAAATTATAATAAGAATAGACCAACAATTGATGGAAAAGGGACTTGGGATTTAATTTTTCGCAATTTAAAAAATTTAAAAGCTCATAATGATAAACAATTTACAGTCTATTTAAGGGTAAATTATAATTATGAGGTGATTGAAAATATAGATGAGTTACTGAAAAAGGTAACATTAGAGCTTGATGAAAGATTTTTGATATTTTTTCATTCAATTGGGAAATGGGGTGGAAAAAATGATGAAAATTTAGATGTAGTTGACTACCGGTTAGAGCCTTTTGCATTAAAATTTTTAGTAGAAAAGAAAATTCAATATGGATTAGACCCCATTGCTAATTGTAGTATCTTTTTTCCCTATGAAGGAGTATGTTATGCTTCTAAGCCATATTCTTTTACTTTGGGAATCGATGGTAAATTGCGAAAATGTAATGAAGAAAATAGCATAAAAGATAAATTTAATATAGTTGGAACGATTGAAAATGGTAGAATTGAGATAGATAGAGCTAAATTGGCAAAATTTATTTTACCTAATGGGACATATTCCTTAAAAGAAAAATGTAATAATTGTGAGTTTTTACCATTATGTTGTGGTCAAGGATGTCCTGTTAATCGATTAGAAACAGGAAAGGATTCTTGTCATATTGCTTTTACAATACTTGATGATTTGTTGTATTTAAGAATAAAGTATTTGATGAGAAAAGAAGAAAATGAAAAAGAAAAAATTGAAGCGTCAAAAATATAGTATAAAAAATGCATTGAGTGATGCAAAATATATGATATCTTTTATTTGGAAAAGTGATAAAAGTTTATTTACTTTAAAACTTATTGAAATACTATTATCTTGTTTTTCCATTTTAATCAATATGTTTTCATTAAAAATTATAATCGATCAATTATTATCAAACAATTCTTTTAGGGATATTATTTTTACTATTGTTATATTACAATTGATTACACAAATTATTTTTTCTTTTCAATTATTAGTAGTTAATGTTTTGATTCCTAGAAAAGAATATCAAATGCGAAATAGTTTACAAAATATATTTATTAAAAAAGCAACTCAATTAGATTTAAAAAATTATGAAGATACAAAATTTTATGATGATTATACTAAAGCTTTAAAAATGGCCGATTCCAAGGCTTTAAATTACTTAGATTTTCTTAAAGATATTATTTCATCGGTTCTAAATTTAATAATTTCATTAATGGTTGTCTCTTTTTTAAATATATATATTGTTTTATTTATTATTATAATTGCTATAATTACAATTTATGATCAAAATAAATCTTTAAAATTATCTTCTAAATTATATGAAGCAGAAGAAACTATCAATAGAAGTACAAATTATATTAAAAAAATTTCTCATGAGGTCAGATACGCCAAAGAAGTAAGAATTTTTAATTTAACAAATTTTTTGATTGATAAAATTAATTATGCTTTCAATAAAAAATATAAATTTTATAAAAATACAAATGGAAGATATTGGCGATTAAAATATTTTGTCTCATTTATTAGAGATTTTTTAATTGTCATTGGATTATTTATTTATATTGCTTTTTTGGTAGTGATTAGAAAAGAACTTTCAGTAGGTGACTTTTCTTTAGTCATAACTTCAGTATTATCAATTTCAAATTACATTGGTATTCTTAGTAATTCACTAGAAGACTTAAAATTTCAAGGTGAATACTATGTTTCACATTTAAAAAAAATATTAGAATGCAAAATAGAAATCGAAAATTATACTAGTGATTTAAAATTAGATTCTAATTGTTCCCATACTATAGAATTTAAGGATGTTTGGTTTAAATATCCTAATCATGAAAAAATAATTTTAAAAGGTATAAATTTTAAAATAGAAAAAGGCGAAAAAGTTTCAATCGTTGGAAGAAATGGTGTGGGTAAAAGTACAATTGTCAAATTATTATTGAGATTATACGATGTAACATCAGGTCAAATTTTAATTGATGATGTTGATATTAAAAAGTATGATATTGTAAGTCTTAGAAAATGTTTTTCAGTTTTAATGCAAGATTATAATATATACTCATTTACAGTATTTGAGAATATTATGATGAATCAGTATAATAAAAAAGATGAAGAAATTGTGAATAATTTACTCAAAATGTTTCATTTGAATCAATATATATCCGAATTTGGTAATCCACAAGATGTATATATAAATAGAGAATTTGATGAAAAGGGTATTTATTTTTCAGGTGGTCAGTCACAACAATTGGCCATAATAAGAGCATTAACGCTTGGTGGATCCATTACATTATTTGACGAACCTAATAGTTCATTAGATCCAGTTGCCGAATATGAATTGAATTTACAAATTCTTAATAAAATAAACAATAAAACAATTATATTTATTACTCATCGATTAACAACGGCAATTATGTGTAATAATATTTTATATATTGAAGAGGGAATGGTTATGGAACAAGGTGATCATAATAGTTTAATTCAAAAAAATGGTAAATATGCTGATATGTTTCATAAGCAAAATGCCATTTTTAAAATTATAAAGGAATTAGAAGATGCTATATAAAATATGTGAGTATACCTTTGAAAGTGAGATCGAAATTAAAGATTTAGATTCATGTATTACTAAAGGAAAAATACATTATAAAATTAATTTTCATTTTATAAATCACCTTTCTCTTTCAAAATACTGCCAAATTAGTTATGAAGAAGATGTTTTTAATATTGAATTAGTTATAATTCAATATATAATCCATACTAAACAAAATAGAATAGATGTATATTGCAATAATATAAATGATTTTTCTTCGACTATATTTAATATCCCTTTATCTATGATTGCACTTAGTAATAATACTTTATTATGGTATTCTTAATCGCTATTATTTCATCGATATTTATGAATCAATAATATTTTATAAAAGAAATAAAAATAACATTGATATGGATGTATTATTGCATTACTTTAAACAAAATAAAAGTGAACATATTTTTTTATATTTTATAGCAACATTAAATAAATTTTCACCTATATTGAAATATGTAAATCAAAGTGATATGATTAATAATCATAATAAAATGCAAAAAGAATATGATTCTGATTATTTAGCATTAGATATAAAAGAAGGTATGTATTCAAAAAAGAATAGAATAGTACAGTATAATGATAATAATAGAATGAAAAGACCTAATTACTATTATCCATCAATTTTATCTAAACCTCAAATGGTTAAAAAAATATCGAACTATAATGATGCATTTTTAGAAAAAGAATTTATTGTAATGTATGGTGAGGCGAATATTCAATATAATGTTTATCAAACAAACTGTGATTTTTTGATAATTTTAAATAATATAGATTTAGATGGAAATTATATTATAGAATTATGTTTTTATAATACGAATATAGGTTCTGAAGTTTTAAATGATATTTATCAAATAGATTTGAAAAATAGAAAATTTGAATATAATTCGAATAAAGTATATATTCAATTTGATAATGACAATCAGATATTGCTTCTTTCTCTAAAATATGATAATATTCAAATATATGAAAAAAAATATATTTTAATGTCAATCATTGTTAAAGAAAGACTATCTGATACTTTAAATCAAATTATTGTATCAAAGGGATGGTATACATCACCTGTGAAGTATTATATTGCATAATATAAAAACAATCTTCTTATAAAAATTAGGAAGATTGTTTTTATGATATATACTTGTTTATGCATCGTTATTTTTAAATTTGACCGCAGTTGAATTAGGCAAAATTTCAAAAGGATTTTGGTGATTAATACGATCTACAAATAAGATGCCGTTTAAATGATCGTATTCATGTTGAAAAACAACTGAGATATAGTTTTTAAGTCGTAACCTTGTGTGAACAAGGTTTCCATGATTATATAAATACGTTTCGACAGTGACCCGTTTAGCTCTATGCACATATCCATTGACATCGCGATCAACAGAAAGACACCCTTCGCCACCTTCTAAATAAGTTTTTTCCTCAGAGTAACTTAAAAGTTTAGGATTAATCATGGGATAAAAATGAAGATTTCCTTCTTCATCATAAGCAAGAATAACTAATATTTTTTTATTTATTCCAATTTGGGGTGCCGCAAGTCCTACGCCAGGTCTTAAATTATATTTATTAGCAAGTTCATCATCTTGAGAGTTTATTAAATACTCAATCATATTTTTAATTGTTTTTTCATCTGTTTCTGTTAAAGGAAATTCTACATCACAGCATTTTTGGCGAAGAATAGGATTTCCTTCTTTAATAATATCTTTCATTAAAATCATAATTTAGTTACCTCTTTAAATTAATTATACTAAAAAAAATGAATAAAAGAAATAAAAAAGACTTAATATTTGAAAAAACTCAGATTAAGTTTAAATTTATTTTTTAAGTTTACGAATCTAATTCTATTGGATGATTTACATAGTTGAACCGATATTATTATAAATAATAACATTAGAATGTTTAATTAAAGAATTTATGCCATTTATTGTAAATGACATTGTAACATTTATTTGGGATTTTACTAAAAATCTATTATCTAAAGTTATATTCAATTGGTTAATTGTAAATTGGTTTATTTTTGTTCCCATACTTGTAAGGCTACTAACTATATGATTTATATATTCATCTAAAGGTATAGTTTTTATTTTGGTTCAAACTTGATTATTTAATAAATATAAGGTAATTTCATAATTGTTAATTTTAGTAAATATTTTATTAATAGTTTCATTAGATATGGTTTCTACTAGTACTTTGTTTGGTCATATTTTAATCATTTGCAAAAATTTACATTTTTATAACCAGTCTTTATCCGTTAATAATCTGTTTTTCATTTGTTTTTATAGTTAGTAAGGTACAAATAATTGTAAACACAATCAATAGTAATTTAAATTTTTGCATATTTTTTTTCAATTTCAAATAAATTGATAATTTCATTATACTCACTTAATTGAATTAAAGTAGTTTATTTATGGTAATTTAATCAAAAAAGGTTCCCATTAGAACCTTTTTGAGAGTTTGGTTTAAATTACCAACGTGCAGTACCAATAATTACTAATAAAATGAATAACACAAGGATTAAAGCGTAGCCGTAACCACCAAATGTGTTGCCTGTGCCACAACAAGGATTAGTTTGTGCGCAACAATTATAACCATAGTTAGGTTGATACATAGTTTCCCTCCTTTTTTGAAACTGTCTCGTTTCTACTTTATAGTATGCATAAATCTTTGTAGTGTTAATTCTTTTGCCTAAATGATAATTTTTGTGTTATAATAAATATGGTGAATAATATGAAAAGTAGTAAACATATAAAATTAAAGGTTGATAACATTAAAGAAAATAATGATAGTTATAATATTGATTATGATATCTTTACAACGGAAGAAATTATTAAAATTATTAATTTTTACAATAATGTATTAAAATATGTAAAGCATAAAATAAGTTTTGAAACACTAAAAATGTCTTATTTGGAATACCGAATGACGATTAATAGTATTGCATTAGAAAAACGATATAATAAAGATTTTTACGATAAAACGGGAATATCAATTTATCATCTTATGAAAAATTTGAATTAGATTGATTATTATCTCGTACTCCTAAAAAGCTTTCAAGTCGATTTATGCGCTGATATAAATCATTAATTTCTCGCTTAAGTTCATTTATTTCTGTATTCATCATATTAAAATCATATTGATTGGTGTTTGGCTGCATATAGTTAGGTTGCTGATATGGTTGATTTAGATAGGGATTAGGATATGATGGATTATAGTTATTATTTCTTTGTCCATTTTTTTTTAAAAATTGAAACATAATATTTCTCCTTTCACTTGTATTCTATGTTTTTTTCAAACTTTTGTCACAAAAAAATTGTAATATTAATAAATTAAAGTAGGGAGGAATTTAAAATGGCAAGCAGAATGGATGAATTTAGAGATTTTGTTGCAAGATATCCAGGCATCAAAGATGATGTTTTAAATGGTACATATACATGGCAAAAAGTATATGAAAATTGGGTAATATTAGGCGAAGGCGATCCAATGTGGCAAAAGTATCAAACAATTGCAAATAAAACAACAAAAACTAACGCAAATACAATTGAAGATTTATTATCACAAACAAGTATCAAAAACGTAATTAATTATGTGAAAAAAATTGATCCCGATTCAATAAGTAAAACTTTAAACACAATTCAAAAAGTATTACAGATTACCCAAAGTTTTGGAGGTAAGCCGACAGGAATTTATAATAATAACTATAATAGTTGGTGGGATTAATGGTAAAAAGTGTTTTAGATAAAATTTATTCAAGTGAAATTTATACTAATTATTTAAGATATAATCCTAAATGGTATATTTATTTGAATCAAGATCCCTTAACGATAAATGATTTTGAAAAAGAAGTGAAAACCAATTTAAAAATGACATCAAGCGATAAAATTGCAAATTTAAAAAAACAAATTGATTTTATTAATGGTATGATTAAATATTTCAATAGTTAACAAGTGTCAAGTTAAAATACTTGACACTTGTTTTTAAATATGCTATACTATTTTTGTATTAAATATAGGAGGTACAAATTCATGGTAAGATTAAGATCTCAAAGATATGGATCAAAAAAGAATCCTTTTTATCGTATTGTAGCAACCGATTCTCGCAATCCTCGTGATGGTCGTTATATTGAAGTTGTGGGAACATATAATCCACTAACTAATCCTGCTACTATCAAATTCGATACTGAAAAAGTAATGAAGTGGTTAAAGGCAGGCGCAAAACCAACTGATACTGTTAAGTCACTACTTACAAAAGAAGGATTAATTGTTAAATTCTTAGAAGAAAAAGCCAAAGCTGAATAGGTGATAAAAATGGCTGAACTTAATTATGAAAGCTTAGTTGCCCAATTAATCAAGCCACTTGTAACCCATCCTGATGAAGTTTGCACAACTAGTTTTATAGATGAAGATAAAGTTTTAGTTAAAGCTTTGGTTCATCAAGATGATTTGGGAAGAGTTATTGGTAAAAAGGGTCGAGTTGCAAGTGCAATTAGAACGATAGCTCATGCGGCAGCTATTCGCCAAAAACAAAGTCTGGAAATAGAATTTGATGCAAAAGAGGATTAACATTTTATAAATAAAGACATTTTATAATGATAAAATTCTTATAAAATGTCTTTTTATTAAGCCTAATAATTGTAATAAAAAAATATATTGGTATAATATATAAACGTATAAACATATATTTATATATAGAGGTTAAAAAAATATGGAAGCCATAAATGTAAATTCAATAAAAAATTTAGCTACAACTCTTAATTTATTAGGAGATATTGTTCGATTAGAGATAGTTATATATTTATTAACACAAGAAAGTAGTGTGAATCAACTAGCTGATTATTTAAAAATAAGCCAACCCTTAGCTTCACATCATTTAAGGCTTTTAAAAGATGCGAAGATAGTGGAAGCGAATAGATATGGTAAACAAATAATATATCGTTTAAAGAATGACAAAATTAAATCTTTTATAGAACATACTCTTAATAGTGAGGTGATAAAATGATTCAAGTTAAGAATTATCAACTTTTAAAAGTTACGGGAAATAAAAATTTTAAAAGAATATGCAACGAAATCAAAAAGATTGATCCAATTAAATCAGTCTCTATTGAGAATAGTAAAAATGTAATACATATTGAGTACGATTCGGTTTTAGAATTATCCGAACAAGAATTATTTAAAATAGAAGAACTGATTTTAAGAGCTATTCATGAATATGAAAAAAAGGCCATGATTATTAGGATTGATAATAAAGAAAAGTATCGTAAAGTTTTATATTTAAAAAATTTAGATTGTGCCCATTGTGCGGCAAGAATTGAAACAATTGCTAAAAAATCATTAGATTATGAACAAATTATTGTTGATTTCTCAACTGGTAGATTTATAATTGAGACTTATAGTAAAAATGTTATGGATAATCTATTTGCAAATGTGAATCGAATTGCTCATCATGTAGATGATCGAATTGTTGTTATTGATAGCAAAATTCATAAACTTCAACGCTTTGAAGATGAGAAAAAAATTTCTAAAAAAACTGTTATTACTTTTTCATTAGGCCTAACTATTTTTATTATTATGAGTATAATTAGTGCCTTTCTTACAATTCCTTTTTATTATTATATTGTTCCTTATCTTTTAATTGGCTATTCTGTTTTAAAAAGATTCTTTAAAAATTTATTTAAAGGTCATATATTAGATGAAACCTTTTTAATGAGTGTTGCAAGTATTGGAGCTTTTTGTACATCTCACGCAAGTGAAGCAGTAATGGTTGTTGCCTTATACCAAGTTGGTGAATTCTTACAGAATAAGGCAATTAATCATTCAAGGCGCTCTATCAAAGATTTGTTAGATTTTGATGTAAAGACAGCAAAATTAAAGTTGGATACCGAGATAACTGAAGTGGATGTTGAAACACTGATGCCTGGTGACATTGTTATTGTAAATAAGGGTGAAATTATACCAACCGATGGAATTGTTGTCAATGGTAAAACCAATATTGATACTAAAAATTTAACAGGGGAAAGTATGTTAAGAAGTGTGGATGTAGGTAGTGAAATTTTAAGTGGTAGTGTTAATATGGGGAAAATCATTGAAATTAAAGTTACCAAACCATATGGTGATTCGATGATTTCTAAAATTATGGATTTGGTGGAAAATGCTACTAGCAGTAAAGGAAAAGTTGAAACAATGATTACTAGTTTTGCCAAATATTATACACCTATTGTAGTGATTTTAGCATTAGTGATATCTGTTATTGGTAGTATTTTTGATACTAGTAATTTTAGACATTGGATTTATACCGCAATGGAATTTTTAGTAATATCATGTCCTTGTGCTCTTGTTATATCGATTCCACTTTGCTATTTTTCTTCAATTGGAACTTGTAGTAGAAGAGGAATTCTTGTTAAAGGAAGTAATTATATTGAAACTTTGAATAAGGTAGAAAATGTTGTTTTTGATAAAACTGGAACTATTACAAAAGGAGTTTTTAAAGTTGTCAAGGTTGTCCCAATGGTTGAAGAATTAACGGAGGAAAGACTATTAAATTTATTAATTCATGCTGAGTATTATTCTAATCATCCAATTGGGATTTCAATTGTTGATAATTTTGGTCGTGATAAAATTTTTCCAGAAATTATCACAGATTTTCAAGATATTACAGGTGGAGCCAAAGCTACAATCAATGGTAATAAAATTTTAGTAGGAAATGATAAATTGATGAATGCAAATAAAATTGAATTACCTCAAATTGAAAGTTGTAATTTAATTGTTCACGTTGTAAAGAATAAAATTTATCAAGGATATGTTGAAATTGGAGATGTTATCAAAGAAGAGGCACTTATAACGATTAAAGATCTTCATAAATATGGTAAAAAATGTTTTATGTTAACTGGTGATTCAGTAGCAATTGCTAGTAGTGTAGCTAAACAAATTGATGTTGATGGATATCATGCAGAATTACTTCCTCATCAAAAAGTAGAAATTTTAGAAGAAATAAAAAAGCAATCGACTGGGAAAACCATTTTTATTGGTGATGGTATCAATGATGCTCCTGTTATTGCAAGTGCAGATATCGGAATTGCAATGGGAAATACGGGAAGTGATGCAACAATTGCGATTGCTGATATGGTAATAATGGGTGATAATTTATTAAAGATTAACGAAGCATTTAAAATTGCAAAATATACGAAAAGAAAAGTAGTTCAAAATATTATTTTAAGTTTAACAGTTAAATTTATTGTAATGATTCTCGCAATTTTATTGGGTTTTTTTGTTACAAAAGATGGTGAAAAAATGGAACTACCACTTGGTATTGCTATTTTTTCTGATGTAGGAATCTCGCTTTTAGCAATTTTAAATTCATTACTAATTATGAGATTGTATCACAATAAACAAGATTTTAAAGAGGTAGCGACAAATGAAGAACGATAGATTAATAAATATTGGTAAAATCATAGGTGTTTTTGGAATAAAAGGTGAATTAAAAATTTATTCTGAAAGTGATTTTATTGATTATCGTTTTAGAGTAGGAGCGCATATTTATCTAAAAAATAAAAAGATAGCAAAGGAAGTAGTGGTTACTTCAATGAGAATTCATAAAAAAACTATTTTAATTCAAATTGATAATCTAAATGATATTAATTTAGTTTTTGATTATATTGGTTGTGATATTTATGCTAAATATGAGGATATGCCAACTTTAGGTTTAGGTGAGTATTATTTAGATGATTTAATTGGATTAAAAGTGTTTGATGAAAATGACAATAATTTAGGTGAAGTTTTAGATTTTATTGAAGTACCACAAGGATACATTTTAGAAATAAGGACGAAAGGTGATAAAATATTAATTCCTTTTGTTGATGAATATATTATAAATATTTTAGAAGATAAAATAGTTGTAAAGGTAATAGATTTATGTTAGTAAGATTTGATATTTTAACCCTTTTTCCTGAAATGATTGAGGGAATTATTTCTAGTTCGATTCTTAAAAGAGCAATTGAAAAACAGATAATTGAGATTAATATTATAAATTTTCGTAATTATTCTACTAATAAACACTCGACCGTAGATGACTATTCTTATGGTGGGGGAGCAGGAATGCTTATAAGTGTTGAACCGATTCACTTAGCAATGAAAGATATTGTTGGTTTTGAAAAGGCTCATAAAATTTTAACTTCACCTAGTGGAATTTTACTGAATCAAAAAAAAGTTGAAACTCTTAGCAAATATAAACACTTTATAATTATTTGTGGTCATTATGAGGGGATTGATGCAAGAATTTTAGAATATATTGATGAAGAAATATCAATTGGTGATTATGTCTTAACTGGTGGTGAAATTCCCGCTTGTGCACTTGTTGATGCTATTTCACGTTTGATCCCTGGTGTAATTGGTGATGAGTCAAGAAGTGGTGAATCATTTACTATGGGGTTATTAGAATATCCTCAATATACAAGACCAGCAATTTACGATAATAAAAAAGTACCAGATATTCTTTTATCTGGTCATCATGCTAATATTGAAAAGTGGAAAAGATATCAATCATTAAAGAAAACTTATCATCAAAGACCAGATTTGCTTGCAAAATATACTCTTTCAGAAAATGATATAAAAATGTTAGAGGAGATTAAAAATGAAAAAGATTAGTCTAATTTTCGTGATTTTAATACTGCTTGTAACGATTTCTAGTTGTAAAGAAACGACTGATTATGAAATAGGAGAAGAACGAGCTTTTATAGACGCAATATATAAATATATTGATTCTAATAAAAAAAATTATTGTTTAATTGATGTAAGAGATTTAGATGAAGCTTTTGCGAAAGGTCATTTTCGAGGATTTATTAATTATGATATTGAAAAAGGGAATATTGATGAATTTATTTATAAAATAGAAAGTATGTATTCAAAAGACAAAGCTATTTTTATTATAGATGAGGATGGCAGTTGGGTTCAACAATTACAACAAGCTTTAAAAAAGGTAAATTATAAAACGGTTATAATTTATCTTGGCGGATATCAAAGATTAGAGAAAGCAAATCAAAACGATTTTGAAATTATCACGGGAAAAGATGATTGTGGATGTTGAAGAAGTCTATAAAATAAATAAAAACGGATATATTAAATTCATAAACAATATATCCGTTTTTTATAATTTTATTTTTTATTTAAAAGTTTTATTGAATAATCATCAACTACAATTATTTTATCTTTATAAAGAGCACCAACCGCTCTTTTAAAAGCACTTTTACTCATTGGGAAAAATTTTTTAATTTCTTCAGGAGAAGAAGCATTTCCAAGATGGATAATACCACCCATTGTTTCTAAATAGTTTAAAATTATTTTAGAATCATCAAATCTAGCCAATTCTTTTTGTTTAATAAAACTACCATTAGCTTCCCCATCTTTATTAATATTAATAATATCAACATCAACGATTTCACCTAAATGATATTTTTTTCTCATCATACTTTTATGTACGTATATGTACTGAAAAGTATTTGTATAAAGACCAATTCCATCACTCAAAAGCCTACAAACAGTGGCTGTTACTTTTGTTCTAGTACTGAGAGGTTCTATTTTTAAATTTTTTAAGTCATCTTTATTTATGATTTTAGCAACCAGTTGATCTTTTTTAGCCTTAAGGATACATGGTAATTTCTCGGAAACTTTTGGCCATGCTAGTTTATTATTAGGTAAATAGTCATTTGAAAGTAAAATATCTTTAGCAATTCCAATATTAACAAAGACTCCTCCATCACAAATATTAACAACTTCAACAAACCCTAATTTTTTAGTTGTAATCAGTGGTTTCTCCATTGTCGCACAAAGTCTTTTTTTTTGATCATAATATAAAAAGGCTTCAATTTTTTCACCTATTTTTAGTTTTCTTGTTGCCTGATTGAAATGCAAAAAAACATAGTTTGTTAAGTGAATATCATCAGGGCTTAAAGTATAACTGATATCTGTTTCTCTTTTTACAATAAATTTTCCAATTTCACCAATTTTTAGCATATGATATTCTCCTTATGTTCATTTATTATATCATAATTTTAATAAAAAGTATTAAAAAAGCATAAATATAAATGAAAATGTTTTTATGAAAACTTTTCATATTTACAAGTTTTACCAAATATGATATAATAATATTAGAAGGAGATAAGAATATATGAAAAATTTAAATGGTTATATTAAAAAATTAGAAAAAGGTATGGAAGATAAATTATTCTTTTTAAGGCATATTGATATAAGTGATTATTCTTTAGTAGTTGAATTTGGTTGTGCTAATGGTAGACTACTTAGAAGAATTGAGTCAGTAATAGATAGAAGTGCCACCAAACTTGTTGGCTTTGATATTAATGAAGAAATTATTATGATTGCTAAAAATATTTCTCCTGAGATTACTTTTACTTCTAAATGGGAAGATGTTTTAGCTTTATTAGAAAATACTCCTAAAAAAAGTTTAATAATTTTTAGTAGTGTATGGCATGAAATTAGTCAAGAATATTATGAAAATATTTTTAATGAAATGAAAAAATTTACAACAATTGTGATTCGTGATATGAAAGCACCAATTAAGGGAGCCGAGCCAATTGATGCACCAACAAGGGATCGAATTAAAAAAATGGTTCCAGAATGGCAATTTAATGAATTTGAGGAAAAATGGGGAAGAATTGATAATAAAAAAACGTTGTATCGCTTTTTATTAATGTATACTTATTTAGATAATTGGGATAACGAAATTAATGAAGATTATTTTTCAACACCATGGGCTGAAATTAATTGGGCTTTGGAAAAAGATTATGATGTTATTTATTTGAATTCATATACATTAGAGTATAAAAAAGATATGATTGCGAAAATGTTTGATCATCATATGAAGGATATTACTCATCATCAAGTTATTTATACTAGAAAATAATCATAGAATAGCAATCTTATTACTTGATAAATAAGTAAAAATATGGTATAATACGTAATGGTGTAGTACTTACGACTATATCAAAGCACAATATTCCGCTGGTATACCATAAATAGTAATAAGTTGTATACGTATGAATTTTGGATGATAAGGAGAGTTAAATATGAGTCAACAATTACTTAATGCGGTTACAAAAAGTTATATGAAAACTGATATTCCTGAATTCCGCGCTGGTGACACTGTTAAAGTACACGTAAGAATCAAAGAAGGCGAAAAAGAAAGAATTCAAGTTTTTGAGGGTCTTGTTATTTATCGTCATGGTAAAGAAGGTATCAGTGCTACATTTACTGTACGTAAGATGTCTTCTGGAGTTGGAGTTGAAAAGATTTTTCCGCTTCATTCACCAATGATTGCTAAAATTGAAGTTGTACGTCTTGGTAAAGTTCGTCGAGCTAAACTTAGTTATATTCGTTCGTTATCAGCAAAAGCTGCTCGTATTAAAGAGCGTAGATAGTTAACTTGCAAAAAATCAAATAGAAGTGTTTTTAATCTTCTATTTGATTTTTATTTTTTATAAAGTTATTTGTATCATTTTAATTGACATTTTGCATATAATATATTATAATACTAACGGTTGAATAACTATTCAACTGTTAATTAAAAAGGAAGTGCATATGATGAGTGATAAATTATTAGATTGCAAAAATAATTATACCCATGATGATAAAATTGAACATGCTAAAAATTTAATGCCTAGTGAGGAAAATTTATTTTTTGTTACAGAACTATTTAAAGTTTTAGGAGATGAAACAAGGACAAAGATATTATCTGTTTTAGTTGAGGATGAACTTTGTGTTTGTGATATTGCTAAATTATTAGAGATGACGAAATCTACCATATCACATCAATTAAAGGTTTTAAGATTAGCAAGGTTAATTAAATCAAGAAAAGTTGGTAAAGAAGTTTTTTATTCACTCGATGATGATCATGTGTTAAAAATTTATAAAATGGCGATTGAACACGTCACGGAATGAGAGGAATTTAGATGAAAAAAATTTATAAATTAGAAGATTTAGATTGTGCTAATTGTGCTGCAAAAATGGAAAGAGCTGTAGCAAAAATTGAAGGAGTAGCTTCAATTCATATTAGTTTTATAACACAAAAAATGACAATTGAAATAGATAATGCTAAAGTGGATGAAATTATGAGAGAAGTCATTAAAACTTGTAAAAGAATTGAACCTGATTGTACAATCATTTTATAAAAAGAATGTATTAGGAAATAAAGTTTATGGGTAAGAAGGAAAAGAAAAATTTAGTTCGTATCCTTATAGCTTTATCAATGTTTATAATTATCTTAATCATTGATAAAACGATAAATTTAGGAACTATTATTTCGGGTCAATTAGGTTGGTTTTTGCCATTTATTTTATATTTAATCGTTTATATTATAATAGGTTATGATATTTTATGGAGAGCATTTCGTAATATTTTACATGGTCAAATTTTCGATGAAAATTTTTTAATGTGTATTGCAACTCTTGGTGCTTTTTCACTAGCAATTTATTTAGGAATTAGTGGAAATGCTATTGAGGGCTTTGATGAGGCTTGTGCAGTTTTATTATTTTATCAAATAGGTGAATTTTTCCAAGATTATGCAACTAGAAAATCAAGAAAGTCTATTTCTTCTTTAATGGATATTCGTCCTGATTATGCGAATTTAAAAAAAGATCAAATTGTGGAAAAGGTTGATCCTACTGAAGTAAAAGTTAAAGATATAATTGTAGTAAATCCAGGTGAAAAAATACCTTTAGATGGTATTATCATAAAAGGTTCTTCTACTTTAGATACAAAAGCTTTAACAGGTGAGTCATTACCAAGAGATGTTGGCGTCAATGATGATGTAATAAGTGGGTGTGTTAATTTGACATCACAGATTGAAGTTGAAGTTTGCAAAGAATTTTATGATTCAACAGTTTCTAAAATATTAGATCTTGTGGAAAATGCTAGTAGTCAAAAATCTAAAGCTGAGAATTTTATTACTAAATTTGCAAAATATTATACGCCAATAGTAGTGTGTATTGCTTTAGCCCTTGCGATTATTCCTAGTATTATAACTAAAGAATGGTCAGTTTGGATATATCGTGCATTAAGTTTTTTAGTTGTATCTTGTCCTTGTGCTTTAGTAATTTCAATCCCCCTTTCATTCTTCGCTGGTATTGGTGCTTCTTCACGATATGGTATTTTAATAAAGGGCTCTAATTATTTAGAGAAATTAAATAAAGCAAATATTTTTGTTTTTGATAAAACAGGTACCTTAACCAAAGGTAATTTTGTAGTCACAAAAATAACACCAATTGAAAGAAAAGAAGAAATTATATCTTTAGCAGCTATTGCAGAACAAAATTCTAATCATCCAATTGCAAAATCGATTATTACTGCTTGTCATCAAGATTTAGAAAAAGATTACATTTTAACAAATATTGCAGGACAAGGAGTTATTGCAAAAAAAGGAAAGGATGTTATTTTTTGTGGTAATGAAAAGTTAATGATAGAAAAAGGTATCATCTTTGTAAAAGAAGAAGCTTTAGGAACAGTGATTTATGTTGCCAAAAATGATGAATTTATTGGTTCAATTTTGATAGAAGATGAAATAAAAGAAGAAACAAAAGATGTTATTAGTGAATTAAATAAAATGAATTGTAAAACTATTATGCTTACAGGTGATAATGATGAAATTGCCAAAAAAGTAGCTAAAGAGGTCGGCTTAACAGGTTACAAAGCATCCCTTCTTCCTCAAAATAAAGTAGAAGAAGTAGAAAAATTATTAAATAATAAAAAAAACAAAGAAGTATTATGTTTTGTTGGTGATGGTATTAATGATGCACCTGTTTTAATGAGGGCAGATATTGGCATTGCTATGGGAGTAGTAGGTAGTGACGCGGCAATTGAAGCATCAGATATTGTTTTAATGAAAGATGATTTGCGTGGCATTTCAGTAGCAAAAACAATTGCCCAAAAAACGATGGCCATCGTTTTTCAAAATATTATTTTTTCCATTGCCATAAAAGTTATCATTTTAATCTTATCTGCTTTGGGTATTACAAATATGTGGTTTGCCGTATTTGGTGATGTAGGTGTATCTGTCCTTGCAATTTTAAATGCAATGAGAGTGAATACAAAGTATAAATTATATAAAGATATAAATGTCGTTAATTTAAGTAATTAACATGAGTAAAATCTATATTTAATAAATCTATAAAAGTTATTAAATATAGATTTTTTTAACGTAATTTTAATTATTACTTTCGTATTTATATAAGTGAAGGAGGCATTAAATATGTCATATAATATTAGAAAATTTTTATTTATTAATATAATTTTTATTATGCTCTTTTTGAACGCTTGTAATAACTCCCCCGAGTTAAGTTCTGATTCTAATGCTTCCTTCAATATTGGTAACCAAGAATATTGTATGGTAGATATTAGGGGTGAGGTGATATATCCTGGTATATATAAAATAGAAGTTGGATCTTTAGTAAATGATGTAATTGAACAGGCTGGGGGAGTTACCATAAATGCAAATTTAGATAATATTAATTTAGTTAGTATTATTAGTGAGAATATTAAAATTGTTATTCCTTCTAATAAAGTTAATAATTTAGAACAAGAGAAAATAAATATCAATACTTGTACTATAGATCAGTTAATGACAATTCCTAAAATTGGAATTACAAAAGCAACTGCAATCATTGAGTATCGTAATAATAATGGATTATTTTTGACTATTAATGAGTTAAAAAAAGTAAATGGAATTGGTGATGCATTATTTGAGGAAATTAAAATATACATCACTATTTAATCTTTTAAAGAATAATTATTTTATAATAGTTTTTCTAATAGTTATTATTTTTATTTTATACAATAAAATAAATATTTTTTTAACATTATTTTTGATGATTTATTTTGGATATTTGTGTAAAAAATCTTTAAAATTATCTATAATTATTGTTAGTATTATTGCATTAATATTTATAAATTTTTCAGTAAGATTATTTATACAAAATAGAAGTTTTCAAAAAGATTTTGATAAGATTGGAAAAGTAATCAAAATAAAGAAAGCTAATACATCTTATCAAGTAACATTTAAAGTAGGATTAGGGAAAATTATTGCTTATAGTGATAAGTATTTAAGATGTGGTGATATATATCATTTAAAGGGTGAATTATCAAAAGGAAGTATTGCTCATTATAGAGGTGGATTTAATTATAATCATTATCTAACATATCAAAATGTTATTGGTATACTAAGTATTGAAAACATAGATTATGTGAAAAAAGGCTTTTCTATATATCAAATTAATGAAATAGTTAATAATTATTTTAATAAGGTTTTAAAAACAAAATCCTCTTCATTGATAAAAGCCTTAACAATTGGAAATAAAAATGATTTAGAAGAAGAATTACAAAAAGATATAAGTAATGTTGGTATAAGTCATCTTTTTGTAATTTCTGGCTTACATATTAATATAATTGCGATGTGTATAAGATTTATGCTTAAAAAATTCCATTTAAAAGAGCATGTGATAAATATCTTTACAATAATAATTTTATTTATATACTTTTTTATAACTGGATTATTAATTTCTGTATTGAGAGTTATTATTAGTTACATTTTAAAATTGATTAATAAAATATTTAATTATCAATTATCAGGTGTTGATATTATATGTATAAATATTATTTTGGTTTTGTTGGTTAATCCTTTTTATATTTATCAATATAGTTTTATCTTATCATATATAATATCATTTAGTATTATTATATCAAATAATCTTTTAACAACATTTAGTAAATATCAATTTTTCATAACATCACTAAAAACGAGTATTCTGTCATTATTTGTGACACTTCCCATTATCTCTAATATTAATCCTGATATTAATTTTCTTTCAATTTTTTATAATATCTTATATATACCTTTTGTTACTTATATACTTTTACCAATGGCTTTTTTAACAGCAATTTTTCCACTATTGGAATTTATTTTTAACTATGTATATTTATTTTTTGAAACTTTAACTAATTTTTTTGCCAATATAAAAATATTTACTTTTACATTTCCATCAGTAAATATTATAATTATTTTTATTTACTATGTATTAATGTATTTAATACTAAAAAATTTGGAATTAAAAAGACAAATCTATATAAAAGTTATAGGATTAATATTAATATTATTATTTTGGAATAACATTCATCTTTTTAATTATAATGATGAGGTTTATTTCATTGACTTACCCAAAGGTGAGGCAACCTTAATTAAAAGTAGTTATAATCAAGGTAATATTTTAATTGATACGGGGGAGTTCGGTTATGATGATATCATATTGTTTTTAAAAAAACAGGGGATCAAAAGGTTAGATTTAATCATAATTACTCATAGTGATAGTGATCATAATGGTATGCTTGCCTCAATTATTCATAATTTTAATGTAAAGTGCATTTATTACAATAGATATGATAATCAGACAAGAAATAAAATACCTCCATCAATTCCAAATAGGGGTTTAAAAGCAAATGATATAATTACATTAAAAGGTATAAAATTAAAAGTGTTATCACCAATAAAAGATTATCAAAATTCAAATAACAATAGTTTAGTTATATTAGCTAGTTTATTTGGTAAGAAATATCTTTTTACAGGAGATATAACAAAAGTTGTTGAAGAACAAATAGAACTGACAAAAGATGATGTAGATATTTTGAAAGTTGCTCATCATGGTTCAAGTACTTCAAGTTCCTTTTCTTTTTTAAAAAAAATTGGATTTGATATATCAAATTCGAATAAAATTGCTATTTGTATGAATGGATATTTGAATCAATTTTCTTTTCCTCATAATAATACAGTTTATAATATTAAAACAAAATTATATATAACAAGTTATAGTAAAACTATTTGTATAAGGAAAAATAAATTTTTATCAAAATATGATATTATAAATAGTTGGTAAAAAGAAAAAGAATATTTTACTTTACCTTTTTTTAATTTTATGTTATAATTAGCAATGAATTATCCTCGGAGGTGAAACTAATGGCAAACATTAAGCAACAAAAGAAACGAGATATTACTAATAATAAGAGAAGACTACTAAATAATTCATTTACTTCTTCGCTTAAAACTGCAATCAAATCATTTGATGCTGCAGTAGCAACAGGTGACAAAGTTAAAGCTCAAGAAGCATTTAATTTTGCTTGCAAAAAGATTGATAAAGCTGTTTCAAAAGGCATTCATCATAAAAATTATGCTGCACATCAAAAATCTCGTTTAGCTAAAGCCTTGAATCAAATGGCCTAAAATTATAAAAAATAAAGAAACTAAAATATGTTTTCAAAACATAAATTAGTTTCTTTTTTCTTTTATGGAGTTGGGAGTTTTAAAAGCAAAAGTTCTAGACCAATTGTTTTATCCAATTTTCCACTTTTAATTTGATAATCCAATTCTGATAGTTTATCAATATAATATTCGAGATCAGATAAATTAAAAGATTTTGCTTCTTGAACAATATAATATGCTTTTCCATTAGAAATATTATAAAATTTAGCAATATCACTTTGACTATAACCAAATTTTAATAATCTATATGTAGATAACAATTCTTTAAATTTATTTGAAATTAAAGAAATAATCATCAGAGGATCTTTAGTATTATTGGATAAATTATTATATATTTGATAGGTTTCATTTAAATCATGATTGATAATAGCCTTAATTAAATTGTAAATTTCATTATTAACATTTTTGGGCACCAATAATTTAATATCTTTCTTATAAATTGTACCACCTCTACCAATATATGATGTTAACTTATTGATTTCTTGAGACAGTCTTGACTGATCATCACCAATATATTCCATTAGAAGATTTAAGGCATCATCTTTAATGTCAATATTATTGCTATCAAAACTTCTAACAATCCACCCCTTAATTTCAATTTCTTCAGGTTCAGGATAATCAATAATTCTAGCAACATTTCTTAAAGTTTTGTAAATTTCATTTGCTTGGTGAATAATACAATTTGTAGCATCAATTATAAGAATTGTAGAATCAATTGGATGTTTTAAATATTTAATAAAGTTTTTTACATCGCTTTTTGGTGAATCCACCCCTTTAGTTAAAAATTTGGGATTTTTAATTATAATAATTTTTAAATCTTCTAAAAGAGGAACAGTTATAGCATCTTCAATTATTTGAGATAAAGGTATTATATCCATATCATATTTTATAATAGTAGTTTCCATTTTTTTAAAACTTTGAATAATACGATTCATGCGATTTTTAATAAAAATTTCAGAGGTACCAGTAAATAGATATATTAAATCATCATCTTTCATAAAATTTTCTCCTATAGTATAGTTATTATAACAAAATTTTCCAAAATTATAAAGTAAAAAGGCAAAAATCTTTTCGACAACAAGCATATTTTTTAAAAAATTTACCAATAATATTTTGAGGTGAAAATATGAATGGAATAAAAACAAATGAAAAAATTATTATCGGAAGAACCGATCTTGCTAAAGATGAGTATGAAAAGTATCAAGGAAAACAATTACCAGATTTTGGAAATGAAGAATTTGAATTAAATAATATTTTAGTTACTAAAAATATTGTTGGCAATCAAGCTGCCAATATACTTCAAAAACAACCAGGAAATTATTACACAATTGATTTAAGTAATTGCAATATTCATGATACCAAAACATTAGAGGATATTGAACATACATTAGCAACTGTATTAAAGAATATGTTAGAAGAGTTAAATTTAGTTGGAAAAAAAGCTTTTGTTGTAGGACTAGGTAATAGCAATGTAACACCAGATGCAATAGGTCCATATGTTATTGATAATACAATTGTTACAAGACATCTATATTTAATTGATGCTTTATCAGAAGGTTTTTCTTGTGTTTCCGCGATGTCACCAGGTGTTATGGGAACAACGGGAATTGAAACATATGATATAATTGAATCAATAATCAAAAAAATTGATGTTGATTATGTTATTGTTGTAGATGCATTAGCAACTAATTCAATAAAAAGAATTAATAAAACAATTCAATTAACCGATACGGGAATTAAACCAGGTTCAGGAGTTGGCAATAAAAGAAAAGAATTATCACTTCAAACTTTAGGAATTCCTGTAATTGCAATTGGTGTTCCAACGGTTGTAGATGCAACAACAATAACTGTTGATGCCATTCAAATGACTTTAAAATATCTTTATTTAGAGTCTGAAAATAAAACATCGTATGCTAATAAATTATCACCAACGCTTGTTTATGAAAATTTAAATAGTGTTGAGAATATGAGTGATACTCATAAGGAAGCGTTTTTAGGACCTTTTGGAAAATTAACAGAAGATCAACAAAGAACTTTAATTGAAGAAGTATTAACTCCTCAAGGATATAATTTAATGGTTACACCAAAGGAAATTGATGTTGAAGTGGAAGATTTATCAAAAATAATTGCCAATGGAATTAATTTAGCAGTTCATAGTGGTCTATATAATGGACAATCAGAATAAAATATAATGGGTGATTTATATTAATTATAAAGTTCTTATTGTTACTGGATTGATACTTTTTTCTTTTATCAATAATATTTTATTAGGTTTTGAAAATTTAAAGAGTATTCATGAAGAAACTGAGGTAGAGTGTTTTTTTGTCAATATTAATCCGCAAATATCATTAGAGAAACCTTTTTCTAGTCATTTAAAGGTTATATATAAATATACTATCTTTTATTTATTCTTTTATGATATTTCCAATCCTTCATCAATTATTAAAATAATGAATTATTATTAGGAGTTTTTATGAAAAAATTAATAATTATAATAGCAATCTTTTTCTTTTTTGTGATAGGATTAAAATTAGGTGATAGTAGTTTTAATCAAAACAAAATATTTGAAGAAGAAAAAAATAAGTTTGAACAAGAAATCACTACTCCTAATAATGATTATGAAGCTAAAGAGTTAGTGCCACAAAAAAATACAATTAATAAAGTTGCTGATCTTTTTGATAATACAATTGATAAGGTTATTGACAAATTAAAAAATATTCTAAAAAAACTCTAGACTAAAGATAAATTCTTTAATCTAGAGTTTTTCTTTGAGCAAAAAAAGATGAAAGCAAATCATAATAGTGTATAATATATTCAAAATAAAATACAATTAATAGAATATGAGGAGAATAGGTTATGTTTGAAATATCAATTGGTATTTTAATACCATTTATTGGTACATGCCTTGGAGCGGCAATGGTTTTCTTCATGAAGAATAGAATTAACAATAAATTAGAAAAGATTTTACTAGGTTTTGCCTCAGGTGTGATGATGGCTGCATCTATTTGGTCATTATTGATTCCTGCAATTGAGCAATCATCTCAACTTAGCAATTTATCATGGTTTCCCGCTGCTTTAGGTTTTTTACTAGGAATGGGTTTTCTATTATTGTTAGATAGTATTATTCCTCATTTACATTTGAAAAGTGATAAACCAGAAGGAGTTAAATCTAAATTTAAAAAAACGACAATGTTAATGTTTGCGGTAACGCTACATAACATTCCCGAAGGTATGGCAGTTGGAATTGTCCTAGCTAGTGCATATATGGGAAATCTTGAAATTTCAATGTCTAGTGCTTTTGTTCTTGCAATTGGAATTGCAATTCAAAACTTTCCAGAAGGAGCAATTATTTCGATGCCTTTAAAAGCAGAAGGTTTTTCTAAAACTAAATCATTTCTTTATGGTGTTTTATCAGGACTTGCTGAAATTATAGGAGCCTTAGTTACAATATTTTTAACTCAAATTATAAGTCCTATTATACCATATTTGCTTGCTTTTGCTGCAGGTGCAATGATTTATGTAATTGTAGAAGAATTGATACCAGAATCACAAGATGGTGAACATTCTAATCTTGCAACAATAGGAGTAGCTGTGGGATTTGTTCTTATGATGGTATTGGATGTAGCTTTAGGATAAAGAATAAATGAATGAAACAAAGGAGAATTTAAAAAATGATAAAACATATTGTTTGTTTTAAATTAAAAAATGATAGTATAGAATTGCGTAATAAAACAAGAGATATTTTACTTTCAATGAAAGGAAGAGTACCTATGTTGTTAGATTTGGAAGTAGGAATTGATTTTTTATCTTCGCAAAGATCATATGATATAATTTTAGAGACTTATTTCAATAATAAAGAGGATTTAGAAAAATATCAAAATGATCCTTATCACTGTGAAGTTGTAAAAACGCATATGCATGCTAATACAACAGCAAGCATAGCAGTAGATTATGAAATAGAATCTTTTAAATATGAAATTGATAATCATAAAATTGGGGTAGATTTTTGGAATAGCAAAAGAGAACTATTTGAAGCCTTTTACAAAGAATTTTATGAATTTATTTTAAATCATAATGGTAAAGAAGATTTAGAAAAGCATAAAATTTTTAGTAAAGAAGATTTTTACGCATATGCCGATTGGTATGCCGATAATCAAGATAGTTGTTATGCAATGGGATTTTCTTTTCATAAATATTATTTAACACCACAAGAAAGAGGAAAAATTGAAAATCAACCTGAAAGTACTTTTATTGGATACTGTTTTAAAAATAATAAATTTATTGATTTTTTGAATTTTTTAATAACTTTTTTTGCTTGGTGGCGTAATGATGAAGGTTGTACATGTTTTAATCCTTACAATCATGCTGATGAATTTTTTAATTCTTCATGGGCTGCTTTAGTGGACACTTCTAAATTATTTTATTTAACATCTGAAACGGTTTATCATTGGCAGTCATTTAGAGTAAAGTATGCCTTAGATCATATTCCTGGGGTGATACTAAAACATCCAACTTCTAAGACTGATTCAATGAAAGTTGCAGGTTATGAATTTTTAGGTTTTGAAGAAAGAAATCAAATACAATATGCAACATTTAAGAGAAAAGATACTTATAATTATTGGGAAAAAGAAGAGAAAACAATAGAAAAAGTATATGTCTCAAATTATAAAAAGGTAGATCCAGCATAAAATGAGGGAAGGATATACATTAATAACTGGTGCTAGTAAAGGTATTGGACTTGAACTTACAAAAATATTTGCCCAAAATCATCATAATTTAATTTTAGTAGCTAGAAGTAAAGATTTATTAATGGAAATAAAGAATGATTTAACAAAAGAATATAATGTTAAAATTGAAGTAATTGATGCTGATTTAACTATTAATCATATTGCTACTGATATTTATCAAAAGACCAAAGAATTAGGTTATCGGGTTGACTATTTAATAAATAATGCTGGATTTGGTGACTATGGCGAGTTTTTAGATAGTTCTATGTCCAAAAATCACAATATGATTAATATTAATATTGTTACTTTAATTGATTTATGTTATTTATATGCTAAAGATATGAAAACTTATGGTTTTGGTAAAATTATGAATATTGCTTCTATTGCATCATTTATTCCAGGACCACTAATGGCAACTTATTATGCTACTAAATCATTTGTGTTATCATTTAGTGAGGCTTTGAGTAAAGAATTAAAGTCAACAAAGGTGACAGTGACTGCTCTTTGTCCTGGAACCACTAAAACCAATTTTTTTGATGTTGCAAGTGCTAGTGATAGTAATTTATTAAAAAATTTAAGACCGGCTTCACCTCAAAAAGTTGCGAAATATGGATATAAAAAGATGATGAAAAATAAAGTAGTCGCAATATATGGCTTTAATAATAGATTGATGATTTTTGCAACAAGGTTAGTTCCTAGAAAGTTTATAAGATATATTGCCTATAAAATTCAATCTAAAAGAAAATAAAAAAAGCAAAATAGTAAACTAATAATTATCAATTAGTAACTATTTTGCCTTTTTTGTTTTTTATAAAAGTTATATATAAAATAATGGCAATGATAGAAGCAGTGCAATCAACAATTGGTTGAGAGATTACAATGCCGTATATAGGAATATAATGATTTAATAAAATCATAAGGGGAATATCAATAAATCCTTTACGTAGGAGGATGGTAATTAAAGCACGAATAGTTTGTTTTGTTGCTTGAAAAATAGTATTAAAAATAAAAATCATTGAAGTAAGAGGCATACTAATACATAAAATTCTTAAAAAATTACTAGCATATATAACTGTTTGTTCATCTTTAATAAAAATAGAAACAATTTGTTTAGGAAAAATACTAAATAAAACAACACATACCCCTGCGAATGTAATAGATACAATCATACTAAAACGGATAATTTTATTCATACGTTTATCATTTTTTGATGCAAAATTATATCCGATAAGTGGAAGAATACCTTGTGCAAAACCTTGAGCAAAAGCAATTATACAAAGATCAACCTTTTTTGCAATATTAACACCTGAAATTGCTGAAGCACTATAACCTGACATTAGTTTATTAATAGAGGCATTACTAAAAAGGGCCATTAAAGATAGAAAAAAACTTGAAAGGCCAGAAGATATAATATCAAAAATTACCGAATCTTTAAATTTTAAATTTTTAAGTGAAAAATTTAAAATGGAATTTTTTCTAGTAATAATTAAATAAATAATAAAATATATACAAGCAAGTAAATTAGAAATAAAGGTGGCAATTGCGGCACCGGATACATCTAATTTAAAAACAAAAATAAAAATAGGGTCTAAAATTATATTTATAATTCCACCCATAGCAATACCAATACTTGCAGACTGAGACTTTCCTGTTGCTCTGATTAGATGAGAAAGGCTATAATTTACAACAGATGGTAAGGAACCGATTATAACTACCCAAAATAAATATTCTTGAGCAAAATTAATAGTATCATTATCAGCACCTAATAAGTATAGAAGTGGCTTATTTAATATTAATACAATAAAAGAATATAAAATAGATAAAACAATTGATAATAAAAGACTCATTGTTGATATTTTTTTAATCTTATCATAATTATTATTACCAAGGGCTCTAGATATAGCACTTGCACCACCAATACCAAGTAAATTAGAAAGTGCAGTTGTCATCATAAAAGCTGGGTAACAAATAGTAATAGCAGCCATTTGGAATGTATCATTTAGTTGTCCAACAAAAAAAATATCAGCCCAATTATAAATTATTGTTATTAACTGACTAATGATTGTTGGAATCACTAAATACATAACAGCTTTAGGTACTTTCATTTTTTCAAATAAATATTGTTTATCATTTATAACAGTCATAAATTACCTCTTAACATTATATGTATTTTATCATATTTTGATAATAGATAGTGATTTTTTGCAAAAAAAAGTTACTCATAGAGTCAAAGAGTAACTTTAATAAGTATTAAACAGTTGGTACTAAAAAGTATACTAAGAATAGTGCAGTTACTACAATAGCTACAACTGAAATTTCCCATTTAGGTTTTTCACCTTTATGGCAAGCATATTTAATTAAATTAATAAAGAAGGTAAATATTGAAATGATAACATAGGTTATAAGTCCAAGACCAATACCATCAGTAATTGAATAGGCAAAAGGCATCATTGCAATTGTAACAAAAGCAGGAACGGCAGATTTAGGTGATGAAAAATCAATGTTTTTAACATTAGACATCATTAATACACCTACGTATAATAAAGCACCTGCTGCTGCTGCACTTGGAATAAAGGCAAATACTGGTAATAAGAAAATGGATAATAAGAATAAAATGGCAACAACTAGTGCAGTTAAACCAGTTTTTCCACCTGCCGCAACACCAGCACCTGATTCAACAAAAGTTGTAACAGTTGAAGTACCTAAGATTGCGCCAGTACATGTAGCAACCGAATCTGATATCATAATTTTATCATAATTTTTCGGAATACCATTTTCGTCTAATAAATTAGCATTAGCACAACATCCAACAACGGTACCCATTGTATCAAACATATCAATCATTGCGAAAGTAATAATTAACATTACACATGTCATTAAAGAACCTTCTGGAAAGTTAAAACTATCTGTAAAAGCAGCACCAAAAATACCACCATTATCGGGATTAAATGAGAAGAAATTGGCAAAATTTTCCCAAAATTTCCAAGTAACACCATCAGCTTTACCAAGAAGATAATCAATATTAGTAACACCCAATGGCCATGCAAGTAAAGTTGCTGCAAGAATACCAAAAACAACGGCACCTTTAACTTTAAAATGTGATAGAACAGCAATTACAACAAAACTAAAAAGTGCTACTACTGCTGCTCTAGCATCACCACCTTTTGCCCATGCTCCTTCTTGAGTAAAATCAACAAATTGTAAAAGAGTAAATTGATTATCTTGAACAAGATGAGAATTTTGTAAACCAATAAAGGCAATAAATAGACCAATACCAACAGGTATTGCTGTGCGAACAGGTTTTGGCATTCCTGTAAATATTAATTCTCTTAAAGTAATTAATTTTTTGGTTTGCTTATCACGTCCAGTTGGTATTACCGAAAGAAGTAAGAAAATGATACCACTAATTAAAATTAGTAACATAGCATTACCAAATGAGAATGCAAATCCAAATGCACCACCAAGAATAGAACCAACCATTGAATTTAGTCCCATACCAGATGCTTGGGCAAGAGGCATTTTAGCAAGTAAGGCCATTAATAAAGTACCAATTACTGCACCAAGAGCAGTTGCAATAAACACTGATGACCAACGTGCATCTTCGGTACCGTCAAATAACATAGAGTTAGGATTAACAGTTAAGATGTAAGCCATCGCAAGAAATGTTGCAACACCAGCTAACACTTCTACTTTAATTGTTGAGCCTGCTTTAGAAACGCCAAAAAAGCTGTCGAGCTTCCCAACATTTTTTTGTTTTTTGTCTTCCATTAAAGAAGTCCTCCTTAAAAATTTTTTGTTGTAAAAAGCCATAACAGCGGTTTTTAAGCAATTATTTAATTGTTACCATAGTATTATCATTTACGGTGATAATGTAGAGACTTCCGAACCATATTATCAGAAATATATGACTTTTACTCCAATATTATAATATATTAAAAAAAAAAAGTAAAGAAAAATTATCAGAAAACGTTTTCGACAAAATGTGTTAAATTTTATTTGACAAATTCTTTCTTTTTTTATATAATATTAAGGGCGCTTAAAAAAGCGCACTTCCCGTTGTATCGGGTTTTTTCTTTTTTTAGAATCAAAATTTAGAATGGAATGGTGAAGATAATGACAAAATATATATTTGTAACAGGTGGAGTAGTTTCTAGTCTTGGCAAGGGAATTGTTGCCTCATCGTTAGGAAGATTATTAAAAAATCGAGGATTGAAAGTTTTTATGCAAAAATTTGATCCATATATTAATATTGATCCAGGAACAATGAGTCCTTATCAACATGGCGAAGTATATGTTACTGTTGATGGGGCAGAAACTGATCTTGATTTAGGTCATTATGAAAGATTTATTGATGAGGATTTAACGAAGGAATCTTGCGTTACTTCTGGTAAAATTTATCAAGCGGTTATTAATAAAGAAAGATCTGGTGACTATCTTGGTAAAACAGTTCAAGTAATTCCTCATATTACTAATGAAATTAAAGCAAGACTTTTATCAGCAGCTACAACCTCTAAAGCAGATGTTATCATTACAGAAATTGGAGGAACTGTTGGTGATATTGAATCTTTACCATTTTTAGAAGCAATTAGACAGTGGAAAAGAGATGTTGGTTATAATAATACTTTCTATGTTCATACTACTTTAATTCCTTTTGTTAAAGCTGCATCGGAATTAAAAACAAAGCCTACTCAACATAGTGTGAAAGAACTTAGATCACTTGGTATACAACCGGATATGTTAGTATTAAGATCAGAGGTAGATATTAATGATGAATTAAGAGAAAAAATTTCCTCTTTTTGTGATGTTGATAAAAAAGCAGTAGTTGTTTCAAAAGATGTCAAGATATTATATGAAGTTGCTAATAATCTTTATAATCAAGGTGCTGATCAATATATATGTGATTTTTTTAGACTTGAAACAGAAACACCAAATATGAGTGAATGGAATAATTTAATTAAAACAATTAAAAAATTATCAGGAGAAGTAAATATTGCTCTTGTTGGTAAGTATGTGCAATTACAAGATGCTTATTTATCCATCAATGAGGCTTTAAAACATGCAGGGTATAAATATGGTAAAAAGATAAATATCAACTGGATTTTAGCAGATGACGTAACAGAAGATAATATTGAAAACTATTTAAAAGATTGCGATGGAATTTTAGTACCTGGAGGGTTTGGACCTAGAGGAATTGATGGTAAAATTCAAGCAATCAAGTTTGCAAGAGAAAATGATATTCCTTTTTTAGGAATTTGTCTAGGTATGCAACTTGCGACCATCGAGTTTGCAAGAAATGTTTTGGGAATAAGCGATGCCGATTCAACAGAATTATGTGAAAATACAACCAATCCAATTATTGATTATTTACCTGATCAATATACAGGAATTAATTTAGGAGGAACTTTAAGATTAGGAGCATATGATTGCCTTTTAAAAGAGAATACAAAAGCTTTTGATGCTTATAAACAAACTTTGATTAAAGAACGCCATCGTCATCGATATGAATTTAACAATAAATATTTGGATAGAATTCAAAATGCTGGTATGATTGTAAGTGGAACAAATCCTGAAACTGGATTGGTTGAAATAGTTGAACTTAAAAATCATCCATGGTTTGTTGCTTGTCAATTTCATCCTGAATTTAGTTCGAGACCTAATCGAGCACATGCTTTATTTAGTGAATTTATTAATCATGCAATAATGTATAATCAAGAAAAAAATAATAATATAGAATAAGACAATAAAAAAGGTAGTATTTAAAATACTACCTTTTAAAAATCAATAATTTTTTTCTTCAATTTAGCAAAAGTTGGCATACCGTTTGTATAAATAATTGAAGGTTCTTTCTGGATCAAAGGTAAAGCATATTCTATAAAATCTTTTGTAATGTTACACCCATCACTAGTTATATAATTTTGAGGAACCTTTTTTACAAAATTAGCAACACTTGCTAAATCAACCATTTCATAAGTTATTTGATAAGGGTTACTAGAAATACGTTTCATAGAAATCATTTTTCCAGTATTTTTTAAAATAGCAAATTGAAGAGCTTTTTTTCCACAATTATAGGCTTCTTCAATATCGGTAAGTGATGAGATATGAGATGAACATCTCTGAGGAATATTTAATTCAATACTTCTAATAGGAAGTTTTAATTTTCTATTTATGGTTTCAGCAATTACTTGTCCCACTCCACCTAATTGAAGATGCCCAAAATCATCATTGTTATTAAATAGACGATATGTTAAAATATATTTTCCGTCTTTATCTTTAATACCCTCTGATATGGCAATTAAAGCATGACCTTTTTTATCATAAATATTTTTAACCTTTTTTAAAAAACTTTCAATATCAAATGGTACTTCAGGTAAATAAATTAAATCAGGACCATTATTAGATAATGAAGCTAGTTTTGCACCTGCCGTAAGCCATCCAGCATCACGACCCATAATTTCAACAATTGTAACTTTACCTTTTTTATAACATTCAATATCTTGATATATTTCCGCGATTGTTGTGGCAATATATTTAATACTAGAGCCATATCCAGGTGTATGATCAGTATGAACTAAATCATTATCAATAGTTTTTGGTACTCCAATTACCATACATTCAAAATTAGTTTTTTTAAAGTATTGACTAATTTTATAACAAGTATCCATAGAATCGTTACCACCAATATAAAAGAAATATTTAATATCAAGTTTAGTAAAAACAGAAACTATTTTTTTATAAATTTCATCATTTAGTTGATAATCTTCCAATTTGAATCTAACCGAGCCAAGAATGGAACTAGGGGTGGTTTTAAGTAAAGATAAATTCTCTTTTGTTTCAAATTTAAAATCAATAATTTGATGATGTAAAATACCATCAATACCATTTAGGGCTCCATAAACATTAGTTACAAAAGGATTTTTGAAGGCTTCTTCAATAATTCCTTGTAAACTAGCATTTATAACTGATGTTGGACCGCCAGATTGTCCAATTAGTACAGAACCTTTCATAAATTATACCTCATATCTTAATTAATAATATTCTAACCTAAATATTTTTTTAGAGAAAGTAAAATGTTTTAGTAATCGTTTACAAAAAATGCATTCTATTTTAAGATAGAATGCAAATGGATATTATTTTATTCAATTTTATCTAAATTTTGTCTTTATTTTTTAAATTCTTTTGGCAAAGTTAGATTTAATAAAATACCAAAGATTGTAGCAAGTGCCATACCTGAAAATTGAATATCATTTGTTATCTTTAAAGTGCCAGCACCAAGACCAATAACTAACATCACTGAAACAATGATTAAGTTTCTTGTATCGGACATATCAACTTTAGCATCAATAAGAGTTTTTAGACCATTTGATGCAATGAAACCATAAAGAATTAGGCAAACTCCTCCCATTACTGCAGCAGGAATTGATGCAATCAAGGTTGTAATTATATTACAAAATGATAATAAAATTGCAATTACAGCGGCTCCACCAGTTACCCAAACAGAACCAATTTTTGTCATTCCTACAACAGATGTATTTTCGCCATAGGAAGTATTAGCAGGACCGCCAATGAAACCTGCAACTGCCGTAGCAATTCCATCACCAAGAAGAGTACGATGAAGTCCAGGGTTGGTTAAATAGTCCTTTTGTGTAATACTACCTAAAACTTTGTGATCACCAATATGTTCACAAATTGTTACAAAAGCAAGAGGAATAACTGAAATTGCGGCTGAAAAATCAATTTTAACCATTGATATTCCTGCACCTAAATCAGCATTTTTCCAACCAAGAAATTTGAATTCTGGTAGTCTAAACCAATTTGCAGGATGAGTTATAACTTCTTTTAGTGGTTGCCAATCAATTAGTTGTCCACAATCATTATTAGGAATAAAACTAATTAAAATAGATAGTACATATCCGATTACAATACCAACTAGAAAAGGAATAACTTTTAGAAATCCTTTAGCTTTAATTGAAATAAAAGCAATAACAAACATTGTTATGACAGATACGACAATCATTCGCCAATCATATAAAACATTTGGGGTTTTACCACAGATCTCACACGTTGTTGGGGCAAAATAGAATCCAGCATTTTTTACAGCGTTTGCGGCAAGTCCTAAGCCAATGACAATAATGGTAGGACCAATAACAACAGGAGGTAATAATTTATTTAACCAGTTAACTCCAACAATTTTAATAATTAAAGCAACAACAACATAAACAAGACCAACAATAACTAGCCCCGTTAAAGCCGAACCAAAATTGTCTCCTGATGCTAGTTTAGCAGTTTGAATATAAGAAATATAAGCAAAACTAGATCCGAGATAGATTGGTACTTTTGATTTAGTACATAAGATGTAAATTAGTGTTCCAATTCCTGAGGCAAATAGGGCAGTTGATATTGGCAAACCAGTTAATAAAGGTACTAATACCGTTGCACTAAACATTGCAAAGACGTGTTGGAAACTTAATGCAAACCATTTGCCAATTTCTGGGCGATCATTTGCATCAAGAATTAAAT
This sequence comes from uncultured Mollicutes bacterium, assembly GCA_900539265.1. Classification (GTDB taxonomy): domain Bacteria; phylum Bacillota_I; class Bacilli_A; order ML615J-28; family CAG-313; genus CAG-313. Next base: position 13,333 of record UQBM01000003.1, on the reverse strand, counting down.
TTTTGTTTTCTGACATTATTTTTCCTCCATTATATTATTATATAAAAAAGAAGGTAAAGACTTATATCAATACCCTCCTTCTCACAAAGTAAAATTAATTAAAAATAAATATCCTTCATAATTTGAGGAATTTTTAAACCTTTTACTAGTCAAGCATTATAATAAAAAACTTTTTATTTGCAAATAAATTACAATATTTTTATTATATAATCAAATTTTACTATCTTTATTTGAAAAAAAAGTATTATTATGATAAAATATATTTGGTGATATTATGGATAGTTTTTTACAAGAAGTAAATAAAATTTTAACAAAGGTTAGTATTGATGAAAAAAACAATATTGTACTTGCATCAAAAATAATGTATGATGCATTAGTAAAAGACAATTTAGTACATGTTTTTGCAACTGGACATTCCCATATGTTTTGTGAAGAGTTATTTTATCGTTCTGGTGGTTTAGTTGGCATTAATCCTATTTTAGAACCTTTTTTAATGCAACATGAGGGTGCAATTAGGAGTACTAAATTAGAAAGAATGACAGGTCTTGCAAAAATAATTTTTGATTCTACTAATAAAAAAAAACAAGAACCATTTATTATTGTTTCTAATTCGGGTATTAATGCAGTTCCAGTTGAAATGGCGGAAATTGTTAAAGCAAATCATCATCCGCTTATTGTAATTACAAGTGTTGATATATCTAAAAAAAGTAAATCAAGAACAATAAATGGTAAAAAATTATATGAGTTAGCCGATGTAGTTATAGATAATCATATACCATATGGAGATGGTGTTTTTGAATATCAAGATACAAAAATTGGTTCAGTATCTAGTATTGTAGGAAGTTTTATTGCTCAAAGTTTAGTTTTAGAAGTAATTAGATTATATGATGAAAATCATATAATTGCACCTATCTATCAAAGTGCTAATACGGTAGGTGGTGATGAGCACAATAAAGCATTATATAAAAAATATATAAATAGAATTAGAAATTTATATTAAGGAAAAAATTATGGAAAATGATACATATTATTTAGTAGGGAAAATAATTGAAAGTGTACAAAATATTGAACATTATTTAATTGAAGGAACAAAAATTGCAAAAATTTTAAATGTGTTTGAAAAATATAAAAAGGTATCTCCACTTTATTTTCAAAAAATAGATGAAGAGACTAAAAAATTAGCAGAAGAAATGGAAAATATGACTTTTGGTCAATTAATGGGAATTGTTAGAAAATATGATGTTTTGCCAAGTGATGATATGGATTATTTAGAAAGTTTACTATCAAAAAGAAATCAACTTGTTCATAGATATTTTAAATATAATGAAATGAATAAATGTAGTGAAGAAATTAAAATAAAATATCTTACAAAATTTTTAGAAGAAGCTAAGGCTTTTCAAAAGTATTTAAATAATGTTATTAGTGAGATGAGAATAGATTTAAAAAATGTTATTTATAAATAGGAGAAAAGAATGGAAGAAAAGAAAAAATGTGAATTATTATCTAAAAAATATATTATAATTTATATCATTTATTTGTTAACTTTATTTTTATTGTGGTATTTTGGGTTACCTTTTTTCAATTTTAGAGATATTGGCTTTTATTTTTATTTAATGGTTGTATTGGCATTTCCTGTAGCAATTATTTATACTTTAATTAAAAAGAAATATCAAAAGAATGATAAAAATACGAAATATATAACCTATCGTTTTAATAGAAGAACTGCTAAATTTGAAAAAGTTTCTATGGATATAACTGATAAATATCAAACAAATAATTTAATAACTAAAGGTATATTTCTTACTATTTGTATTTTTCTTGGAATAATTATCTTGTTTAATTTAACTGGCCTTAAAATTTTTAATGCCAAGGCATATGCGACTCAATTAGAAATAAAACAAGGAAATAGTGAGGATTTAAATACGATTTTTGATTATGATTCAGGAGAAGTACTATTACCTAGAATTGATAAAGATTTGGCTTTTCGTCTAGCAGAGGCGCGTCTTGATGAATATGGATCTCAGTATTCAATTGATTATGATAATTTTACTTTAATTAGTGTAAATCGTAATGGTAAAACGGAATTAATTAGAGTTACTCCTCTTGAATATGCAACACCTTTTGTGGCCTTATCGCGTGGAGGTAAAGGGACAATTGGATATATTGAAGTAAATGTTATTACTCAAGAAGCAAAACTTGTTGAATATCCAGATGGAGAAGGTTTGAAGTATATGCCATCAGCTATTTTTGGTAAGGATTTAGATCGCCATATTAGAACTAATTACCCAACTTTAATGTATAATGATAAATACTTTGAGATTGATAATGATGGGAATCCTTATTGGGTAGTACCTACTATAAAAAAAGAAATTGGCGTATTTTTTGGTGAAACGCCAAATGGTGTACTGGTAGTAAATCCTCGTAGTGGAGAAATGAAACATTATGCTTTAAATGATGATCTTAAACCAGATTGGCTTCAAAGAGCGGTTGATGAAGCGGTTGTTGCAAAGCAAGCAGATAATGCTTTAACATATAAAAATGGTTTTTGGAATACTTTATTTGCTAAAAAAGAGGTTTTTCAATTAAGTGATGGATATAATTATTTTATTAAAGATGGTAATACTTATTATGTATCTTGTATTACATCACCTAATTCCAATGATCAAACCTCAATTGGTTTTATTACTATTAATTTAAAGACAAAAGAAAGTATTCGCTATAGCAATCCTGGTATTACTGAAATGCGAGCTAGAGAAATTGCCCAAAATGATGAAAGGGTAAAAGCACAAAATTTGGATTCAACTTGGCCGATATTAATTACATATCATAAAGTTCCAACTTATTTTGTAGTTTTGAAAAATGATGTCTTATCTCAAAAGATAGTTTTGATTAATGTTGAAGATGGAACATTAGTAGCAATGGGAGATACGCTAGAGACTGCTAAACAAGAATATGAATTGTTACTTGTGAGTCGAGGTAATATTTCTTCAGGTAATGAAAAAAAGGAAACTGTTATCGTAAGTAGAATTAGAGATTTGGGGAATAAGATTCAATTTATGGTTAAAGAACATCAAAATGTTTACTTTGAAGTAGATGTTAATTTAAGTTTGGATGCTAGATTTTTACAAGTTGGTGATAAAATTAATATTACTTATAAAGAAAATTTGGGTTATAATTTAGTATTATTATTAGAAAAAATTAATGAATAAAATTTAAACATAAAAAGGGCTAAAATTTAATTTTTAGATAGCCCTTTTTTATATTAAAAAAATATATTTATAAAATAATTGGAAAAAAATGTCATAATTTGATATAATATGTTGAAAGATTATATGGAGGCGGGGCATTGTGAATACTAAATATAGGGATTTTAAAGAATATTTTGAAAAAAACTATTCTTCACAATTAATAAAAATTATAACCAAATACATAAATGAAAATAAAACCAATATTAATTATAGCAATTGGAATTTAAAAGAATTTAAAGTAATGAAAATTACTTTTGAAAAAGGAGAAAAATTTAATCAAATTAAATTTTATGTTTCAATAAAAGTATTAATAGAAGTAATTGATAAAAAAATGAATAAAGTTATTGTTAAATATTGGTTAGGATTATCATATAAGGCAGTACTCAATAATGGATTAAAAGATTTAGAATTACTAAGATGTGAAGAATATTCAAAAAAACAATATAAAGAAGAAAAAAATTTGTCAAAAAATTTGATTCCTTATTTTTCTGTTTCTTCTCTTGACTATCATGCAACAAAATTTTTAGAAAAATATTATCCCAAGGCTTTAGAAAAACCAATGGCATTGCCTGTTTTAGAAATTGCTAATAAAATGAATTTAAAAATAATATATGAACCATTAAATGAAGATGTTTTTGGCAAAACTTATTTTGTTGAATCCGAAGAAATCGTTGGTAATAAAGAAAAAAGAATTATTTCAAGTGGAACTATGGTAATTAATAATAAAACAGAATTTATGAAGTTAATAGAAAGTCAGAATAATACAATTATACATGAATGTGTCCACTGGGAATATCATAAAAATTTTTTTGAATTACAATATCTATTAAATGAAGAAAATAAATCAATAACATTTAAAAAAGAAAATATAGATTTAAAGTCATTTTGTATATCTAATGAAATAGAATGGTTAGAATGGCAAGCTAGTGCTTTAACACCAAGAATTTTAATGCCTAAGAGGGTTACAATTGAAAAATTTTTATCAACAATTGAAAAAATTAAAAATCAAGATGGAGCCTTAAAAAATTCTCAAATATATGAAAAAGTAATTATTGATCTAGCCAATTTTTTTAAAGTTACTAAAAAGGCTGTAAAAATTAGATTACTCCAATTGGGTTTTAAAAATATAATAGGTATCAATTGCTATATTGATAAAGAATATAAGCCAGCATACTATTTTAATTATCAAGATGAAGATGAGTCTTTAACCTATATGATTAGTTTTAAGGAAGCCATTCATTTTAGAATTATTAATAAACGGTTAGATTCTTTAATCAAAGAAAGAAAAATTATATATGCAGATGGCTTTTTTGCGATTAATCAAAAAGAATATGTGCAAATATCAAAAAATGGTAAGATAATCTTAACAGATTATGCAAGAGAACATGTTGATGAATGTTGCTTAGCTTTCAATATAATCGGGACTTTTAAAAGTAATTTAAACAATATATCTTATTCATCTTACTATATTTGTAAAAATATTAGTAACCAACATCATACAAAATTAGAATTAAATATGGAATCAATTCAAAATAGTAGGATAATTGGGATTGCGGGATGTACAGATATTGCATTTGAGGAAATAATGGAGGCGAGTAAAATTTTAGATAAAATGACAGGATCATTTGAAGAATGTTTAAATGTTTTAATTAAAGAATTAGGTTATAAATCTAATAAAATAATAGGCGAACTTGCGTTCTTAGATGAAAAGACGATTTGGAATTATCGCAAGGGAAAAAGAATACCAGAATTAAATAAACTACTTGCAATATGTGGAGGATTAAAATTACATCCAAGAATCACATATAAATTAATGGAAAAGGCAGGATATACAATAGGAAATAGAGGAAAACAAGAAGATTTTATAATTATGTTTTTAATTGAAGAATGTTATAATGAAGGTCTTTCATCTTGGAATAACAGATTAGAGGAATTAGATGTATCTATAAGACTACCATAAAAAAATAAACTAGTATTTTGAAGTGAATCCCAAAAAATGGGCACTTTAGAAATGCTAGTTTTTATTTTTTAAAAAGAAAATCTGGAAATTGTGTCCAGAAAAAAAGAAGAGAGGTATAAATAAAAAACAAAAAACAGGACAAAAAGGTCTTAATATTATAAAAAAAGGACATAAAAAGCAAAAAAAGGTGGGACAAAACGTGCCAAAAGAGAAAAAGGTAAAAAAGTATAATATTAGGAGTAAATGTTAATTAATTATTTACAAAGAAAAGATATCAAAAGGAGTAGCTAACCAAAAAGATATCAGAAAGGAGAAAGAAATGATGGAATTTACGAGTATACCAATAATAGTAGTAATTTGCTATATAATAGGAGAAATATACAAAGTAGTATTTAGAAAGAAAAAAGAAGCAAAGAAAATAATACCAATGGTTATGGCAATTATGGGAGGAATTTTAGGAATATTGATATATCAAACAAATCCAGAAATCATATTTAATGTAGATAATATATGGGTAGCCATAGTGGTAGGAATTGCTAGTGGGGAAAGTGCGACAGGAACAAATCAAATAATAAAACAAATATTGAATAAAGGAGAATAAGAAAATGGAAATAAAAGATAGAAATACAGAATATCAGAATCGAAGAAGATTAGAAGTAGAAGAAATAGAATATAACGAAAACGGGGAAATTGAATCAATATTAGTAACAGTTAAGAGAGATGAAGGAAAAGTTTATGAAGAGGGAACAGTACTTAATGCAAAAACGTTAACATTAATAGGAAAAAAATATTATGTAGAAAATACAAAAATAAAAGTAATAGCAGATGGGTCAAGTGCAAGCTATGGGAGTATAATGATTGAAGTTTTAGAAGCAGTAGAAGTAGAAATAGAAAATGAATACCAAGATTTATTTAGTGTAAATTATCAAAAAGATGGTGAGACGATAAAAATAGAAGTATTTGCAGGAAAAGAACCAGAAGGAGATGGAGCTTTAGAATATGATTTCAATGTAGTATTAACATCGGAAGAAACAGGTGTAAGAGTAGGAAAGATAAAATGTAAAGTAGAATATTATACACCATCAACAAATCCAGAAGATTAAAAGGAGGAAAGGAAAATGAAAGAAGTAAAATTAAATGAATTAAAAAAGAAATTAGAAAAAAAGGGCTTAAAATTAAGAAAAATAAAAAAAGAGTATAAGAAAAAAGAAAAAAGAGAAATAAAAGAACAAGCAAAAATAGAGGAGTTAAAAATTATAGGTATAACTGGAAGTTGTGGAAAAACAACTGTAGCATATTTAATACATGAATATTTAAAAAGTATAGGGAAAAAGAGCGTTTTATATAGTAGTGCAACAATAGATTCTCCAGCAAGTTTTATGAAAAAAAATGAAGCAATTGAAATTGCTTTAAAAAATGAAACATCACTTCTTAATATGTTAGAAGAAATAGAAGCATATGGAGCAGAGTATTTAGTGTTAGAAGTAAATGAAAGTGCAATAGAAAAAGGGTTAGTGAAGGATATAGAATTTGATGTTAGAGTATTAACTAATTTCAATGCATTGCATAATGAAGAAGAGTATAGCAAAGAAGCATACAAAGCAATAAAAAAGTCCTTTTTTGAAGGAATACCAAAAGAAAGTATATGTGTTTATGGATTTGAAGATTATGATAAAGATTTTTTGGAAGAATTATTAGAAGCAAATGAATGTAAAAAGTATGTTTATAGTAGCAACTATATAGCAACAGTTAAAGGAGTAAATAAAGAAGATATAACGAGTCTATTATATGAACTAGAAAGTACAAAAGAAGGTTTACAGATGAAAGTCAAAGTCAAAAATAAATCATATGAATTAAAGACGGAAATGATGATGAATTATAATGCGTTAAATATTGTGGGAGCACTAACTGTTTTAGAAGCAATGGAAGTTTTTGATATTAATAAGTACAATAAATGTATTCAAAAAATCAAAGTACCAGGAAGATCAGAAGTCTATCAAAGAAAAGGAAGAATGATAGTAATAGATAGTCATTTACCAAAAGTATTAGAAGGGTTACAAAAACTAAAAGATAAGAACGAAATAAATCAAATTAAAGTTGTGATAGGATCAATGGGTTACGGATATCAAAATTGGGAGACAAGATTTAAAACGGAGGATTTCATAGCTAGCCGTAAAAAGGCAAGAAAATATGCAATGGAAGTATTGAGAGAAAAAGCAGATTATGTATATTTAACAGAAAGTGATAATGGAAAAGAAAAAGTAATAGATATATGTTTAGAATTAGAAGGATATTTAGAAGGAAAAGTTTTTTCAAAGATAATAGAAGACAGAGAACAAGCAATAAAGGAAGCAATTGTTAATTCTAAAGAGGGAGATGTTATTTTCATTAGTGGCAGAGGAAATAGAAGAGTTTTATGTAATAGTGAAACGACAATGAAACTAATAAAAGATAGTGAAGTAGTTGAAAAAGTCCTAAAAGAGTTAGGGTGGTAAAAAATGGATGATAGTAAAATGAATCAAACGGAAATAAAATATAGTAATAGTATTGGGGAAATCAAAGTTAATATTAAAACAGGAAGAATGATATATGAATATCCATTATTAGAGTTAGGAGGAGGAAACTATCGAATAGTTATAACATTATTATATAATAGTCATTATCAAAAAACAGATTATGAAGGAAGAATAATAGGGAATCAGAAAGGATGGAAATTAAATCTAGAATCATATGTATTTCCATATAAAGCAACATATAATATGGAAGGTTTTGAAGAAGGAGATTATGTATATATAGATGAAGGATGGCAAACACATCGATTTATTGAATATAAGGAAACTGGAGAAGGAAAAGTATATTATGATAAATCAGGAAGTGGATTAAGACTTATAGTTAAAAGCAATCAAGAATTTATAATCAAAGATGGAAACAAAAATCAACTTCAATTTAATAAAAGGGGACAATTGATAAGGATAGTAGCAGGAAATAATCCGAATATAAGTAAATTAATAACATATGATGAGGAAGGAAAATTAAAAAGTATTTATGATGAAAGAAAGCCATTGAGGAAAATAAGTTTTGAATACAATGAAGAAGGAAATTTAATAAAAAGTTGGATAGAAAATAGCAATAATGCTATAATATGTCAATATGATACTATAAATAATAGATTAGAAAAAATATCTATTAATAAAGAAGAAGGTAAGAAAGAAAAAATTAATATAAAATATAATAGTAATTCTCAGATTGAATATGTAATTAATAAAGAAAGTTTAGAAGCAGTTTATATAGAAAATAGTCTAGATAGTAAAATTAAAAAAATAGTAGAAGGAGTAATGAAAAAAGAAACCATATGTAAAGAAGGGTTAGCAGGACAAGACGTAAGAGAAGGAAGTTACATAGGGGATGGTAATTATTTAAGCAAACAAGAAGAAGAAGTAAAAGGCTATAATTTAATTATGCCAAAAGAATATCATAAAGCAATATACGAATTTACATATGAAGATAATTATACATCCATAAAGAATAAAAAAGGGATAACGTTAAGGTATTATTTTAATATAAAAGGACAAACAATTAGTGTATTAGAAAAAGAGGAATTTGAAGGTGACCTAGTTATAGAAGAATCATATCGGACCTTATTTAAAACGAAGGGTTGGGAATTAACAACTAATTTTTTCTTTGAAAATTCAATAAATTCTAATTGCGCATATGAATATAAAAGGGCAGAATTTTATGCAAAACAAGATAAAATAAGAGAATTTGCTGAAATTTTCCAAGAAGATAAGTATAAATATGCAAAGGATTTTGTAATATCTTTTTGGATAAAATTTAAACAAGATTTAATTAGTGATGCTAGTGCAGAAGTAGTAATAGAAAAGATAGATTTTCCAAAAATTACAAATAAAAAAAGATTAGAAAAAGTATTAAAAGATACATGGCAATATGTAAGAATACCAATAAATTTAGGTGATATGCCTGAAAATATATGGACAATGAAAATCCAAATTTTAGGAATTGATATAGATACAACAATTGAAGTAGCAGATTTAAGAATAGAGGCAAGCAATGAAAAAACAATAAATATAAATGAAAAATCCCTTGAACTAGTAAAAAGTATTATGTATGTAGAAAAAGGAAAAAAGCATTACGAAGATATTACAGCAGAAATTTTCATAAGTGAGAAAGATCTTTTTGAAACATATAAAAATATATATCATAAAAATAGGCAAGGACAAGAAGAATTTGATTTAGTATATTGTAATGGTACGAAAGTAAAATCAGTAAGTGAAGTTGGATTGGAAATTGATTATAGTGAATGCAAATTAGAAGTAGATGAACAAGGGGTTCCAAATTATTATATAAGTACAGTAATGCCAATAACAAATAAGATAAATACGATAAGTAAAACACAAATTGTCTATAAAAATGATGAAATAGAAAATATACAATATTATAAGGTTATAAGCGAAGTTGGAATAATTAGTAATAATAGTAATAGTTTTGCAAAATCTTCAATAGTAGAAGCATGGTACTATGAAGATGGTAATTTATACAAACAAATAGATGAATATGGAATAGTAACTGAAAATGAATATGATCATTATGGTAATTTAATGCAAATTAAAATGTATAATAATGAAAACCCAGAAAAGGAAATCATAAAAATAAACTATAGCTATCAAGAAGAAGATGAAAGTCAAAGAGAAAATGTTATAGCATATACAGAAAATGGAATAACAACATATTATCAGTATGAAGAACCACAAATGTTCTTGAGCTATACTACCAAAGGAAATTGCACTACAGAGTTTACATATGATTCAGATAAAAAAATAACACAGATAAGATACCGAAATTATCCAGAAGGAAATGTGGATAGTAAAAATAATATAAAATATGACAATAAAGGTAGAATCAAAAGTTTTTCTGATCAAAGTGGAAGAACATATGGAATGATATGTAATTGTTTTGGTGAAGCAGTAAAAATATATAAAAATAAGAATCTAATATTAGAAACAGAAATAATAGAAGAAAAAAATAAATTGAATAGCATAATATATAAACAATATCAAGAAAAAAATCATCCACAAATAACTACGAATTATTATGATTTTTATGGGAAATTATTCAAAACTGTTAATGACGAAAAAGAAATAGAATATGATTATGAACATGTTAGTTATAGCGATAATTTATCTAGAGTAATACGAATAAAAGATCCATATGAAGAAAAAGAATATGAATATACATATGATGATGAAAATAATACAGTAGAATGCCATTGTAAAGGAATATATCCACTTGATATAAAGGTAGTAGAAAATGAAAGAAGAGAATATAAAATTGGTATAAATAATATAAGATATATAACTGTAAAGGATAATGAAGAAGAACCAAAATATTTAAATCCTAGAATTAAAAGAACGAAGTATGAAGTAGATGGAACAGAATATGATGAATATAATTTTGAATATTGTTATGATGAATTAGGAAGATTAAAAAGAAAGCAAAAAAAAGAAACGGAAAATAATATTATTGCAGAAATAAGACAGGAAAGAGAATACAAAGAAGGAACAGGTATAATTAATAAAATAAGATATGGAGTATATGTGCCAATAGAAGTAGAAAAAGGAAAACAAGAAGTCAAAGCGGAAATTATATATGAAAGTGAATATGATGAAGAAACAGGAAATATAAAAAAAATAAAAGAAGAAGGGCAAAGATATTTAGAGAATGATTTAAATAATGATGAATTAGATAAAAAAGAAGTAGAATATGAATATGACTATCAAAATCAATTGATTAAAGAAACACATACAAAAAATGATAATGAAATAAGTGTAATTGAGTATCAATATGGTAAAGAAAGTGGAATGGTAGAAAAAATAATTAAGGATAATGTAGAGATTAAGCAGTTTATTTATAATAAGGATATCTTGACAAACATTAAGGAAAATGATAAAATATATCAAATAGAGTATGATAATTATGGTAACATCATAAACGATGGTAAAGGAACCTTAGAATATGATGAAAGAAATCAATTGAAAAAATATAAGTATTGCATAGATGAAGGACAATTTTGTTATCAATATGAAAATGAATATTATTACAATTATCAAGGAGTGCGCTATAAGAAAAAAGTAAGTCATAGTATAAGATATGGTAATAATGAAGAAAAAGTATATGAGTATTTTAAAATATATTATTTAGATGGAAATCGAATCATAAAAGAAGAATGGAGAAATCTAGAAAATCAAATAACGAATGAAATATTATATTACTATGATTTAGAAGGATTAGTAGGAATTGAATATCAAGGTAAAAAATATGATATAGTAAAAGATATCTTAGGCAATGTAAGTAAGATAATGTACAAAAGTCGAATAATAGGTGAATATGAATATGATGGATGGGGTAAATGTGTAGAAAAAGAACTAAGTCCAGAAAAAAATACAAATATTGATTTCTTTGTCTTACATAACAATCCATTTAGATATAGAGGATATTATTATGATGTGGAAACTCAGCTTTTTCTAGTATCCTCACGTTATTATTCACCGGAGTTATGTCGTTGGATTTCACCAGATGATATTGAATATTTAGATCCAGAATCAGTAAATGGCTTAAATTTATACTGTTACTGCTTTAATAATCCTGTGAGTTACAAACAAAGACCCGTTTCTTCCGGTGGCTCAATTGCTGATTCAGCGTTATCTGGGACATTAGGTGGAGGATTTATGCCGATTATAAATTCATCTAGTGGAGGTTCTAGTATATTTAATTCAGTTCTTGCTAATGGTTCGTTTAGAAATGGATTATTTTTTGGTAAAGGAACTGTAACTGGATTATATGCTAGTGGACATGCGAGAGCACAAATTAGTTTAAAAAACGGAAAATTTGTACTGGGTGCTTTTGGTAAGTTTTCATTATTAAATGCTACTGGTCAAATCGGTATTGGCAATGATGATTTTAGTGTTTCGTTGGTTGGTGTTGGTGATATTGGTACAGTGTCAGCAATGGCTGGAATTTTAATTGATCCAAGTAAAAACACGTATTTTGCAGGAATTGAAGCTAAAGCAGCAGTATTTACTGCTCGTGGAGGAGTACAGTTTGAAATTTTTGATACACAAATTGAGGTTGGTGGTTCAGTCAGTGCATTATCTGCTGGTTTTCAATTTGGTGTCGGAATCAAAGACGGTGAATTCTATTATAAGAGTGGATTTGCTGTATTATTTGGGTATGATTTCTATATTAGAATCAAATTTGCATAGGAGGGCAGACTATGAATAAACAATACTATAGTTTTGGGAATCCATTTAAGGTAAAATTCAGAGAACATTATTGCTATAGATGTGGTTCAAAACTTTCTATAGTTAAACATCACAAAGTAGTGAGTCAAAAATCAGATGAAGCTAAATATTATGACTTTAGTGTTGGCGTTGATGGTGGTGTAATGGTGGGACCATGTGAGTTTATTCATAAGGTGTTTTATTGCCAAAAATGTTCTCAAAATATAGAGTTTGTTACTCAAATAAATCAAGAAGATATTGATATTCTTATAGAAAGTGTTCAAAAGTATTTTTATAATAAAGGCAGAAATATTAATATCAAGAAATATTTTGAAAATATTAATAATGAAGTTGTAGAGGATTGTACAATTGAATCTATAAGCAATTTATGTTTTCTTATAGAAGAAACTGATAAGGATACTTTAATTTATAAGATTCCAATATCTAGAAAAAAGAATTGGGAAAGACCTTATTATTTTAAAGTTAATAAAAAAGATTTAATTAGATTTATACAAAAATAAAATGCACAAGGGGAAGTGCTAGTAATGGCATTTTCCTAAGTGCTTCAATTAAAAAAAATATCTAAATAAGCTTGCTATTAATAGTCCTTTAAATAGGACTATTTTATCTATATTATTAGATTATTTTTTATAGAAATGGTATAATACTTGTGAAGTTCAAAAAATAATTTGGAGGACAAATAAACATGAAAAATATATTTAGACTTATTGGTTTTCTTTGCTTAGTAGTAGCAAGTATATTTTCATTAATTAACTTAGATATGAGAACTTATATGATTTTGTATTAAATGATATTAGAAAACAAATCAA
>UQBM01000002.1 GCA_900539265.1 uncultured Mollicutes bacterium | reverse complement strand
AAATTTATTTGGCAGAAGATATTAATATAGCAATAAATGACTATATTAAATATTTTAATACGCAAAGATTAGCTTATTCATTACAATATAAAACCCCCGTTCAATATAGAATTGAACAAGGGTTTGTATAAGTTCTTTTTGTGTCTACATTTACTTGACTATTTCAATCGTATGATTAGGTTCTTTATTTTTTATTTAAACAAAAATATATAAATATTTGATATTTAAATTTAGGTATTATATAATAAAATATATATTTAAATTTAAAAAATAAATACGAGGAAAGATATAAAAATTATGGGTGTAAAAAAAGAAAATATATTTAAAAATTTGAAAACATTTAATTATAAGTTATTTATTGCTTTATGTAGTATTGCTTTGGCTCCAGCAATTTATCAATTGATAAGAACTTTTTTAATTGAAAAGACAGTTTCTTCTTCGGCCTTTGATGTTATTGGTCAGATGGAGTGGTTTGATTTAATAAATGAGACTTTTTTAGCTTTTTTGATTGTTCCGCTTTACTCTGTTTTAAATAACATTGTGAAAGATAATAAAGAAGTATTTGCAAACTATGTATTTAAAATGATGATAATTGTTTTTTTGTTATATAGTCTTTTTCAATTTGGTATTTTAATTTATGGTAAATATTTAATTCGTTTTATGAATCAAAATGATATGGATTTAAATATTGTAAATAAATATTTGTATTTAGAAACTATTGCTTTTATTCTTGGTATAATTTATAATTTTTCTAATGTCGTTTTTGTTGTTATTGGTAGGGCCAAAAATATGTATATTCTTTTAGTTGTGAATGCATTTTTATTAATTATAACGGATTTTTTCTTTATTCCTTTTTTTGGTATCCATGGAGTTGCTTATTCAAATATGTTGATAAATATGATTTTGGGAATTGTTTGTATTATAATTCTAATAATAACTAAAAATATGTGTTTTTCTTTCTTTACAAAAGGAGATAAAAAAGTTTATCAAAAATGGTTTCAAATTGGTTTATTTTCAGGTTTTCAAACCTTTATTGATAATATCTTTTATGCATTGATGATAGGAAAGATGGTTAATTTAGTTTTAGAACAAGGTAACTATTGGATTGCTAATAATTTTATATGGGGATGGTTATTAATCCCTATTATTGCATTAGGTGAGGTTGTTAGGAGAGATTGCCAAAATGGATATCAAAACTTAAATAAAAGCAATTATTATATAATAACAATTATAACAATAATTATATGGTTTATTAGTATGCCACTTTGGAAATGGTTTTATCAAGATTTACAAAAACTTTCTAATGCGAAGGAGATTTTTACAATAACAATAAAACTTGTTCCATTTTATATAGCATATGCTTTGTATAGCATTCTTGATAATATTTTTATTGGACTTGGTAAGACGAAATATTGTGCTCTTAATTCATTAATAATTAATTTTATTTATTATGTTTTTTTCTTTTTATTATACAAGGTTGATATTTTAAATATGACAATGAATACAATTATTATTATGTTTGGTTTAGGAATGCTCTTTCATCTAATTATTTCTTATTTAGAAGAAAAACATTTAAAAAGGCATTATTATCAAGAAAATTTAAAAATAATTATTAAAGAAAATTAATAATGCATAATTTATAATACTTTTTATAGGGTTGCATTTATTTTACTTTAAATATTTGATAAAAGTAAAGTGTTATGTTATAATAAATATAATAATTAGATATGGAGGTAATGTATGGGGAAGCTTGAAGAATTTTTATTAGAATTAGAAACTGAATTACAATATTTGAAACCGAAAGACGCTAGTGAAGTTTTAAAATATTATCGTGATCGAATAAATATTGCATTAGATTATGGAGAAACTATTGAACATATTCTTGCAAAACTTCCAACTCCTCAAAAAATTGCGGCAGAAACTTATAAATCAAAAGGGACAGATTTTTTAAATATTAGAAAAAAACAATTAAGAAAAAAACAAATTGTAAATGCTGTGTTTTCTAGTATTTTATTATTCATTATTGTTGTTTCTTTTTTAGCAATCAATTTCTTTCTAATTGCATCAGTTGTTAGATTATTTAATTTAATAATAGCCTCTATTCAAATTGATTTATGGATGGATAAAATAACTTTATTTTTATTTGTGCTTTCTTATATTTTTATCATAATAATTGCAGTTATATATATATTTGATTTATTTTATATTATTAGTATGCATTTCTTACAATATGTATTAGATGCTTTTAATAAACAAGCAAGAGAATATAAATTTATGGATTTTACGATTAGTGGTAGTTTAGAGACGCTACTAAAGAAGAAAAAAATTCTTGGAAAGATATTATTGGGGTTTACTATATCGATTGTTTTATTTGGTGTTGCTAGTTATACTACAAAAGGATATTTATATCGCTCTATGAATAATCTAGTAGAGGCCGATAAAAGTGTTAATATAGCTGGTCAAATTAATAAAATAACACTTAATGAAAGTGAAGTATTTTTAAAAATTTCTTCTAGTGATGAAATAATTCAAGTAAAATTAAATTATGGATTTGAATTTGACAATAAATTAAACTATGAAGTAATAGATGGCAATTTAATTATTGACTCAATAACAACTAATAGATATGATATTTTTGGCCTTTTAGATGAACCTCTTCCGGTTATTGAGATTATAATTCCTACTTCAATGGCAGTATCTAATTTTGATTTCACTTTCAATAATGGTATTTTAGATTTGGCTTATTTAACAAAGGAAATTAATTTAAAAATTAGTGGCAAGAATTCAACTATTGCTTTGACTAAAAATACGATTCATAATTTACAAATAGATGGATACAATTTAAATATTAACAATGAAGAAAATAAAATCAATATATGTAATATTGATATCCAAGAAGGTAGATATTGCGCAGTTAAAGATGCGTATGATACTATTAAAATTGAAAATCATTTAGCAACTCTTATTTTACAAGAAGTTAGTGCTGAGGTTGCTGATATAACTTGTCGTTCGACAAAGGCTGCTTTAGATAAGATTCAAATTACTAATTTAAGCTATACCGATTTAAATTCTGAAAGTTATTTAAGAGATGCTGATTTAACTAAGGCTGTGATTAGTTCTGAAGGCAGTTCAAAGATTTCTTTAGAAAGAATCATCGCTACAGAGGGAATTGAATTAAAAACCATATCGGGAACGATAGATGCTAAGTATTTAAAATCACCTAGCATAATTGGAAATTTTAATCGTGGTAGTATAAATTTTTTAAATATAGGTCAAAATACAATTACTCAAGATGAAACGAATGCATATTTAATAAAATATAATGCATATAATATAGATATAAATACTACTATAAATGCGAATAATGCTGAAATAACAATTGCTACTGCTAAAATAGCAAATTTTGATGGTGTTATTGAAAAAGGAAAATTGGGAATTACTTCTTCATATTTTAAAAATAGTAGTATAAAAGAAACTAGTGCTACTCTTGATTTTGTTGATTTAGATGGGGAGACAATTAAAGTTAATGTGGATGGTGGTAATTTGTATTACTATAATGATCATATTAAAAGTAATATTGTATTAACAATTGAAGGACAAACTTTAAAAACTAATATAAGTGTTGCTGATGACATCAAGCGGGGGGAATAAATGAAAAAAATTATATATGTAATAATGACTATTTTAGGGCTTATAGGGTTTTTTAGTATGTATGTTATTGTATGCTTAGTTAAAGAAGAAGAATTTGCTGGCCTAAAATATGTTATTATGATTATTGGATATTTATCAATTATTTTATTTGGTGGTGGTTTTTTAATGCTACTTGCAAAGAAGAAAGAGGTGAGTGAAGATGCTAAAAGATAAGGATCCTCAAATATATGAGGCTATTTGTTTAGAACAAAAAAGACAAGAAGAACATCTAGAATTAATTGCTTCTGAAAATTATGTTTCAAAAGAAGTATTAGAAGCAGCTGGTTCAATTCTTACGAATAAATATGCAGAAGGATACCCATCTAAAAGATATTATGGTGGTTGTGAATATATTGACATTGTGGAAGAATTAGCCAAAGAAAGACTAAAAAAATTATTTAAAGCCAAATATGTAAATGTTCAACCTCATTCGGGGTCACAAGCTAATATGGGAGCTTACCGAGCTCTATTAAAAAATGGTGATACGGTGATGGGACTTGCTTTAGATCACGGTGGTCATCTCACACATGGTCATGCTCTTAGTTTTTCTGGTCAAGATTATCATTTTGTACCTTATTATTTAAATGAGGATGGAGTTATTGATTACGATGAAGTTTTGCAAATTGCCAAAGCAGTAAAACCTAAATTAATTGTAACTGGAGCTAGTGCATATCCAAGAAAAATTGATTTCAAACGTTTTTCTGAAATTGCCAAAGAAGTCGGAGCATATTTAATGGTTGATATGGCACATATTGCAGGACTTGTTGCGACCAATCTTCATCAAAGTCCTCTTCCTTATGCTGATGTTGTAACTTCAACAACACATAAAACTCTTCGAGGTCCAAGAGGAGGAATTATTCTTACTAATAATGAAGAAATTGCTAAAAAAATTGATAAAAACATTTTTCCAGGAATTCAAGGAGGACCTTTAATGCATATTATTGCCGCAAAAGCTGTTGCTTTTGAAGAGGCTTTGAAACCAGAGTTTGTTTTATATCAACAACAAGTTATTAAAAATGCTCAAGTTTTAGCGAATGAATTGAAAAAACTTGGTTATAAGTTGGTAAGTGGAGGTACTGATAATCATTTGATGTTAGTAGATGTCAAATCATCAGTGGGATTAACTGGTAAATATGCTGAAAAATTATTATGTAGTCTAAATATAACTTGTAATAAAAATACGATTCCTAATGATTCTGAAAAGCCAATGGTTTCTAGTGGAATTCGTCTAGGTACTCCAGCCCTTACAACAAGAGGGATGAAAGAAAAGGAAATGATTCAAATTGCTCATCTAATTGATAAAGCTTTAAGAAATTATGATAATGAAGAACTTCAAGAACAAGTAAAAAAAGAAGTTATTTTACTTACTAGTAAATTTCCTTTATAAGAAAAGTTTAAAAAATATCCTTTTAAGTAAAGGATATTTTTTATAGTAGATAATTATCTAACTAGGTTAGCAAAAATGTTGACAACGGTTACAAAAAAATGATAGAATACTAACTGGGTTAGTTAATATAGGAGGTATATATGGATAAAAGAGAACAAGCGATAAAATTATTAAATAATTTTAGGGAAAGTAGACCACAAATATTTTTAGAAACGTTTGAAAGTTCAGAAAAAGGTATAAATTTTATTTTAGGATATTTAGAGGAAGCAAAACATGAAGTGATAGCTAAAGATCTTGCGCAAGCTTTACATGTTTCTACCGCAAGGATTGCTACGCTTTTAAACAAAATGGAAAAAAAGGATTTAATCAAAAAACATAATTCAACAAAAGATGCTAGAAAAACGGTAATTATTTTAACAAAAAAAGGGGAAATTTTAACAACAAAGTATAAAGAAGTACTTATTAATATTACAATTAAAATGATTGAAGAGGTAGGTATTGAGGATTTAGAAAAATTTATTCAAATTTCTAAAAAAATGAAACAATCTATTGTGAAGTTTGAAAAACAATTTAAGGCAATTAAAAAAGATAGCGATAATTAAAATAAAAATTTATAAAAATAATATTGATAAAAAGGAGGTATAATATGATAAATTTATTTAGATATATTAAGAAAAAAGATTGGTTTTTTATAATTATAGCAATAGGTTTTATTATTGTTCAAGTTTGGCTTGAATTAAAAATGCCAGATTATACTAAAGAATTAACAAAAATTGTTCAAAGTGGCACAGACACAATGACCGAAGTTTGGAAAAATGGTGGTATGATGTTACTTTGTGCAGCAGGGAGTATGATTAGTGCAATTATTTGTAGTTATTTAATTTCTCAAGTTGCTAGTTCTTTTTCAATGACTTTAAGAGAAAAACTTTTTAAAAGAATAACTAGTTTTTCTAATGTTGAAATGATAAATTTTCAACTCCAAGTTTAATTACAAGAACAACCAATGATGTGGTTCAAATGCAAAACTTTATGGCAATGGGAGTTCAACTTTTATTTAAAGCTCCAATTATGGCGATTTGGGCAATTTGCAAAATATCAGCAACTGATGTGAGATGGACGCTTGCTACAATTATTTGTGTGATAATCATTGTTATTTGTGTTGGAATTTTAATTGCTTTGTGTTTACCACGTTTTAAAAAAATTCAAAGATTAACTGATGAATTAAATGATAGAACAAGAGAAAATATTTCAGGAGTTAGAGTTGTTAGAGCCTTTAATGCGGAAACATATCAAACTCAAAAATTTGAAAATGTTAATAATGATATTACTAAAACCAATTTATTTACTAGTAAAGCAATGGGTTTATTAAGTCCTATTATGAATATTTGTATGAATGGCTTAATGATTGCAATCTATTTAATTGGCGCTATTTTAATTAACAATGTCACAAGTAATAATTTCAGTGATATTGTTTTAGAAAGAGTGAATGTTATTGGTAATATGACAGCTTTTTCTCAATATGCTATTCAAGTTGTTATGGCCTTTATGATGCTAATTATGATTTTTATTATTCTACCAAGAACAATTGTATCGGGTAATCGTATATATGAGGTTTTGAAAACCAAACCAAGTATTATAGATGGCAATCAAGCAAAGAATTTAGAAAAACAAATGGTGAAATTGAATTTAGAAATGTTTCTTTTTCATATAATAAAGATTCCTTGCCTACTATTAGTAATATTTCATTTAAAGTAAATAAAGGAGAAACCCTTGCTATTATTGGTGCAACTGGTTCTGGTAAGTCAACAATCATTAATTTAATTCCAAGATTTTATGATGCAACAAGTGGTGAAGTTCTTGTCAATGGTATAAATGTTTTAGATTATAAAGTTAAAGATTTAAGAAATCTTGTTGCAATTGCCTCTCAAAAAGCAGCTTTGTTTAAAGGAACGATTCAAGATAATATTACATATGGATCCCCTATCATAGATCAAGAAAGAATGGATATGGCTTTGGATATTGCTAAGGCTGATTTTGTTAAAGATTTAGAACAAGGACTTGATAGTATGGTTGCTCAAGGTGGTAGTAATTTCTCGGGTGGACAAAAACAAAGAATTTCTATTGCAAGAGCACTTTATAAAAATGCACCCATTATCATTTTTGATGATACTTTTTCAGCTCTTGATTATAAAACGGATATGTTAGTGCGAAAAAAAATAAAAGAAAATTTAAAAGATACTACCGTTATCATTATTGCTCAAAGAATTGGTACTATTATGAATGCTGATAATATTATTGTTTTAGATGAAGGAAAAATTATTGGAATGGGTACGCATAAACAATTACTTAAATCATGTAGTCTATATCAAGAAATTGCTCTATCACAACTATCAAAGGAGGAGTTATAAGATGCCGGGACCACAAAGAAATATGTATGCAACAAAAGAGAAAGCAGATTTTAAAGCACTTGGTAAATTGTTAAAATATTGTAAGACTTACGTTGTGGCAATTATTGTTGCATTAATTTTTGCAATGATTGCTGCCATCACAAGCATTATAGGACCAAATAAAATCAATGATTTAATGGATGTTATAGAATCGGGAATCAAATCAATTGATGGTATTCATATGCCTGATTTTTTAAAGATTTGTTATTTCTTAATTAGTATATATATCTTAGGTGCCATTGTTAATTATGGGCAACAATTTATTATGGCTGATGTAACACAAAAAACTTCAAAGCGTTTACGGAGTGATATTAATAAAAAAATTAATCAATTACCTTTAAGTTATTTTGATACAACAACAAGAGGAGATATTTTATCAAGAATTACAAATGATGTTGATACCATTTCGCAAACTTTAAGTTCTACGATTTCTAACTTAGTCAATGCTATTACCTTATTTATCGGTGTTATTATAATGATGTTTTTAGTGAATTGGGTACTTGCTTTAGTAACAATTACTTCATCGGTTATTGGTTTTCTTTTAATCTTTTTAATTTTAAGTTTTTCCCAAAAATATTTTAATAAAAGACAAAAAAATTTAGGTGATATGAATGGTCATATTGAAGAAATTTATTCTAATCATCATGTTGTTAAATCTTATAATGGTGAAAATAAAGCAATAGAACAATTCAATGTTATTAATAATGAATTATATCGCAATAATTATAAATCACAGTTTCTTTCAGGCTTAATGCAACCAATTATGAATTTTTCTGGAAACCTATCATATGCTTCTATTTTTATTGTTGGTGTTTTCTTAATTTTAAATGGCAACCCAAATGTTGGTTTTGGTACAATTATATCGTTTACAATTTATGCTAGATTATTTTCGCAACCTCTTTCAACATTTGCTCAATCGCTTACTTCCATTCAACAAGCATCAGCTGCTTCAAAAAGAGTATTTGAGATGTTAGAAGCTCCTAATTTAGAAGATGAAAGTAAGAAAGATAAAAAACTTGAAGAAGTAAAAGGTGATGTAGAATTTAGAAATGTCCAATTTGGTTATAATGATAATAATATAATTATTAAAAATTTTTCAATAAAATTAAAAAGCGGTCAAAAGGTGGCAATTGTGGGACCTACAGGGGCTGGGAAAACAACAATTGTAAATCTATTAATGCGATTTTATGAGGTTACTAGTGGTGATATCTTAATAGATGGTGTTTCAATTAAAGATATGAAAAGAGAAGAAGTTCATAATTTGTTTGATATGATTTTACAAGATACATGGTTATTTCATGGTACTGTAAGAGAGAATCTTGTTTATAACAAAGAAAATGTTACCGAAGAAACTTTAGATAAGGTATGTAAAGCGGTAGGATTACATCATTTTATTCAAACTTTGCCTAATGGTTATGATACAATATTAGATGATTCTATTAATATATCAGAAGGACAAAAACAACAATTAACAATTGCAAGGGCAATGATAAAAGATGCACCATTGTTAATTTTGGATGAGGCCACCTCGTCAGTTGATACAAGAACCGAAATTGTTATACAAAATGCAATGGATCAGTTAACGATTGGTCGAACTTCCTTTGTTATAGCTCATAGGCTTTCAACAATTAAAAATGCAAATATTATTTTGGTAATGAATAAAGGTGATATAATTGAACAAGGAACTCATGAACAATTACTTGCAAAAAAAGGATTCTATGCTGAACTTTATAATTCACAGTTTGAAATTGTTTCATAGATTAAAAAGGTAGATTTAGAGATGGAAAAATCAGTTAATAAAATACATAAAATTATTAGAATTTTAACAGTTGCTCCTTTTATGGCAATAGTTACTTTGAGTTTGCTTTTAATTTTCAAAGCAGAAATTTATCCTAATATTTGGTACTATCTGTTAAGTCTTTTCTTTTTGGGCTTTTTGCCACTCCTTGCTTATCCTTTACAAAAATTTATCCCCTTTTTTAAAAATGAGGGAAGAAATGGACAACGAAATTTAGCCATTATATTTGCGGTAGCAGGTTATATTTTAGGTTGTATTATTGGACTTTTTGCTTCTTATACAAAAGGACTTTGGCTAATTTATCTTGAATACTTGTTATCAGGATTAGGAATAGCAATTGTAAATCAGTTTTTTCACTTAAAAATTAGTGGACATGCTTGTGGAATTATTGGTCCGATTATGCTATTTGTTTATTTTAAATTATATATTATTGCAATTATCGGTTTGTTAATAGGAGTTGCTGTATATATATCTAGCATTAAAATGAAAAGACATACCATCTACCAATTATTAGGTGGTAGTCTTGTTCCAATTATTGTAATATTTGTTTTGATGTTAATTTTAAATTAAAAAGGCCAAATGATTGGCTTTTTTATTTATTTAAAATATAATTAAAGAAAACCAATAAAATTGTATTAAATTTTGTTTAATCAGTAGAAGGAAATGTTATGAATCAAAAACCTCATATAAGAAATTTAGAAGATATTATTGAAGAATTTAGAGTTGGAAACTATGATTCTTTTGAAGAATTTTATTATGAAACCAGTAAACAATTATATGTCTTTATATATGATATTATTAGAAACCGCCAATCAAGCGAAGATCTTTTACAAGAAACATATATGAGATTTTTAAATAATATTGATAAATATAAAAAGAATACCAATTATTTTAATTTTCTTGTAACAATTGCTAGAAATTTAGCCATTAATGAATATCATAAACAAAAAAGAGTTATCAATGATGAAGAATATATATATTCTATTAAAGAAGAAAGTAAAACTGATGTTCCTAATTTATTTTATCTTTTAGATTATTTAGATGAAAAACAAAGAGAAATAGTTATTTTACATATTATTGATAATTTAAAGTTTAAAGAAATTGCAAAAATGAAAGAAATGCCCTTAGGTACAGTCCTTTGGCTTTATAATAAAGCCATTAAAAAATTAAAAAGAAAGGTGGAAGAAGAAAATGAAAACTAAAGATTTAAAAAAACATCTTAATCATTTAGTAGAAGAAGTTGAAACGCCAACTTTTGATTCTTCTTTCTTAAATGATGTGATATATCAACCTATAAAAACGGATAGCAAACAAAAAAATCATAAATTTGTTTGGGGACTTTTATTATCTTTCTTCTTAATTTTTATTACGTTTATTATTGTTATCAATATAGATGGTAAAGTGAATCGTTTTAATAAAGTTGAAATTTCAATGTCTAAAGCTAAAAAGCAATTAGCCTATCAGACTCTAGGTGTTTATAGTTTAATTGAAGCATCATCAATGAATCAAGGAGTTTTACTTTCTAACAATAATCAAGATGAAGTAAAAAAAGAAATAGAGTCATATTTAATATTAGCCCAAAACTATTTAAATTTGGCCAATATAGATGTGAATTTATATAAAAGTGATAAAAAAACTTATCAATATATGTATAACTTTAAGGTGAATAATGAAGAAGTATGGTTTTATTTTAATGAAGAAACCGATGAAGAGAATAGTGATATAGATGAAGTTTCTTCTCATATTGTAGGATGTTTATATATGAATGATAAAGAATATTCAGTTATGGGGGAAAAAGAAGTTGAAGGATTAGAAATAGAAACTACTTTGCTAATATATATAACTAATACGTATTATATTGAGGTTTGTCAAGAAATTGAAAATGCTGAAAATGAATATGAATTTATATATTATAATCAAAATAAAAAACAAAAATCATTAGAAATTGAAATTAAACAAGAATTAAATGTCAATAAAATTTCGATTGAAGATAAAGATTATGAAGGTAAGCTTAATAATAAAATGGAATTTGAAATGACGAATAGTAAAATCTTGTGCGATGTGGAGACAAAAAATTATAAGGGTGAAGTGTTAATTATTATTTATGATAATTATTATGAGTATATATTTGAGGAAAAAAATTAAAATTTACCAATAAATTTTTAATTTCATTTGTTTAATAGATGAATATAAAAGAAAGAGGTAAATATAAATGAAAAAAAGTAAGTTATTTTTGTTAATTATTTCAATGTTAGGATTAGGGTTAGTATCAATGATGGTTATATCTTGTAAAAAAACATTTACGAATCATTCAATGAGCATAAAAGATATCTATTCTCAAAATATTGTGGCATCAATAGGTTTTTTAGATAATCAATTAGAAACCAATACAGTAAATTTATCAAGTCAAAGAGGGGGTAATCAAAAGGTGCTTTTAACAAAACAATTTGAACTTGATTTTAATGAACTTGCAAATTTTGTAAAAAGTATGGCAACCATTGTTGATGATATTGAAAATAAGTTTGTTGTAGAAGAATCGGATAAAGATTTATATGAAACTAAAATTACATATAATGGTCAAGGTTTAGATAATGAAGAACAAACATATATTATTTATTACAAAGAAACGATTGTAAATGATGATGATAAAGGCAAAGATAAGGATGAAGTGGAAACTACTTTAGAAGGCATTGCTATCGTTGATGGTCAAGAATATAAGGTATTTGGTGAAAAAGAAGTTGAAAAAGATGAACTAGAAATAGAATTAGAAATTATTTTTGATAAAGATAATTATGTAAAAATTTCTCAAGAAAAAGAAAATAATAAAACTGAGTATGAATATGAAGTAGTAAAAAATGGTAGAACTGTTAATGAATTTGAAATGGAATTTAAACAAAAAAATGGGAAAATGGTTATTGAAATTGAGAAAGAAATAAATGGTAAGAAAGAAAAAATTGAAGTGAAAGATTCTAATAATAACAATAAAATAAAAATTGAAGTAGAATTTAATGAAATTCAATCTAAATTTTTATGTGAATATTTAACCAAAGAAGATGGTTCTAATTATTATTTATTTACTAATATTGACAATGGAGAGAAAATTGAGGTTCAAGGATAAAAACTAATAATAAAATTGACATCACTATTTTAGTGTGTTATAATATAACTAAATATTTTTATAATAAAACTCTAGTCGTTCTAGGGTTTTATTATTTGGAATGAGGATATATATTATGAAAATAATTGTAATTGGTTGTGGTAAAATTGGTAAGACGATTATTGAACATGTTAGCAAAGAAGGTCATAGCCTCGTTATTGTTGATAATAACCGAGAAAAGGTAGAAGAATTAATTGAAAGATATGATGTGATGGGAGTTGTTGGTAATGGTGCTAGTCTTGATATTCAAGAAGAAGCGGGAGTTAAGTTTGCTGATTTAGTGATTGCGGTGACACCTGAGGATGAGATTAATATTTTAGCTTCAATGGTTGCAAAAAAACTTGGTGCTAGTTCCACGATTGCTAGAGTTAGAAATCCTGAATATTTACGCCAAACAAAACTTATGCAAGAAGAATTAGGACTTTCTATGGTGGTAAATCCTGAACAAGAAACAGCAGATGAAATTATTAATATGGTTAATTTACCATCTTTATTAAAGTTGGAACCTTTTGCTAAAGGTAAAGTTAATTTAGTAGAAATTTTAGTAGAGGAAAATAATCCTTTAATTGGTGAAACTTTAATTACAATGAATAAAAAAATTAAAACAAAGGTTTTAATTTGTGCTATTCAACGAGCTGGTAATGTTATTATTCCTAATGGTAATTTTAAAATCGAACAAGGTGATCGACTTAGTATTACTGCAAACGCTAGTAGTCTTGTAACCTTTTTAAAGGAATTAAATTTAATTAAGTCGCCACTTAAAAATATTATGATAATAGGTGGGGGTAAGATTAGTTACTATTTAGCCAAAGAATTATCTAATAAAAAATATCATATTAAGTTAATTGAAATGAATAAAAATCGGGCAGAGGAAATGGCAGAATTATTGCCAAAAGTTGATGTGATTTGTGGTGATGGAACTGACCATGAGTTATTAATTGAAGAAGGTATTGAGGCCTCAGATGCATGTATTGCTTTAACAAATGTAGATGAAGAAAATATTATTGTTTCAATGTATGCAACAGGACTTAAAATAAAAAAGGTTATCGCTAAAATTAAACGCAACAGTTTTCTTACAATGGTAAATGATTTAGGAATTGCTAGTATTGTTTCACCTAAAGATATTGTAGCAAGTAAAATTATTAGTTATATTAGAGCACTTTCCAATAAAAGAGGTAGCAATGTTTTAACTTTATATAAACTAGTTAATAATCAAGTTGAGGCTTTAGAATTTGATGCAAAGAAAAAGGAAAAATTTTATAATAAACCCTTAAAAGATTTAAATATTAAAGAAAATTGTTTAATAGCATGCATTATAAGAGATGGTAATGTTTTAATTCCTAGTGGTAATGATTTTATCCAACTCAATGATAGAGTATTAGTTGTTACTACGCATCAACAATTTGATGATTTAATGGATGCTTTTGAATAGGTAATGATATGAATTTTAAAGTAATTGGTAAAATTGTTGGTAAAATAATGATTCTTGAAGGAATCTTAATGTTTTTCCCTTTTGTTGTTTCTATTATTTATAAAGAAAATTATATATATATTTTATCCTTTCTAATACCTAGTTGTTGTTTAATTATTTTGGGTAAACTATTGCAACTATTAAAACCAAACAGAAATGGTTTATACCAAAAAGAAGGATTTGCGGTATGTGCCTTAACATGGATTGTAATGACTATTTTCGGCGCTTTGCCCTTTGTTATTAATAAAGATATTCCCAATTATATTGATGCTTTGTTTGAAACAATGTCAGGATTTACTACAACGGGAGCTAGTATTATTCCTGATATTACAAAATTAGCTCATAGTTCACTTTTTTGGCGTAGTCTTACTCATTGGATTGGAGGAATGGGAATTCTCGTTTTCATTTTAATTTTTATTCCCGAAAGTGATGATGGTTCTTCACTTCATTTATTAAAGGCTGAAAGTCCTGGGCCTCAAGTAGGAAAGTTGGCATCTAAAATGAAAATGACCACTAGAATCCTTTATTTGATTTATTTGGGCCTCACCATTGTTGAAGTTATCTTCTTATTATTTAGTCCTAAAAATATAACTTCCGATGGTAGTGTATATCAAATGGATTTGTTTAATAGCCTTTTAACAGCTTTTGGTAGTGCAGGAACTGGTGGTTTTGGTTTTGCTACAAATAGTATGGAATATTTTAGTGCCTATTCTCAATATGTAATAGCAACTTTTTTAATTTTATTTGGAATTAACTTTAGTCTATATTATTTGATTTTAATTGGAAAATGTAAAGAAGTTTTTAGAAGTGAAGAATTAAAAACTTATTTAACTATTATTGTGATTTCTGTTCTCATAATTTGTTTTAATGTTATTGGTAGTCAAATTGACAATTTACAAAGTTTAAGCGCACTTAATTTAGAGGAAATTTTTAGACATTCTTATTTTCAAGTAGCATCAATTATTACTACAACGGGTTATTCAACAACTAATTATGAATATTGGCCAGAACTTTCTAAATGTATTATTCTTATCTTAATGATATCGGGGGCAATGGCCGGTTCAACAGGTGGAGGAATTAAAATATCTAGATTAGTAATTGGTTTTAAAGGAATTTTTACTAAAATTCGTAAATTGATTAATCCTAGATATATATCTAAAACTAAATTTGAAGGTAAAACCCTTGAGGAGACGACAATTCATGATGTTTTTGCTTTTATCACTTTATATTTTTTCTTGACTTTTATTATTATTTTAATTTTATCTTGTGACCCTATTAATGGAACTATAATTGATGTAGCAGGGAAAGAAGTTACTCATGGTTTTGTTTCAAACTTTTCAGCCACTATTTCTTGTCTTTCTAATATTGGACCGGGACTTGAGTCAGTAGGTCCGTATGGATCATTTGATTTATATAATCATTTTTCCAAGATTATTTTAACTTTTGCAATGTTAATTGGTCGATTAGAAATTTTGCCAGTACTCATTTTGTTTACTCCTAAAACATGGAAAAAATAGTAGGTTTAAAATGAATAAAGTATTAAAGTATTTTAAAGATTTATCAAAAGATGTTTTTACAAAAGATATAATTGTATATGGATATGAATTTAATTATAAACATCATCTTATTAGTAGTATACTTCCATACCTTTTTTCGAATTTAGAAATTAAAGAAAATTTTGCCCCTAAGTCAAATAGCAATCGTGATGGTAGAATTAAAGAAAAAAAGTATCTTGTAATTCATGATACAGGAGATACCAATAGAAAAAGAAATGCTAGATATTGGAGTAATGTTGTTAAAACGCAAATTCATAACGATACACAATATAATGCTAGTTTTCAATATGTTGTTGGTAATGACGGAATTTATCACAATATTCCTGATAATGAAATCGCCTACCATGCAGGAGATGGTACTAACTTTGATTATAAATTGTATCATACTAACATCATTCAACAAAGTGATTGTAAAGTTACAATTAAAGATGGATATTATTATATCAATAATCAAAAGACAAGTGTTGTAGTTCCAACTGCTACTAAAACTCTTTCTCAATCAGATATAAATGATGATGGAATCTTAGTAGTAATAAAAGATAATGTATATTATTTAGGAGAAACATATTTTAATCAAACTTATCAAACAATTGCTAATCGTGGTGGCAATAATAATGGTATCGGAATTGAAATTTGTGTTAATCAAGGTGATGATATATATCTTAACTATCAATTGGCAAGTAAATTAGTTGCTAGATTATTAGATAAATATCACCTAACGTTAGATAGTATTCGACCACATCATTTTTTTAGTGGTAAAAATTGTCCACAAACTTTAAGAGAAAATGATTTATGGTCGCATTTTATAAAATTAGTTAAAACCGAATATGATGTTCTTCAATTTGAAAAAGAAGGGTATCAAATATTATTAGTACCGCTTTGTGATAATATCTTACCAAATGGTCGGATTAGTTCTAATCCACAAAGGCGGCACTACAAAATTATTACTAAAAAGGATGAAAGACAAGAAGAGTATGAGTTCATCTTCTAAAATACATCTTGCTAAATATTTAAAAGAGTGTGGTAACTATACTAAAAGTCAAGTAAAGTCTTTAATTGAGCAAAAACGTGTTTTAGTAAATAATCAGTATCATCAATTATCATATATTGTAAAAGAATGTGATATAATTATGGTAGATGGTATCATTTTATCTAAGGTACCATATGTTTATTATTTATATCATAAACCAGTTGGAGTTATTTGTACAAACAATCTTAATATAAAAAATAATATTATAAATCAGGTTAATTTACCTTATCGAGTTTTTTGTGTTGGTCGGCTTGATAAAGAAAGTAGCGGTCTTATAATTCTAACAAATGATGGTGCTTTTTCAAATTATCTCGCAAATTCTTATGAAAATGTTGAAAAAGAATATATTGTTACTTTAGAAAAACCAATTGATCAAAAATTATTAGAAAGTCTAAAAACCCCTATTACTATTCGCAACAAGATAACTAAAGAAACGATAGTTAAAATAATAAATGATAATAGTTTTCAAATTATATTAACAGATGGCAAGTACCATCAAATTAGACGCTTAGTAATAAGGGGTGGTAATACTGTAAAGACACTTAAAAGAATTAGAATTGGCAAGTATATGTTAAATGAATTAAAAGAGAATGAAATTTTAAAATTTAATGGAGGTAATTATGAAAAAATTTAAAATTGTTCTAATGCTTGGAGTAATGCTTATAATGGTAAGTACTCTATCATCTTGTGCAAGTAAGCCAAAAGAATTTTCATCGAACGGAATTACGGTAACACTTACTAATAAATTTAAATATGGCAATGATGAAAATGCACAAGTTTTACTGCTTACTAGTAAAATTGGGTTTATGGGAAATGGTGAATATAAAACTTCTGTAGGAGTTTCTGATAATCAACTTGAACATTATACTCAAAAAGTGTTAAATGTATCAGGCAAGACAGCAGATATTATGAATTATGATGAAGATGGTGTAACCTTTTGCTATGCGTATTATACCGCAACCGCTCAAAATATAACCTTTAAATATATGCTTATTACCAAAGAGGGAACTAGTAAATATTATACGATGAATTTTTGGTCTAAAGAATCTGAATTTGATGAATACAAAGATCAATTTCTTGAATGGGCTAAAACAATTAAAGTTGAATAAAATGAACCTTTAAAAAAATCATATTTAAAATATAGTATGAAAAGTTAACATTCTAAATTATAAGGAAGTTAACTCTTTTGTTTTTTGTAATTTTTAATTCAATAAATTAAGAAAAAAATGACAAAAAGATAACATAGATATTTAGTAATGATCTTTAAAGATGCTAATATATCAAACTATAAAAAAAGGAGTAAATTTACTCCTTTTTCATCATTGATAAAATCATATATTTTTATTCTTGTTCTTTTTTTTCTTTTAAGATATTCTCTAAAGCAATACCAGGATTAGTAATGTTATTTTCATCTAAGACCATATTTATAATTTCTTCACTTAAAATATGGTGGTCTAATAAAACTTGTTTGATAGTCTTTTCACTACTAATTGCTTCGTTGACTACATTGCATGCTTCCTCATGACCTAAGTGTGGTGATAAAGCAGTTATTAAGTAGATGCTATTGTCTGTTTTATATTTATTCGTGTTAGCAGTTAGACCACTAATTGCAAGATTATTAAATGTTCTAGTTGCTCTTCTAAGAGTGGTTAGTTGTTCAAACAGGCTCATTAAAATAATTGGTCCAAAAACATTTAGTTCAAGTTGACCAGCCTCAATAGCTTTAGTAATTGTAACATCAAGACCGATAACATAAAAGCAAACTTGATTCACCATTTCAGGAACAACAGGATTATATTTACCAGGCATAATTGAAGAGCCAGGTTGAACGTGAGGGAGAGTGATTTCGCTAAAGCCATTTATACCAGAACTTGCCATTAAGCGTAAATCACTAGCAGTTTTAGATAAGTTTAAAGCGAGTAATTTTAAAGTACTACTAGCCTGACCAAAAGTATCAAAGTTACGCGTGGCATCAATTAAATCTTTAGCAGGTTTAATTTGTTCACCGGAAAATTTATTTAAATAATAAATAACTTTTTTACGATATTTTTCATTGGCATTAAGACTAGTACCAATTGCGGTAGCACCCATATTCACCTCAAGCAAGGCCTCAATTGCTAAATCAATTCTTTTCATATCACGATTTAAGGCACTAGCATAAGCACTAAATTCTTGACCTAATCTAAGTGGTAAAGCTTCTTGTAGATGAGTCCTTCCCATCTTAATAACATCTTTAAATTCATTCGCTTTATTAAGATAAGAGTTATAAAGTTTCTTAAGTTCCACTTGAAGTTTTTTAAGTTGTTTAACAATAGCAATTTTACCTGCTGTTTGAATAACATCGTTAGTTGACTGACCAAAGTTTACATGATCATTAGGATGAACAAAATCATATACACCCTTTTTACCACCAAGAAGCTCATTTGCACGATTTGCAATTACTTCATTAGCATTCATATTCATACTAGTTCCGGCTCCACCTTGAATCAAATCAGTTACAAATTGTCCATGGAGTCGTCCATTTAAGATTTCATCACAAGCAAGCATAATTGCTTTACCTACTTTTTCATCAATGTTTAAAGCATCAACATTGGCTTTAGCAGCAGCTTTTTTGACAATGGCTAAAGCTTTTATCATTTGTCTACAAATACCACGTTTTGTAATTTCAAAATTCTCTTTTCCACGTAAAGTTTCAATACCGTAGTAAGCTTCGGCAGGAACTTGGCGCTGTCCTAAAAGATCTTTTTCTATTCGATATCTCATGACTTCTCCCTTCTTTTGATTGATAATTTAAAACCTATCATATATGATATCATAAAATTTAAAAAAATTCAATCATATTTAATTATATTTTCTAATATTTTCGCATAAATTGTAACAAAGGTGATAAATTTGAAATTAGAAATCGAAGGAACTACTTCACTAAATGGTAAAATTAGTATTAGTGGTTC
The DNA here is from genome assembly GCA_900539265.1 of uncultured Mollicutes bacterium. Lineage (GTDB taxonomy): Bacteria > Bacillota_I > Bacilli_A > ML615J-28 > CAG-313 > CAG-313. The sequence goes on along the minus strand of UQBM01000002.1, from coordinate 71,945 downwards.
AAAAAATGCGACGCTACCTTTAATGGTTTGTAGTATCTTAACTGATGATTTGATTATTCTTAATAATGTGCCAAATATTAGTGATGTTTTAATGCTAGCTAATTTGTTAAAACAAGTTGGGATTGAGGTTATTTATTTAGAAGATAAAAAACGAATGTATTTAAAAAGAAATAAAATTCAAATAAAGTTACAACCAGAAGATGTACATAAAATTAGGGCATCATATTATATTATGGGAGCATTAGTAGCTTGTCGAAAAAATTTTAAAACAAGCTATCCTGGAGGATGTTCATTTACCAAAAGGCCTATTGATTATCACATCGAGGCTTTTAAGAGTGTCGGTTATAAAATTACAGAAGATAACGATTTGCTTATTTTTAAAAAGAAAACAGTGAATAATAAAAATCATAGTTTTCGACTTTTTCAAAAATCGGTTGGGGCGACCATTAACATTTTATACATATCTGTAATAAGAAAAGCAACAACAATTATTAAAAATCCTTCATTAGAACCAGAAGTACTTCAAGTAATTCATTTATTAAATAAAATGGGTGCTAAAATTACGATTTTAGATAATGATACTATTGAAATTATTGGTGTCAAAAAATTAAATGGTGCTTATTTTAATATTATGAGTGATCGAATTGAGGCTGGTAGTTATATGCTTTTAGCGGCAGCCGTGGATAAAAGTGATATAAAAATTGAAAATGTCTATGTGCCGCATTTACGTGAAGTAATTAAAACCATTAAACAATTGGGTGTCCATGTTTTAGAAAATAAGAATAGTATTGAAATCAAAAAGGATTATCCGCTTAAAGGAATTGAGAAAAAGATCTCTTTTTATCCAGCTTTTCCTACCGATTTACAACAAATTTTAACCGTTGTGTGTACCAAAGCAATAACTCCTTCTATTATTATTGATACCATTTATCCTAAAAGAGTTTCCCATGTTTTGGAAATTGTAAAAGCAAAGGGAAAGATTGAAGTTATTCATGATAAGATATATATAAATTCTTCCTCTTTAGAAGCAACTAATATTTATGCGCATGACTTAAGATGTGGCTTTGCTTGTATTGTAATTGGAGCAATTGCTAAAGGACTTACAACTATTGATAATGTTGAGGTTATCTTAAGGGGATATGAAGATTTAATAAATAAATTAAAAGCCTTAGGATTAACAATAAAGATAGTATAAAACTACTTGTAAATAAAGAAACATTATGGTATAATTATACGAACAAAGGAGGTTTCGTATGAGTGAATCGCTAGTTACAGCTTTAAAAATTATTCTCATCGTTTTGGATGTTTTAATAGTATTATCAATTATATTTTATACTTTTAAAGGCTTTCGTAAAGGAGTTATTCATACTTCATTGGTTTTAGCAAGTAGAATTTTGCCTTTATTGTTAGTCTTCCTTTTTATAAAACCAATTGGGAAAGGGATTATTCATGCTAATATTTCTTATAGTGGAGAAGTGTTAACCGAAGAAGTATCAATTAGTGGTATTGTGAAAACTGAAATTGCTAACAATTATTTTAATGGTAATCTTAACGAATTAATTGAAACAAAACTAGATGTTTTGGTTGATGATGTTTTGTTATCAATTGTTGGAGTGATTTTATATATTATTTTTGCTATTTTAATTTTTTTAATTGTTTCTCCTTTAATAAGATTAGTTTTACGTTTAGTACTTCCTTTTGCAAAAGCTAAAAAACATAATCTTTTAAGTCGCATCTTAGGAGGATGTTTAGGTATTTGTTCTTATTTAGTTTTGTTTGTGGTTTTAATATTACCAGTTTATGGAGCACTAGAAACTAGTAAAGTTATTATAAATGAAACGGCAACTTATGATTCTAATTTAAATGAGACAAAAGAAGTTGTAAACAAAATTACCGATGGTTCTATAATTTTGAAATTAACATCTAATTTAGGTAAGGAAAAAGATGGTAAATTTGGGGTTGGTGCTAAATATTTTGGTCAAAATTTATCAATTGAAACGGAATATGGTAAGATTAATTTAATTAAGGAATTAGATGGAATTGGTGCTTATTTACCAAGGGCGATTGAACTTTTCCAAAGTTTTACAAAAGAAGATCAAGACATAAACCAAATGATTGATGAATTAAATGAAGATGATATTCATAGTATTACATCATATCTTGCCAAAAGTAAAATTATTAAAGTAGCATATCCAACATTAATTAATGTTTTAAAGGTAAAAGATGATAATATTGATTTAATTAAAAGAAGTAATCTTAATTATGATGAGTTAGTAAAGATTGATATCAATCAAGATTTAGAAAAATCTCAAAAATTTTTTGTTTCAATTTTAAAAATTGCTCAAGAAATTGATTTTAATCATATTAGTGTAGAAGATATTTTAACGAATGAAAACATAAAATTAAATATATCTAATGCTTTAAATGAAGGTTTTAATTTAGAAATATCTGAAAAAGGATTATCTAAAATTTTAATCTGTTATTTAGATGATTTATTAAAAGAAAATAATTTTGAGCATTTAATAGGTTTAATCGATAGTCATTATTTAAAAAATGATTTAGCAAATGATTTTTTAACATTAGTAGATATATATAAAACCCTTGATGAAAATGAAATTTTGGCTTATTTTTCGGGAGAAAATCCAAATCTTAGTATTACAGATGAATTAAGAACTAAATTAGATAATGTAATTGAGCAATTATTTGGTTTGAAATTATTAGAAAATCAAGAAAAAAAATTAGTTCAAACTGCTTTTATGTTTACAGATTATGATCAAGAAAAAATAAGTGAAATGTTAAATGAAAATATTGATTGGCATCAAGAAGTTGACAGCGTCGCAAAAATGGCAGTAAGTGTTTTAGAATTAATCATTGAGGCTAAACTTAATCAAGATAATATGACAGTTATGTTAGAAAACGATCATATTATTGAGATTTTAACAGATGTAATTGATGAGACTTTTAAAATGCAACTTTCAGAAAAATATTTTGTTCCTCTTGTTATTCAATATATAGATGATTATTTCAATAAGAATCATTTAAGTGAATTTGTTGGTATTATTACTCCTGAATATTTGCAAAACTATTTAACTAATGATTTTAACATCTTAGTTAAGAATTATAATATTTTAAAAGAGTTAAAAGTTTTAGATTATTTTCAAAATAAAGAAGAAAATTTAATTGATGTTACCTCTGAATTTGAATTAAAGTTACAAGAGGCTATCAATGGAATTTTATCTATGAAACTAGTTGAAAATCATGAAAATGTATTTGTAAGAAAAATTTTATCATTTATGCCATCAGAAATTGGTATTGATGTTGAGGAAATGTTGAAAGAAGATATTGATTGGCAAACAGAACTTCATATTTTGGGAGCTACTTTAAAAGAGGCAATTGTGTTTATTATTGATACTAATTTTAATCAAGATAATCTATCTGTTGTATTGGATAATCAAAAGGTTAGAACTAGATTGCCAATTTTAACTGAACAAATTTTTAAATTACAAATATCGGAAAAATACCTTGCGCCAATTATGATTGATTATCTTGAAAAGATATTTGCAAATACAAGTTTTGATGAAATGTCAAAATATATAACATCAAGTTATTTAAAAAATGATTTTACTAAAGATTTAAATAATATTTTTGATATCTATGATTTATCAAAAGAATTAAAATTAGAAGAACATTTTGATAGTGAAAATAGTTATCAACTTGATTTAAATATTGTTGCTAATGAAATGAAATTTAAAGACTTTACGAATAAAATTTTATCTCTTCGTTTAATTTCTTCTCATGAAGAAGAGTTAATAGTGAAAATTTTTGAACTTACTAAGATAGATCAAATAATATCATTTGATGATTTATCCTTTGATGGAATTGATTGGGAAAGTGAAAGAGCAAATTTAGTTGATATTAATGTGGAGTTAGTAAAGTTAAGTAGCATTGATAATATTTTTTCTGATAATTATTTAGAAACTACTAATTATTTAGAAATTTCTAATCAATTTGCTACAACTTTTGATGCTTTAGTTAAATCCAAAGTAACTAGCGAATATGCTTTTCAAATTGTAACTGAAATGTTAAAATCAACAGGATATCAAATTAATTTGTCAGATGATGATAAAAAGGCTATTATAAATAATACTGCTGTTTGGGAATTTGAAATTTTAACAGAAGTATCTAAAAAAGGATTAGCATTATTTGTAGAAGATGAAGATAATAATATTGCTTTTGAAAAAATAAAAGGTGAAGATATAACTTCTTTAATGCTTCTTGCAAGCGATGGTATAATTGCTTCTAAACTATGTGGAGAAATGTTAAATGATACGCTTGGTACAAAAGGGTTAAATATGTTACCATTAGATGAAAATACTAATCTACCATTGTATGATTTTACACTATCTACAACTTTAAAATCACAAGCAGTTAGTATTGGTACAACTTTTAATCTTGTTAAGAATATAAAAAATTTAGATATTAACAATATGACTTTAAATGATATTGAGGAATTAAAAAATAATATTGAAGCATTTGGTAGTCATGATATTGATGATAGTTTTGTTGAAGATGTTTTAAATACAATTGTTAATAGGGATACTAGTATTCATATAGATGATACTACTAATTGGCAAGAAGAAGCGAATACAATAACTTTAGTTTTAGAGGCTTATCAAAATACTTCTGATAAAGAAAATTTTGACATTCAAGAGGATGAGACTTTAAGCAATATGATTCATAATTCAGAAATTGCTAAAATACTTTTAGAATATTTAGGATTAGTAAAATAAATAAAAAAGAGTCTCTTAATTTTATTTAAGAGACTTTTGTTTATATAATTAACTATAAATCGGTTATATTAGGCATAAAATTTCAATAATTTTCTAATTGAAAAATTCCTATTAATTATGGGACTAAATAATTGAATAATATTAAAAAAAATACAATATAATGTATAGATTGAAAACAAATATAAAGAAAAAAATATGAATTAGACAAAAACGCTTGCAAAAAAATCAAAAATTTGATAAAATAAGTAGGTAAAGTCATGAAATAAAGAGGTGAAAAAATGATGGATTTTAATCTAATCTTACTACTTGCCGGATTGGGATTGCTGGTGGTAGTAATATTATTTGCATTATGGGGCTTTCTAGGTGGATTAAAGAGAGAACTATCATGCATCGCTGTTTTCATAGTTTTACTAGTCTTATCTTGGCTTGTATTTGGGGATTCCGCAACACTTTTGAATGCTAAAGCAGGTCAACAAGTGGCAGAATTTCTGGGTATTCAAGATGGATCAATATCTACTGTTTGGGATGCTGTTTTGGTATATGCTAGAGCACAAATTCCTAATGGTGAGGTTTTACTAGTAGAAGGAAAGGAAACATATGCTCTTTTCTATAGCATTGCTTCAACAGTATGCCATGCAATTGGTTTGCTTGTTGGTACCATAGCAGTTCTAGTAATTTGTCCAATTATTCGTTTTATAACGCATATTATTGGATTAATTATTAGGGCGGTTAAAAAGAGTAAAGCTAAGAAAAATCCTGTTGTTGAAACAATTGAAGATAAAGAAGAACAAAAAGCAGTGGTTGTGATTCCAAGCACAGAAGAAGGTGAAGAAGTTGTTTTAACTAAAGATGAAAACCTTCTTGAAAAAAAACCTGCTGGTAAAAGACGTCTATGGGGTGCACTTGCGGGAGCATTGAAAGGTGTCTTTGTTGTTATTATGATTTGTGCCCCACTTTCTGGCTTATCTTCAGTGATAAATAGTGTTACTCCTGAAACACAAAAACTATTAAAAGATGTTATAAATGGTGATACTAAAGTTCAATTATCTGAATCATCAAATGATGCAATAGAAATGATTTTTGAATTTGCTAAAGAATATGAAAATAGTGCTCTTGGTAAATTTGCAAATGGTTCAAGATTTTTCTTTGGTAAATCTTTTAGTGAACAAATGTTTGATGGTTTATTTAAAATGGAGACTAAAAATCAGACAATTTATTTAAGTGATGAATTAATTACTTTTATTGAGGCTGTTAATGCTTTAAATGGAAATGTTAATTTTAATAAAATAAATAGAACTGAATTTAGAACTGCTTTAGAAGCGTTAAAGGATTCTAAACTTATGGCTGAACTTATGCCAGTTGGTATCGAATATGCGTATGAAATTGAGGATTTTAACAAGCTATTAGTAGAATCTGGCGAAACTGATGCTTTCTTGGATTTAAGATATAATAATTGGAAGCGGGATATTAAATTAGTATTAGATGCAGTAAAAGAAGTATATGATCTTAATTTATTCCCATTTGAAGAATTTAATTATTTAACAATGAATTCAAAAGAACTTAATGATGTTACAACTTTATTAAGTCGAACAGAGTTAATGTCTGATGCATTACCAATTGGTCTTGAAATAGTATTTAGTTTAGAAGCAGTTCAAAAACAAATTGGTAAAATTGATGTCCCTGATCTTAAAGATGTCAATATTGAACAAGAATTTGATTTGATTGTTTCCATTTATGATAAGTTTAAAGATTATGGTATTGAAAGTTTGGAAGGTTTTGATTTTAATAATTTTTTAAATGAGGTATTAAATGATGAAAGCCAAACTAGTTTGTTATTTGATATCGTTCAAAAAGTTTTAGATTTGCAACTTGTTGATAAACTTGCCATTCCTACAGTTTTTGGATATGCTAAGACAAATGAGCAATTTGCATCTTTACTTGAGGATGCTGGCGAGACTGAAAACTTTATGGCACTTGCAAATAAGATAACGGTTGATGATGTATCAATATACGTTGATGCTATTAAGGTTGCTTTAGAATTAGTTGATTTAACAAACTTCCCATCAATTGGTGTTGATTATTTTCACTTTGATCCTAATCTTCTTGATGAAGTTGTTTTAAAATTATTTTCAACTAGTACGACTAATCAAATTTTACCAGTAGGTATTCATATTGCTCTTTCAGTAGATGCGGTTAAACAAGTAATGGAAGATGCTTTAACAGATGTTAGTTTTGAGGGAATTGATTGGGAAAGTGAATTTATCCTTGTGGTAGATATCTATCGAGAGTTTTTAAAATTAGAATTTGAATCTATCGATGATTTTGCTGGAGATAAAATTGATTTACTACAAACTATTTTGGAAGATGAAGGAAAATATAACACAACGCTTGCTATTTTATTAAAATTAGTAGATGCACAATTATATAATCGTGCAGGAGTTCCTTCAATGCAATATTTCTTAGATAAGTTAATCGATGAAAAATATCAAGAATTTAGTGATATCATTGGTTTAGAGGGAATTAGTGTTGATCAGTGGAAAGCTGACCTTCAAAATATTTTAGAATCTGCAAAATTAATTAATGAATTAAATGTATTAGATAATTTAAATCCGTTTGATTATACAAAGTTAGATATTGCCTCAGATGAAGGTGTTGCTAAAATTAAAGAATTAATTAATAATATTTTTGATCTTAATATTCTTGGCAATGATGAATTGAAAACAAAATTATTAGTTGCTTCTATTAATCAATTTAATTGGGCGATTTTACCTGAAGATTTTCAAATGAATTCAATTGTTTGGGATAATGAGGAAAGTGTTTTATTACAACTTGTTGATATCTATAAAAGTATTAATGATTTAGATGGATTTGATATTTTTGATATTAATAATACTAAATGGGTTGATTTACTTGAAAGCGATGCATTCTTAGACTATGTTATTAGTGCTTTAGAATCAGCTGTTGATTCAAGTGTTGTGCTTGAATTATTACCAGGTTTATTAGATAAATATTTATTACCAAGACTTGATGATATTGAAAGTGTTGATGATGAAACTTTATTTAGTGATATTTTATCGAAAGTACCATCCGAAGAGCTTGTTAATGAGATTATCAAATTAATTGATGTTGTAAAAGCCGCTGTTGAGATTAATTTATTAAACGCTAAAGAAGGTGTTGATGCAATTGATTTTGCAAATACAGATGCTTTAAAAACGATTGTTAGTGGTATTTTAGATTCTACTCTTGTTCAAGGTTATGAAGGCAGAATTATTAGAATTATTCTAAAGGCTACAAATATTTTAGATATACCAAAAGATTCAGCCGTTTATGAGCAACTTGTTTCAATTGATTATAGCGGTGAAAAGGATGTTTTGATTAAATTTATTGATGCCGTAGAATCGGTTTTAAAAGATCCTAATTTTAAACTTACAAATGAAGAAGGTAAATTTAATCTAGATTTAGTATTCTGGGCAGAAGATCAAAATGCCAATACACTTTTAAATGGTATTAAGATTTTATTTGGTAGTTATCCTGATCATGAAGAAGTAGGTTCTAAACTAATTGAAGCTTTATTGCCAAGTATTTATGATACATTTGTTGAAGATAAAGATTTAATTCCTAACGAATTCAAAGATATCGTTGAAGAATTAGATGTTACAAATGCTAGTGGAGAATTGTTAGTAAGAGATATTCGTCGTTTAATTTTTGTGGCAGAACAACTAATTGAAATGGATGCTCATACGTTATTAAACAATGGAGATATGTTTATTAGTACTCCTGAGGCAGTAAATGCTGTTAACAGTATTCTTGATGCTTTACATGATATTGAATTGATTAAAGGTCATGAATCAGAAACACTTGCTTGGGGTGTAAATTATCTTGCTAATGAATTAGATATTAAAGTTGATGAAATAACTGATGAATTTAATGATGTTAATTGGTTAGAACAAAATGAAGTTTATAAAGAAATTTTTGCCGATATAGCAACGCTATTGAGAAATAATGAAATCTTAACATATAATGAACTTCTTGAATTTATTGAGAATAAACAATACAATACATCGAAATTTATAACAGATCAAAACGTAAATGATTTATTAGATATTTTGGACCAACTTGTAGATGTTGAGGTAATTGATGCAATAGTACCACTTGCTGTAAAATATGGTATTAATGTTTTAGATGATAAGAGTGGAATTGGTGCTGATTATATCAATGATTTTACAAGTGAGGAGTTAAACCATGATTTCCATAAACTCATTGAAATTGCTCATAAATTAGTTGATGATTTAGATATCGTTCATTATTATATTAACCAATTTGATGGTGATTTACCACTACCAAATGAAGAAGTAATTCGAGCATTAGTTGATGATTTATTTGAACTTAACATAATAATAAATGCTGATGGAAAACTTGCAACTTTAATTTATGATGAAATTGTAGAAAGAGTTTTAAAAGATGGTCAGAAATTAATTGTTAGTGCTGATGATTTTGCTTTTGATACAATTGATTGGACAAGTGAAAAAGAAATTATTAGAGAATTAATTTCAGTTGGTTATGATTTCTTAGAAGTAAATAATATTCAAAATATGGCATCAGTTCAACAATTTATTAAAGAAAAGTTATATGCTTCACCAGTAATTTTAAGAGACGAAACAGGTTATGTTTTATCTGATGCAATAAGAGTATTACAAAATTCTCAACTTATAGGAAATGTCATTGAGAAATTATATAATTATGGTATTGATTTCTTGGCAAATAGTGGAAAAGTGAATCTTCCAATCCCAATTGATTATCTAAGTGGTATGCCAAAAGATAAATTAATGGAAGATTTTGGTAATGTTGCAAACATCTTAGATAAGGCTGTAGAATTTGGTTTAATGGAATATTTAGCAGATAATGATATTCGTGGTCTTAATTTAGAACTTGTTGCTCAAATAGTCGAAGACTTATATACTTTAAATATTGTAAGAGATCATGGCTTAGAGTTATTAGGAAATATTTATAATTATGGATTAAAATATCTAGAAGATCAAACTAATGGTACCTTTATACTAACACAAACTCAAATTGATCAAATTGATTGTGAACAAGAAATTGTAGCATTAGCTAACGTTGTTAGATCACTTCAAGCAGTAATTGATGCAAGTAGTATCAATTCATTAGGTGATGTAATTAATTTTATAAATAATAAACCATATAATACCAAAGAATTTTATGAAAAAGATGTATATAATGCCATCATTGATGTTGTAAATTGTGCAACTAATTTACAATTATTAGAATTAATAACACCTCAACTTATAAATCATGCGAAAGCCTTTGGTGAAACTAAAAATTTAGATTTATCATTCTTACAAACAGATGAATATACTGCAAATCTATTTATTGATGATGTTAGAACTGTATTAGATATGGTCAAAATTGGTTATGATTTTGGTATTATTGATTATGTATTTGATCGTACTTTATATACGATTGAAGCTGAAGTTTTATGTAACATACTAGATTTAGTGCCATCACTCAATATTGCCAATATGTATCTTGATGAACTTCTATATCAGGGAGTTAAATATGGATTAGATAAGACAAACATAGATATTACTGTTACGAAAGAAGATTTCGCAAATATTTCTTTAACTACTGAAATTCCTGCTTTAAAAGATATAGTTAGAGCAACAAAAGAATTACTTGATGAAAAAGATATTATTACTTTAAATGATGTGAAAACATTCTTTAACAATAAAGATTATAATAAAGAGGCTTTTTATGATGTTGAAACAGGAACAATTTTAGAAAAAGTTGTAACTGCTGCTGCTGATTTAGAGACACTTCAAGTATTATTACCAAAAGCTTTAAACTATGGTGTGGATAAAGTAACTAAGTATGATTTAGGTTTCTTAAAAAATGAATTTAGCCAAGATGAACTTGCTGCTGATTTAAAAGCTGTAGCACAATTGATTGTTCCTGCTATAAATGCGGAAATGATTGGTCTTGTTTTTGGCAAAAATTTAAATGATTTAGTACTACATTTTGAAATTTATCCAGAAATGTTAGATGCTGTTCAAGATATGAATATTTTGAATAAGAAATATGCTCAATTTGTTGCTCTTGGAGTAAATGAAGGATTAAAAGCTGTACAGATTGATAAGAGTGTACAAGCAAGTGAGTTTGAAGGTATTACCTTTAAACAAGAACTTTCATCTTTAAAAGAAGTTATAAATGGTATAGAAATGTTGGCATCATCAAAAGGTTATCATACAGTTGGTGGTGTTCGCGATGCTATTAATGCCAAAGTATATCAAACAGTAGCATTCTATGATACTGAAGTAGGAGCATCTTTAGAAAAGGTATTAGATAGTGCTGCTGATTTAGAAACAGTCAAAGTATTATTACCAAAAGCTTTAAACTATGGTGTGGATAAAATAACTAAATTGGATTTAAGTTTCTTAAAAAATGAGTTTAGTAAAGAAGAACTTGCTGAAGATGTAAAGGTTCTTGCAAAACTTGTAACGCCTTTAATTGAAGCTGAACTTGTCAAAGTTTTATTCAAAGGCAATCTTGATGAAATAACACTACAATATGGTATTTATCAAGAAATGTTAGATGTTGTTCAAAATATGAATATTTTGAATAAGAAATATGCTAACTTTATTGTAATGGCAACAAATTATGGTCTTGATAAAGTAAATTCAAAACAAGAAGTAACGATTGATATGTTTGATAATATTCAATTTGCTAATGAAGTAGTAATACTTAAGGATGTTATATCATCAATTGCTAATTTAACAGATGGTCTAAATGCTTATACAATTGGTAGTGTTAAAGATATTTATAATGATGTTATTAAAAACAAACAATATAAAGATATGAAATACTCTAATCAAGTTGTTGTTAACAATTTATTAAGTGTATTAGATCAAGCATTAAATATGGAAACTTTACAAGTATTATTACCAACTGTCTCAATTCATGCATCTGAATACTTATTTGAAAAAGGTACTGATATTCGTTTCTTATTTGAAACCGTTTCACAAGAAGAATTATTAGAAGATGCTAAGAATTTAGTCTTAACCTTAATCGATTTAGTAGATTATGGTATGGTAGAATTTGTTTTACATGATGGTGAAATTGATGTGGCAAATGTTGATGCTATTAATCATGCTATTGATAAAGTTATTCATCTTCATATTTTAAGTAATAATGAAGAAAGAACAATTTTCGTTTTGTTAGACAAACTTGGTATTGACACTAAAGATATCACTTTAAGCGATGTGAATTGGCAAGAAGAGGTTTTCACTTTACAAAATATTGTAAATGAGACTAAAGATATTTTAGTAATGGAACAAGCAAATACTATTTCAAAAATTAAAGCTATTGATTTTAAGAAATTTATTACAATTACTGATGATACTAATGGATATATTGATGTGTTTGCGGGAGTATTTAAAGCTCTTGCTACTGATCAACTTGTAGAAAGATTATCACTTAATGTATCTGAAAAATATCTTGCTAAATTAGATCCTAAATATAATGGTTTACTTGATATTCATAATATATATAATAGTGGTAGCGAATTTACTGCTGATCTTGCATCTTTAGCTGATATTTTATTAGAAGTTAAGAAACTTGATATTTTCACTTTCTTAGTACAATCTGCTGATTATCCATTTAGTGAAATTAATGTAATTGATAATTTAATTCATCTTGTCTTTAACTTAAATTATTTAAATATAGATTCTAATCGTTTAAATGAAGTTATTAAAGCGGTTGATCCACTTGTTAAGTATGATTTAAGTCAAATTGATGCAACTGGAGTTGATTTAAGAGCTGATGCAGATAAATTTATTGAAATGTATGATTCTTTAGTTATTGTATTCACTCATGAAAATTGGCCAATTAAAAATAAAGATGACTTAAAGAATACATCTGTTCAAAAAGAATTCTTATTATCAACAACTGTTTGGGAAAATACGGTGGATGCTTTACTTAAATTTATGGATACAACTGTTTATGATAAAACAGGTGCCGCAATCGGTGTTCTTGCTTTGCCAGTAGTTAAACAAATTGCACCAACTTATTACGATTTATTAGCATTAGATAGTGTAACAGTTGAAATGATGGCTAATGATTTAGAACTAGTTAAAGGATTATTAGAAGATGTAAGTGTTCTTGATTTAACTCATATGGCTAAGAATGGGGAATATTTAACTATGGATGTTAAGACTGTTATTAATCATAGTATTGATGTAATGGTTGATTCAATGATTCTAAAGGGTCATACCAATAGTTTATTTGAACATCTTATGAATAACTATGTTAATGGTCATAAGATTGCAGGAGTTGATGTGCCAAATGGTACAATTGTGGCAGAAGGTATTGATTTTGTTTATGATAGAGATGCTTATAAAGGTCTTGTTGATGAAGTATTTGCAATTTTCGCAAATGAAAATATTACAACAATTGACCAACTTAAGACTTTTGCAAAAGAAATTCGTCAAAAATCTAAATTTATTGAGTTTACTTCACAAGATTCTAATTGGCAATCAATAGAAAAAATAGTTAATTACTTAGCCGATATGACAATGGTTGAAGTGAATGGACTTTCAGTAATGAATAATATTGTTAGTCCTAAATTAGATGGTGATTTAGCAATTCTTGTTGACTTTAGTCAATATAATAAGACGGAATTTATGAGTGATATTGATGCTTTAGCAATTTTAATTACACAATTAAATGAATTTGGTATTGCATCTGTTATGCGTAATGAAAATATTAATTATGATCAAGTAGCATTAGTAAAAGATATGCTAAATCATATTGCAAGTGTTAATTATCTCAAATATAATTTAAATGCTTTAATAGATTTAGTTGATAGTAAGAATGTATTACCAATTAAACTTGAATCATTAAAGTTAAATGAATTTGATTATCAAGGCGATGCTATATTTATTGGTAATGCTTATGAAGATTTAATTCCATTCCTTATTTCAAGTGATAATACACTTAAAACAAGAAGTGATATTATGAATTTTATCAGAAGTAACTTTGAACTTAACGATACTTTAAAAGATGCGGTAATTGCTCATAAATATGCATTTGTTAATGCTTATGATGAATTAGTTCAAACAACAATGCTTCCATTATTGATGAATGAAGTAGCAAATTATGCAAAGACAAAACTTCCAACAAAATATCAAGATGTAATTGATATGATGAAAATTGATGAATTAACCTTTGTTCAAAAACAACAAGATGTTTTACAATCGGCAATTATTGTCAGATCACTTGTTGATTTAGGATTAGGTGATGTTATTCGACATAGAGATTATAATTTCGAAGGTAGTGTTACTTCAACTTTAAATAATACCTCGGTTCAAATTGAAAAGGTTGATTTAATCACTGATCTTATTGATGCTTTATATCCACTTAATATTTTAAGAAATCGTGCTGATTTAGTAGTTGAGCTTTTAAATGCTTTAGACGCTGATACTACTGAAATTGATTTAAGTCATATTGATTGGGATCTTGAGCTTATTCAAGTCAAGAGTATTGTTAATAATGGTTTAAGAGCATTATTAGATTATGATATCAAGACTGTTAAAGAAACAAAAAATTATGTATCTAACTTCATTAATATGACTGCTAAAGATATGTTAAAAGAATTAAAAGATATATATCATATGGTTAATCTAGAGCGTGTTGTTAATGTTGTGGAAGCTATGGATTATTCTAGCGCTTTCGATCAAATTTTTAAACCTCTTTATAATAGATATGTATTTAATAGATTACCATCTAGATTAAACGAGCTTGGTGATTTAACAGATTATAGCGTAATTAATTTAGACGAGGATATGCACTATTTTGCTATTATAGTTCGGTCATTATTTGATATTAAAGAAGTTCCAGGTTCAATTAAAGAAAATGCCGAATCATTAGAATGCATTTTATCAGCACAAAATGCTATTGAAGCCTTCTTCTCATTAAACTATTTAGACCAAAAACGTCAAGCAGTTGTTAACTTTGTTGATGATTGGAAACCAAGTCTTGGTCTTGGCTCATTAGACTTAACAAATGTTGACTTTAAAGCCGATGGTCGTGTTGCTTCTCAATATGCAAAAGATATTTTGGTTATTTTAGGTCAAACAAATTACTTGAATTTAGAGATAACACAATTAGGTAATACTTATCTCATGAGTTCAGTGGTGGCTTTATATAATGGTCTTGTTGAAACATCATTATTTGATGTAACATCAATTTGGGCTTTTGATACTCATATTGAACCAAAATTCCAAGATATTGAACAATTTAATAAATTAACGTTTACAGATGAAAGAGTACACAGTATTTTTGTTGAGATTGGTGAAACTTTAAATGCAATGCTTGATATGGGCTTCTTTAGTAATGATGGTGTTGACTTTACTAATAAAGATAATACTGATCGTCTATTTGGATTGTTAACAGATGTCTTTACACCAAATGAAACAACTTTAAAATATATTGATAAATTTAAAGCTAATATGTATGAAATTGGTTATGTAGCACTTTCATATGAAGGATTATCTACAACAGATGAATTAAGAGCGATTAGAGATAGTATGAAATCAATTACATCATTTGTAAGAAATTATGCAAGCCAATTAAAGGATAATTACTCAATTCTTGCTGAGGCAACATTACAAGCTGACTTAACAAATTGTATACAAGATTTATTTGATTCTAGGATTATAGCACAACTTGCAATGCCATTAATTAGTGGTACAGTCAAGATTTTAACTAAAGATATCGTTACTTTGAATATTTTGGAAAATGTTCAAAATGATGAATTCATTAGTATGTTCTTACCTGATGTATATAAAGTAATTAATGCATTAGATAATTTGGGTATCTTGAATAAAGACTTAAATTATAAAGACGTAGATGCTATTTTAGAACTTGTAAGCAGTGTTATTCATGGTGAGTCATTCAAGGATCACTTAAATGATATTACTAAGTTTGCAATGTGTTTTGTTGGTATTAATGTTAAAGATGCTGATTTAAGTGATGTTAACTGGAATGATGAATATACAGCGCTTGAAATGGCTTTAAATGAAATGAGAGATGTCTTAAAGGATGTTGTTATTTCTAATAAACATACATATTTGAATAATGAATTCTTAAGTGCACTTGCTAATGCAACACCTTATTTTGAAAATTCAAAATTCTTACCAAAAGTTGCTCGTGAGGTTGCTGACTTTGTTGCTAGTAGATATTATGGCAATAGATTTGATGCTTATATCAATCATTTATTTGATGTTAACTATACAGATGAAGATTTGATGAAGGATTATGGATTTGCTGATGATATTTTAAGACTTGTTGTAGCAAGCGATTATTTCGGTAACGGTATTAGTAATGATAATCTTGATCCTATTGTTGATTTAGCTAATATTTTATTGAATTTAGAATATGCTAAAGGTATGGAGACAAGAATTATTAATGCTGGATTTAAACGAATAGATTTATTCAAAGATTATGAAGTTGACTTCAATAAAGTAACGGATTGGTCAGTTGAAAAAGATGTATTTGTTTTAGCTTTAAGAGAACTTGCAGCCTTCTCTAATATAGTTTCATTAAATGAGATTACGCCAGAAATTATGAAAGATGAACAGGTTCAAACACAATTTGTCAAGGTTGTTGATGCTATGAGTAAATCAATTCTTGGACAACAATTATTACCACAGATATATGCAGAATACATTGAAAATAATCTTGGTGATGAATATGCTGGTATTATTGATTTCGATGATTCTGAGTTTACGCCTGATATGTGGGCTAGTGAATTTGAAAAATTATTTAAAGGATATAATACATTAGTAAATAATGGCTTTGGTAGTGATAATGGTTTAACATTAACATTAGATGAGACTATTGATACAATGGCAATCTTATTTGGTCAAAGAGAAAATAGTGAAGCAGGAATTTATGCAATTGTTAAAAATCCTGAAGTATGGGTAAAAAAATTACTAGATAATAATGTTGTTGATTTAAGTAATGGTGCAAGTTTAAATATGAGCACTAATCGTGACTGGCTCGAAGAAGCATATGCAATTGTTGATGTTCTTATTGCAATGAAGAATTTTACAGATGTAAATCAAGATTTTGATTATACTTTTGTATATAAAACAACTGATAAAGAACAACTTGAAAATTTATTGGTTGCTACTACAAATTGCGTAGCTTTAAGAGGAACAGTTATGCAAGTAATTGTTAACACGATGACTACAAATGTTGGTATGCAAGAAAAACTTGAAGAATTGAATGTTATTGATCAAACCTTCTTCGAAGAGTATGCTTTATATGAGGTTGATCCAACTTATTATAATGCATCATATTGGACAGAAGAAAGAATTAGTAATTTTGCAGAAGGTATTGCAGAGGCAAATAAACTTCTTTCAAATTAAAGAATTTTGGATAGGAAATATTTTCCTATCCTTTTCTTATAAAGAAAAATTAAAAGATTTGACTTTTATAAATAAATTTGATATAATAGAAAAGGTTAAAAACTTACTATGATTTAAAAGGTAACCAAATCATGGCGGAAGGAGTATAAAATTATGCGTGAAGGAATTCATCCAAAATATCAAAAAGTAACTGTTACTTGTGTATCTTGTGGGAACACTTTTGAAACGGGTTCAACAAAAGGTGAAATTCGTGTTGATACTTGTTCAAAATGTCATCCATTTTATACTGGTGAACAAAAATTTGTTCAAGCAGCAGGTAGAATTGATCGTTTTAACAAGCGTGCAAGTCTTGCTAAAAACAATCAAAAGTAAAAAACAAAGAAGTCATAACTTAGTTATGACTTTTTCTTTTGTAAATAAAAATTAAAAAACTTAATTTTATGTAAAATAACAAAAAACAATTTTAAAATATGGTATAATAATAAAGGTGAATAAAAATGCTTGTAACATTTCATAATGTATCAGTTAAATATTTAGATAAAATAATTTTAAATAAGGTATCTTTTACAATTAATGAAAATGATAAAATAGGTATTGTTGGTGTTAATGGTGTAGGTAAATCAACTTTATTAAAAGCCATTTATTTTAATGATGTTATTGATGATGGGAAAATTTATAAAAAAAATAATCTAAAAATAGCTTATTTAGAACAAGAACCATCTTTTGATATCAATAAAACAATATTGAATGAAGCCTTAAGATTAGCACAAGTCGAAAATGAATTTGAAGTAAAATCAATGCTTTCTAAATTTGGACTTGATGAATATGATAAAAAAATTCAAATATTATCTGGTGGTGAAAAAAGAAGATTAGCACTAGCAATTATGCTTTTACAACCTTGTGAGTTATTAATTTTAGATGAACCAACTAATCATTTAGATATTTGGATGATAAATTGGTTAGAAAAATATCTTATTAAGTGGAATAAGGCCCTATTATTGGTTACGCATGATCGTTATTTTTTGGAGCGAATTACTAAAAAAACTCTTGATATTGAAATGGGTAAGTTATATCTATATGATGCAAATTATTCTTCATATCTTCTTTTAAAAGAACAAAGAATGGAATCAATGATAGCATCTTCGCGCAAATTAAAAGCTCTTTTAAAAAAAGAGGCTGTTTGGGCAAGTCTTAATCCTCAGGCTCGTTCAACGAAATCAAAAGAGCGACTATTACGTTTTCAAGCCTTAGAACAAGAAGTAAATCAACAGAATAATACAATTGGGGAAATAAAGCGAGAAATGGCTTTTTCTTCCAAAGTTTCAAGATTAGGAAATAAAACAATTCATATTGAAAATTTAACACAAGTAGTAGATGGTAAAACTTTATTTAGTAATTTTTCATATAACGTCAAACGGTTTGATCGACTTGGCGTTGTTGGCAAAAATGGTAGTGGTAAGACAACCCTATTTAAAACTATTTTACAACAATTGAAACCACTGAAAGGAACAATTACAATTGGTGAAACAGTTAAAATTGGATATTTAAAACAAGAAGATTTTGAATTTGATCAAAATATGAAAATTATTGATTACATTCGACAATTTGGTGAAGTTGTCCAAACGATAAATGGTACGATTACTGCTACTCATCTACTTGAAGAATTTTTGTTTTCGAAAAATCAACAATATATGAATATTGCCACTTTATCAGGAGGAGAAAAAAGACGGCTTCAACTTTTGTCTATCTTAATTACTAATCCTAATATTTTATTACTAGACGAACCAACAAATGATTTAGATATATATACTTTAGAAATTTTAGAAAACTATTTAGAAACTTTTAAAGGAGCAGTGATTGTTATATCTCATGATCGGTATTTTTTAGACAAAGTTGTTGATCATTGTTTTATCTATCAAGATGGTAATATTAAGGAATATACGGGTCTAATTAGTGATTATATTAAAGAAGCAAGTTTAGTGGAAAAGAAAAATCAAAGTTCTAAAGAACATATAACTAAAAAAATTCCTCGTTTTACTTCTTCTGAGAAAAAAGAATTTGATCAAATTGAAGATAAAATTATGGATTTAGAAAGTCAAATCAAAACTTTAAATGAACAAATGTTTTTGTGGGGAAGTGATTATTTAAAAATTCTTAGTATAGAAAAAGAAATTCAAGAAAAAAAGAATGTATTAGATTATATGTATGAAAGATATGAATATTTAAATAATATAAATGAACAAATTGAAAAATACAAAAAGGAGAAATATTATGAATAAAAAAGAAATACTTACGAAAAAATTAGCAAGTCTTGCGGTAAGGGTGGGAGCAAATGTTCAAAAAAATCAAATTGTGGTGATTACATCTGATTTGCATGCAGCACCGCTTGTTAAACTTATTCAAAAAGAAGCCTATCTTGTAGGAGCTAAAAAGGTTTATGTTGAGTGGAATGATGATGAATTAACTAAAAATTATTATACTTATGCAAGCGATGAGACGCTTCAAGAAATTCCAGAATGGAATCTTTCTAAAATGAGATATTTTGTTGATAATAATGCCTGTCGTATTGTCATTGATTCTAAAAATCCTCATGCAATGGAAGGGATTGATGTCAATAAGATGATGATGGCAAATCGTGCTATTGGACCTAAAACAACCTTTTTTCAAAATCACTATAGTTCAAGTAAATCTCAGTGGACAATTGTTGCATACCCAAATGATGACTGGGCAAAAACCGTTTTTCCTAATGTAGCGATAGATGAGGCTTGGGATAAACTATTTGATGCGATTATGTATACATCAAGAATATCTCTTGATAATGATGAAAAAGAAGAGTGGATAAATCATACTAAAAATTTGGAGAATCATAGTAAAAAAATGAATGATTATAATTTTAAAAAACTTCATTTTGAAAATAGCCTTGGCACCGATTTAGAAATTGAATTAGTTCAATCACATATTTGGGCTGGCGGTGGCGAAATGGGTGGTAATGGAGTCTATTTTGTACCAAATATTCCAACAGAGGAAATCTTTACAATGCCTCATAAAGATAAAGTGAATGGTAAAGTAGTAAGTACGAAACCTCTTAATTATCAAGGGACTTTAATTAAGGATTTTTATTTTATTTTTAAAGATGGAAAGGTTGTAGATTTTGATGCTAAAGAAGGATATGAGGCTTTAAAAAGTTTAATTGAACTTGATGAAGGTTCGTCACGTCTTGGCGAGGTAGCCTTGATATCACATAATTCACCAATTTCTAACTTAAATATTTTATTTAATAATACTTTATTTGATGAAAATGCTTCTTGCCACTTAGCTTTAGGTAATGCTTACTCAATGAATGTAGTAAATGGTACAACTATGAAAGAAGAAGAGTTAGTTAAACTAGGTTACAATGTATCACTTACCCATGTAGATTTTATGTTTGGTAGTAGCGATATGAAAATTACAGGATATACTTATGATGGTAAACAAATACCAATTTTTGTGAAGGGAAATTTTGTTTTTTAATGAAAGAATTAATAGAGTTTTTAGATCAATCATATACATGCTATCATGCAATAAAAAATATTGAAACTAAATTACAAGCAAATGGTTTTACTAAATTAGAAGAAAAAGATGATTGGCAATTAGAAAAGGGTAATAATTATTATGTAATTAGAAATTCTTCAAGTATTGTTGCTTTTAAAATTCCCAAACAACTAGAAAAAATAGGTTTTAATATAGTAGCGAGCCATAGTGATTCACCATCTTACAAATTAAAGCCTCATCCAACAATAAAAGATATGAAGAATAACTATACGAAACTTAATACTGAAGGGTATGGTGGAATGATTGCTTATAGTTGGTTCGATAGGCCTTTAGGGATTGCGGGAAGAATATTTGTTGAAAGTGAAAATAAGATTAAAGAAGTATTAGTTAATTTAGATGAAACCATTGTTATTCCTAGTGTGGCAATTCATTTGAATAAAATTCAAGATAATAATTTTAATCCTCAAATTGATATGTTGCCACTTCTTGGTAGCTGCAATCAATCATTTGAAGATGTGCTTTTAAAGTATACAAAGCAAGAAAATGTCTTATCAATGGATTTATTCTTATATAATAAGGAAAAGGCGCAAGTAGTAGGAAGTAATAATGAATATCTTTTTTCATCAAGACTAGATGATTTAGAATGTGCATATATCTGTGTTGATAGTTTAATTAAGGCAAATAATCAAAATATAGCTGTTTGTACAGTTTTAAATAATGAAGAGGTTGGAAGTGTTGCTGCAAACGCGGCTGATTCCTCTTTCGTGAAGGATGTTCTTGAAAGGATTGCTAATAGTTTTAAACTAAATTTTAAAATATTACTTGCTAATTCTTTGTTAATATCGGCTGATAATGCTCATGCAGTTCATCCCAATCATCCTGAAAAAAGTGATATTACTAATATGGTATATATGAATGAAGGTATTGTTATCAAACATCAAGCAGGATTAAGATATACAACCGATGGTTTAAGTGAGGCTATTTTTAAAAAGATGTGTAAAGATCTTAAAATCTTGTATCAAGATTATACAAATCGTAGCGATCAAAGGGGTGGTAGTACACTAGGTTCTATTTTACAATCACATATAAGTATTCCAAGTATTGATATTGGTTTACCTCAACTAGCAATGCATTCAACTACTGAATTAGCAGGGGTAAAAGACTTCGATTATATGTTAAGAGCTTTAACAAAATATTATGAATCAAAAATAATGATAAATAAGGATGAAATATCTCTTGGTTGATTAAAATTACTTCTTGATAATTTCCTATTAAAAAGTGTGTAGAGACTACTACACACTTTTATTTTTAATTATTCAAATATAATAAAATAGAAAATACTGAAGCAACTATACCCCATAATACATATGGTAAAAGAAGGAAAGATGTTTTTTTAGAAAGAAGTAAGGATTCAATTGTTGTAAGTGTAATTGTAAGAAAGCTAAGAAGTGTTGTTACATACCCTAAAAATAAACTTTGTTTAATAAAGAAAAAGTAAGGAAAGGTAAAGCTAATAACGTAATTGATGACAAGGAAAATAATAACTCGAGTAAAATCTTTTTTATTGTAATCTTTTCTTTTGTCAAAAATACTAACAACAAAAATTCCCATCAAAACATAAATAATACTCCAAACAATAGGGAAAACAATACTAGGTAGTTTAGGTCCTTCTAAACTATCGTAAAATTCTAAATCACTTCTAAAAATTAAAGAAGGTAAAAAATATAAAAAAACTACCAAAACAAATAATAAAATTCTTTTTAACCATTTCATAACACAAGTACCTCTTAGTATGATTATATGTAAAAATTTTTATTTTATGAAAATATTTAGAAATTTAACTAAAATTTCCATAAAAACGTTTGCATTCATCTTTAATATTCTTAAAAATTATGCTATAATACATATAATAATATATAAAAAGAAGGAGAAACTATGAATAAGACGACAAAAAAATTAATTTTATTTCTGTTAGTTTTTAATTTTTTATTTACTTTGTTTGGAATAAAAGTAAATGATGTTAAAGCCGAAGGTCTTGAAGTATTAAAGACGCATACAGGAAGTGACCTTACATATCGAGGTTCAAATGAAAAAGTATATAAACTTTCAGAATATAATTATCCAACTAACCAATTAAGAGCAGTTTGGGTAACAGTGTTTGCGAGTGACATTTCAGGATATACAAGTGAAGCTCAGTTTAAACAAATGATGAATAATGTTTTAGATGATATGGACAAAATGGGTATGAATGCCATTGTTTTTCATGTACGTACACATAATAATGCTTTATATAAATCATCATTAAATCCTCTTGCTAGTTGGTGGAGTGAAGTTGATTTTGATGTTTTTGATCCGCTTGAGTGGTTAATTAATGCGTGTCATCAAAGAGGAATTGAATTTCATGCATGGCTTAATCCTTATCGAATTTCTGGTGATGGTTCTAATTCACAATATGTAGCAGAGGCTCTTCCAGCAGTTAATCCTGCAAATGATGAAAATAATTTAATTAAAGTTGGTAATAATGTTATTTTTGATCCAGGCATTCCAGAAGTGCGCAGTTTTATTGTTGATACTTGTATGGAGTTAATTGAAAATTATGATGTTGATGCTATTCATTTTGATGATTATTTTTATATTGATGGTGCAGATGATACCTCAACAAGAGAAAAATATAATACCGAAAATCTTTCAATTGGTGATTTTAGAAGAAAACAAGTCGATTTATTTATTGAGGCTTTGTCTAATGAAATTCGTGCTTATAATCAAGAAAATCACAAAGCAGTTCAACTTGGAATTTCACCTTCTGGAATTTATAAAAATGGTGGCTATCAAAAAGCTCCAACTTATGACGCAAATGGTAATTTAACAATGCCCACTTATTCAAATACTTCAGGTTTTGCTCACTATGATGATTATTTATATTCAGATACTTTAAACTGGATTAATCATGAATGGATTGATTATATTATGCCACAATGCTATTGGGCAATTGAACATAGTGGTGCTAATTTCGTAGAATTAACCAAATGGTGGAGTTGGGCTGTTCGTAATAAAAAGGTTAATTTTTATACTGGTCTTGGTATTTATATGGGGGCTGATCCCAGTACTGAGGGTTCGTATAAATATTGGAAATACAATGAAAATGAGATTCAATTACAACTTTTAAATGCTGGTCAATATCCTGAATTTGATGGAGCATGTTTTTATAAATATTCATCACTAAAACAAACTTCTAGTGATATTGTAAACCATGCAGTAAATCTAATTTCTAATGATTATTGGGCTAAAAAAATCCCAGGTGCTATTAGTAAATATTATGCTCCTCTTTTAGATGAAGTAGCACCAACAATGATAAATTATGACGAACAAACAAGTACAATTAGTTTTAATGAAGTAGAAAATAGTAGAGGTTATATAATTTATAAAGTACCAAAAGGTACGATTCTTGATAAAAATGATATAAATCATATATATAAATATATTCAAACAACAAGTATTGCAGTTGATGATTTCAGTAATTATAATTACTATGTTGCCTCTGTTAATCTTGCAAACGAAACAAGTGAGGCTGTAATTGTAAATGCTTCAGTTGACCATAGTACTATTATTTCTCTAATTAATAATTTACCTAACCCTATTACTTATGAGGCAAAAAATATAATTATTCATATTCGTAATTTATATAATACTTTGTCTACTCAAGAACAACAAAAAGTTACTAATTTAGATCAATTAGTGGCAGCTGAAGAAATTATTGAAGAATATGAAATAATAGAAGAACAATTGCAAACTTATATAAATACTTTAGATTTACATATTAAAACCAATAGGACAATTCCTTTAAAAAATAATATGACTTTGCAATATAAAAATAGTGATGATATTAATCTTTATAACATTA
The DNA here is from genome assembly GCA_900539265.1 of uncultured Mollicutes bacterium. Taxonomy (GTDB): domain Bacteria; phylum Bacillota_I; class Bacilli_A; order ML615J-28; family CAG-313; genus CAG-313. The sequence goes on along the minus strand of UQBM01000002.1, from coordinate 47,277 downwards.
CAACAGGAGTTAAATTAAAAAATTATTTAGCTGTAAAAGAAATTCCTTTAATTATAACACTTACAGAAAATAATCTTAGTGTTAGTAAAGAAATTTTGGTAAACATTGGATATAGTGCTAAAAATGAAAATGCGTTATTTTACCGAAATGATCCTAGTTCAATGGGACCAGATGATGATGGTGCATATGATGAAGGGGGAACAGGATATATTGGTTGGTCTGGTCATACTTTTGTTATTGAAAATAATGTTTTATTTCTTGCTTTAGGTAATTATCATGAAATTGATGATCCAACAAACATTCAACCATGTAGTTGGTCATCAGTAGCAGGGGTATATGTAAATAAAACCACTAGTAATATATCCTTTTATTTAACGGATGCTTTTGAGAGTAAATCATCTAATAATGATGGATATATAATTGTGGCTAGTAATGAAATTAAAACCTTAGTTCATGGTTTTGATACGAGTAGTTCTATTGTATTAGAGCCTAATGAAACTATTATTATTGTACGCTATTTAGATACTTTAATAACTGGTTCACCAATGACCCCCGTTACTAAACTAAATATTGGAATGAAAGCCTATATTGATGAAGAAGCTGCCTTAACAGATGAGCAAAAAGCTGAATATATTATATCTTTAATTGATGGTCTTTCTTTAAATATTACGCTTGCAGATGAGGCAATTGTTAATGATATCAAAAATCAATATGATAGCTTAAGTAATGATGCTAAACTTCTTGTTACAAATTATCAAAAATTACTAGAAGCAATCGATCAAATTAATCAATTAAAAATAGAACTTACTACTAAAAAACAAAATGCAATAAGTGAATTAAATAATTATTTAGATTTTAATAATTATAGTAGTATTAACCAAAATCTTATAACTTCATATTTAAATACAATAATCAGTCAAATAAATGATACTAACTCTTTAGATTTGATTGATGAACTTGTCATAGAGGCTAAAAATAAATTAGATGAATTCTTGACAATAGAAGAGGAATTGCTTAAATATAAAGAAGATGCTATTAAAAACTTAGAAGCAACAATTGATTTATCACTTTATTCTATGGAAAATAGACAAATCGTCAGTTCTTTATTAGAAGAGGCTAAAAACTTGATTGCTAATGTTGCTACAAACAACGATGAAGTCAATCAAATTGTAGAAAATGTACTAAAAGATATTGGCGATATTTTAACAATTAAAGAAGAAGAAGCGATACTTCAACAAGTAAAAGAACAGTATATTAAAAAAATTGATGATTTAATTGCCTCATTTACAGATGTTACTGAAGCAGAAAGACAAGAACTTATAAAAGATGGTGAGAGTTTTAAAGTCCAAATTAATAATGCCACTAAACAAAGCGATATCGAATATATTTGGACAAGAGCTTATGATACGATTAATTTATATTTTGAAAATGTTGCAAAAGCTCGCCAACATGCGATTGATGAAATAAAAGCTTATATTAATCAATTATCATATGGAGAAAAGGAAATTGTATATATAAAAACTCTTGCTACAGAACAAGAGGAATTAATAAGCAAAATGGCTTCAATTGAAGAAATTAAAAAAGTGCCAAGCCAGTTTATAACTTGGTTAAATGTTCTTCATGAAGAATTGATTGTTACAAAGACGGCTGCTTGCGAAGAGTTAGATAGATTAATCAAATCTTGGTATACAGATAGTCAACAAGAATATTTAACAATTATGATCGATAATGCTAAAAATCAAATTATGCTTGCTGGAAACCAAGAAGAAGTAAAGACTTATAAGGATAGTTGTATAAATGAGGCTACACTTTATATTGAAGAATTGATAAAGGCTATTAATGAGGCAAATGAATATTTAAACTCATTAAATTCAGATAAAGCCAATATTCAACAACTTATCTATCAGTATAAACAAACAATAGCATTATCTAAAACGACTGAAGAGGTTCAAACATTAAGAAATAATTTTGCAAAAGCTTATTTAGAATTAATGATTCAAAATATGAAAGATGATATCAATAGTTTTGTTACGAATTTGGATTACAATGATAAAGAAAAAGTATTGGTTAATGCCAAAAAAGATGCATTGTTTATAAATATTGAAAAGTTAAATGATATTGAAAAAATTGAAATAGAAGTTACTAAATTTAAAAGTGAAATTCAAAATCATCACCAAGCCTTATTAGAGGCGATTGCTGAGGCAACAAATAAAATTCAAAATACTAATGTATCAACAGATGAGACAAAAGATTATTGTAATCAAATTTTAGCGGATATTATGAAGGCCGGTTCAAAGGCAGAAATTGAAATGATTATGGAAGACTTTGATCAAACTTTAGCAAGCCTCAATGATAAGGCTACAAATTGTACATGTAGTAATACAACTTTGATATATATTATAATTTCTATCATTCTTACAACCACTTTAGTTGTACTTAGAAAGAAACATTAAAAAGTAAAAGGGACTATTATTAAGTTAAAATAGTCCTTTTTATGTATGCATATGCTTTATTAGCATCTCTTTATCAGTTTTATGATATAATAAAAACTATAAAAATAAAACTTTTGGTTATAACTATATAATAAAAGCCAAACTATCATTTGATGGAAAGGATTTATAATGAGATTAGACAAATATTTAGCTAATTGTTATATTGGGAGTAGAAAAGAAGTAAGAGATATCATTAGACAAAAAAGAATTATTGTTAATGAAAAGGTTGTATCGAATTATGATTATAATGTTTTAGAAAATTATGATCAAGTATTGTTAGATTATAAACCCTTAATTTATAAAGAAAATTATTATTTTTTGTTAAACAAGCCAGCAGGATATGTGACATCAACAACGGATCATATAAATAAAACAGTTATGATGCTTTTAAATGATTTATCCTCAAATTTAGTTAAAAATCTTTTTCCCATTGGTAGATTAGATAAAGATACCGAAGGTCTTCTTATTATAACAACCGATGGTAGATTCAGTCATTTTATTACTTCTCCAGTAAACAATATTAAAAAAACGTATTATATTGAATTTGATGGTATCCTCAATGATAATGCAAGTAAGATGATTGAAGAAGGTTTAATAGATGAAAATGGTGTCAAATTTAAGGCAGCAATTCTTAATAATATTAGTGAACATAGTTGTTATTTGACAATCAGTGAAGGTAAATACCATCAAGTAAAAAGAATGATGCACTTAGTAGGAGTTGTTGTTACTTATTTAAAAAGGCTAAAGATAGAAAATATTGTATTGCCAGAAGGACTTGAAGTAGGATCATATATAGAAATATCACAAAATGATATATATAAACTAACTAATTTTGATTATAATAAGAAAGGATTTTAAAAGATGAAATATATTTTATTTGATTTAGATGGCACTTTATTACCAATGAATCAAGAAGAGTTCACTAAAAGTTATTTTACATATTTGTCTACAACTTTAAAAAAACACGGATATGATAGTAAACAATTAATTGATGCTATTTGGCAAGGTACGGCAGCTATGATTAAAAATGATGGTTCACAAACCAATGAAGAAGTTTTTTGGAAAACTTTTGCCAATATTTTTGGTGATAAGGTCTATAATGATCAAGTTTTTTTCGAACAATTTTATCAAACTGAATTTAATAAGATAAAAAATATTTGTGGTTTTGATCAAAGTGCTCAAATGGTTGTTCGAAAGCTTAAAGAAGTAGGTTACAAGTTAGTAGTTGCCACGAACCCCATTTTCCCATCAATTGCTCAAAAAAACCGAATTAGATGGGCCGGAATAGATGAAAATGATTTTGAATTTTACACAACCTATGAAAATATGCACTATTGTAAACCTAATCCTAAATATTATTTAGAAATCATTCATAAACTCAATTGCCAAGCAAGTGATTGTTTGATGGTGGGTAATGATGTGTGTGAGGATATGATTGCTAGTAAGGTAGGTATGAAAGTTTTTCTTTTGACAAATAACCTCATTAATAAAGATAATTTGGATCTTTCGCTTTATCCAAAAGGCAATCTTTTAGATTTACTAAGATATATAGAAAAAAATAAAACATCTATTTAATAGATGTTTTTATTATTAATAAAATATTTTGGATGTTTAAAAACGTCAGAAAAAAGATAGTTTTCCACATATTTTTTGGCAGATTTATAGTTTAATAAAATCTTTTTCTTTTTAATAAGAATTAAAATTCGGTCGATTTTAGCATAAAAAAGCATTACATCATCATTTTTAATTTTTTTCACATCCATTTCATCAATTAAACCAAAATGGTTTTCCCAAATCATTGTGATTAAATTATCAATTTGCTGTTCTAAATTCAGATGCTTATTATCATTGACAATTTTAATTAATTCCTCATCAATAATTGATGCTTTTTTTTGATAAGATTGCTCTATTTTTTTTTCCTTTTTTGAAAGAGGAACAGGGTCAAAAACTTTATGATTTAAAGGATTACATCTTAAAATGCGATAGCCAGTTAAAAAAGAAGCTTTAATAAAATTAAATTTTTCAAAGCATTCTAAACCATAATTAGAACAACTTGGAAGATGTCTACATCGATGTGGTCTGTCTTTATCTTTTTGATATAATTTAATTAATTTAATGGCCCATTTATTAAATAGCATTTTAATCACCTTCTTTATTATAACAAAAAATAATATTTTTTTATAATAAGTAGCGTATAAATTAGTAAAAATTTAACAAAAATAATAATATGTTAAAATACTTTATTATTTTTATTATTATTTTAATTATTCTTGATTTAATTCTACTCATCCCAATTGAAGCAAGAATTATCAAAAAAATTGAAAAGCCTTTATTATTAAAAGTTTTAATTTTCAAAAAGACCATTTTTCAAATGGAATTAAAGAAAAAAGCTAAACCAAAACAAAAAAGTTCATTTAAATTTAGAGTATCATATCTTTTTGAAAATGATTTAAACATTATTTTAAAAGATTTGAAGGAGGAAAACTTTTTTGTCTATCTTCTTTTAGAATTTGCTACAATTAAGAAGGTAACTTTTATTCCTACCTTTAATAGTTCTAATCCTATTGTTATGCCATATTTAGGTTTTTTGGATTGGTTTATTATATCAAATATTAAAAACTATATTGATAATACTTTTAATATCGTGAAAGATGATTATTATCAAATTGTATTATTAAAAGATGAAAATCAAGGAATTAATTTTGAGGTTTATGCAACCGTAACAGTATTAGAAATTCTCTTTGCAATTATCAAGAATTTTAAAGTATTTTTAAAATTATTCAAAAAGAAGGAGAAAAATTATGAATAATATAATTAATTTATTAGATATTTCAGTTGATAAAATCAAATCAATGGTTGATGTCAATGTTGTAATGGGAAAAATGATGACCTACAATAATGTTTCAGTAATTCCAATTTCTAAAGTCAAATGTGGATTTATTAGTGGTGGTGTTGATCAAAAAGAAAATCAAGAAACTAAAAAAAATCCTTTTGGTGGAGCCAGTGGTGGTACTATGACGCTTACGCCTATTGCTTTTTTGGTTATACTAGAAAATGACGCAAAAGTACTTCATCTTGATGAGCATTCGCATATTTTAGAAAATTTAATTGATTTAATTCCCGATACTATTAATAAGTTTGCATCTTTAATTAAAAAAGATAACAATGCTTAAGATAGATTTAGAAAAGACTTAGTAAAATTATGGTAATTACTAAGTTTTTTAATTTAGATATATAATTGATTGTTTGACTAAAGTTTTTAAGTAGTGTATAATATTAATAAATAGGTAATTAGATTGGAGTATATATGACCAAAATAGTAGTAGTTGGAGCAGGTCCAGCAGGCATTATGGCTTCTATTTTTTTAAAAGAAAAATTAAATGATAAGGTTGAGGTAATTTTATTTGAAAAGAAAAACCAAATCGGTAAGAAACTTCTTGCAAGTGGTAATGGGAAGTGTAATTTAAGTAGTGCCCAAGTTTTAAAAAAGAATATATATAACAACGAGTTTGCAGCTAACGTTTTTAGTAAATATTCCAACCAAAATTTAAAGCAAACTTTATTGGAACTGGGTCTTTTTACCAAAGAAGATTTTTATTTTAGAACTTATCCAATCACAGAGTCGGCGAAAACCGTTGTAGAACTTTTAAAGATACAATTAAAAAAACATCACGTTAAGGTTTATGAAAATACAGAAGTAATAAAGGTAGAAAGAGTTCAAAAGAAAAAATATCAGATATATACTACTAATATGGATAATTTGACTTTGTTCTGCGATTATATTATTTTTGCAACAGGAGGAAAATCAACACCTAAACTTGGCTCAGATGGTGAAGGATATCAACTTTTGTCTAGAATGAATATTGGTATTACTCCATTAAGACCAGGTTTGGTGGGTCTAAAGGTAGAAAAAAAAGTAATTCAAGGACTAGACGGACTTAGACAAAAAGCCAAAGTTATTTTATATGAGGGAAAAAAAGAAGTATTTTCAGAAGAAGGTGAAGTTCAATTTAAGAAAGATGGTCTAAGTGGAATTGTTATGATGAATGCATCTAGTATTATAGCCAGAAGCAAACAAAAATTAACTTTGAAATTAGATTTATTACCTTTAATTGAAGAGAAAAAATTAAATGAAATTTTAAATAATCTTAAGATAAAGAATAAACAAATGAGCATTAAAGAATTAGCCTTTGGTTTTTTACCAATACCATTAGCACAAAAGATATTGAAAGATTTAGAAGAAGAGAAAAATTTGACAATTGAAGCTTTTGTTAATAGAGTAAAAAATTATTTTGTAAATGTAATAGGTGATTATGGATTTGATGCATCTCAAGTAACAATAGGGGGAGTAAAAATTGAGGAAATAGATGAAAATTTTGAATTAAAAAGTATTAAAAATACCTATGTGATTGGTGAATTATTAGATGTTGATGGCTTGTGTGGTGGCTATAATATCCATTTTGCTATTGCATCAGGTGTAATGGTGGCAAATTCAATTTATGAAAAGGAAATGGGGAAAAATGAAAAAGAAAAATAATCCAAAATTATTAGAAACTACAAAAGTAAAAGTTGATATGATTAATAGAATGGTTGATTTACTTGATGATGCTATTATGAGTTGCTATTATGGAATGATTGATGAAACAAAAGAAAATACAGCTATTACTAATTATAATAAAGAAAAAGGAAGACTAAACTATTATGAATGTTTACTTGCTGTAATCGATTACTTTTTAAATGATGTGCCTTTAAGGGTTGATGATGATGTGAAAAATAAAATTGATGAATGTTTGGAAGCTTTTAAATTAGATGTGGAAGAAAATGGTATAAATAGTGAGGAAATTAGAAGAGCTTTTTTACTTTTAGATATTAAAGGTTTTAAAAATTTGAATTTTCCACTAGATTTGATTACACCAGATTCCATTGGTATTTTAATTGCTAATTTTGTAAATGCTCTCTTTAGCAAAACAGATATTGTTGAAATGCTTGATTTTAACTTTGGGGTTGGTAATTTAGCTTATACATTAGTAAACTATGGTGATTCTTTTATTAAATTATTAGGTATAGAAAATCATGCCCTTTTTACGAAAGTGGCTGTTGCCAAGGCTAATATGATGACGCAAGATGTGAATATCTATTATGAAGATGCTCTTGCATATTTACCATCGCATATTGATTTAATTGTTAGTGATCTTGCATGTTATGATTATGAAAATAAGGCATATCATTCTAGTTTATATGATAAAGGGGTTAAATATTTTCCCTATCTTGCCATAGAACATTTTTTAAAAATTCCCAATAAATATTTTCAAATATATTTAATTGAAAATAGTTTTTTTTCTAAAACAGGTAGTAATGAATTTTACTATATGATAGAAAACTATGGTCATATTGATGCTTTAATTACCCTTCCTAATAGTTTCTTTCAAAATAAAGAAGATGCTAAATCTATTATCATTATTTCTAATCAACCATTAAAAGGAGTTGAGACTAATATTTTTATGTTGCCAGAATTATCAGAAAAAGAAAAATTTATTGCTCAAATTGAAACCATTCAAGCATTTTTACAACAAAGAAAAGGAGAACTAAAATGATTTTTCGAAATGCCAGATTAGAAGATTTAAAATTAATGTGCACATTATGGAATGAAGTTGTCACAGAAGAATATTTTTTTAAAACAATGTCAGTTGATGAATATGAAGAAAAACTCTTGACCAATCCTGATTTTTCGTATGATTCAACCTTTGTTGTTTATGATGAATATCACAATTTGATTGCTTTTGCCATCGGATATTTGCGGAAGAAATATTTAGATAATTTAGAGGTTGCAGGAATTGTAAATGCTATTATTGTAAAAAAAGAATACCGGTGTCAAGGGATTGGTTCTAAATTATTAATAAAATTAGAAACATATTTTAAAAATATGGGTAGAAAAAAAATCGCGGTAGCATATTTCCTTCCTGCTTGTTATGCTTGGTATATTCCTAATACTGATAATCATGATCACCCTTGTGCACCTGGGATTAGAATTAATTCTAATGAGTACTTCTTTTATTTGCACCGCGGTTATGAACCTTATAACTATCAAGATGCTTTCCACTTAAATCTTATTGATTATGAAATTAGCGATACAATTAAAGAAATTCTCTATAATAATGAAAAAGAAGGAATTAAAATTGAAATATATGATTCGCATAAGCATTATGGGTTAGAAGAATTTTATCAAAAGTTAAACATTTATGATTTTGAAAAAGTTATAAAAGAAAATTTAGAATTAGAAAAACCATATCCATTTTTGGTAGTTAGCAAAAATAATCAAATTGTAGGTTGGACTGGTGCTATGTGGAATGAGGAAAGTGGTCGTGGCCATTTTGATGGTATTGCTATTTTAGAAGAGGTCAGAGGAAAAGGATTAGGACAAGCTTTATTTTCAATGCTTGCATATTATAATAAAATGCATGGTGCTAAATTTATGACATTTTATACGGGACTAAATAATCATGCTAGATATATATATATGAAAGCCGGTTTTAAAATAGTGATGTCTTATGCTAGTATGGGTAAAACATTAAAATAAATAGAAGTAAAGTTTGTTTATATTTATAAACATACTTACTTCTTTTTCTTTGAAATTCTATATTTTAATATCAATCATTAAAATAGATGCATAAACTAAAATGAGTAGGTGAAAGAATGGACAAACAAATAGAAACTCCATTGTATCAAGTATATTATAAATATCATGGAGTTATAAAAAAGATTCAGGTAAAAGATGAATCAAAAAATATTTCTGGAAGTATTAAGGATAGGCCTGCAAGAATGATTATTGAAGATGCTTATCAAAAAAGATTAATTAATCAAGATACAACTATCTGTGAGGTTACAAGTGGTAATATGGGAATTGCTCTTGCAACGATAGCTAAAGATTATGGTAATAAGGTAATTATTTGTATGCCTAAATTTATGAGTCAAGAGCGGAAAGAAAATTTAAATCATTTAGGAGTGAAATTAATTTTAACCAAATCTTTTGAAGAGGCTTTTAAAATTGCCGATGAATTGGCAATTAAACATGGTGTTTTTCTTACTAAGCAGTTTGAAAATCCCAATAATGCTAAAGCTTATATAGCATTTTGTAAAGAATTAGAAAAAAAGACTAATGAATTCCCAGCGGTGATTGCAGGAGTGGGAACAGGGGGAACCATTAATGGAATTGGTCACTATTTAAAAGAAAAATATCAGACAAAAGTGTATGCTTTAGAACCTCTTCAAACATTAATTTTGTCAACTGGTATCAGTCATGGGCATCACCGAATAGAAGGTTTATCTGATGGTTTTGTACCAGATTTATATCCAAAAGATATTGTTGATCAAATAATTAGTGTTGATGATAATGATGCAATATGTATGGCACAGAAATTAAAAAAAGAATTAGGTCTTAATGTAGGTATTTCAAGTGGTGCTAATTTTATCGGTGCTGTTATGAGTGGTGTGGATGGTATGATTACAGTTTTTCCAGATGATGATACTAAATATTATTCCACCGATTTGATGAACTTTAATTTAAATAGTAAACTAGTAAATGAGATTGAACTTTTATATTTTAAAATAATTTAAGTAAATAAAAGGCATACTAAACTATTTTATCTAGTTTAATATGCCTTTTTAAATTTAAATGATTTTAACAATTTTATCAAGACGTTTATTGATAGCCTCTAATTCTTCTTTGATGCTAGGAGTAAGAATTGTTTCTTCGTCTTTAATTCCGGCAATATAATCAATGCTTACGTTAAATAGCAATGATAGTTTTATTAAAACACTAATTGTTGGTTCACTGATACCTGATTCATAACGAGTAAGTGTACGCTCACTAATATCTAATTTATCAGCAAGTTCTTTTTTCGCCATATCATGGTCGATGCGTAAATCTTTAATTCTTTTACTCCAATTCATATTGCCACCTTTGACCTCTTTTTTTTAATTATAACCTATTTTGTCTATAATTATGCAAAAGCGGACATAATAGGTATTTTTTAATAAAAAAGGACAAATTTGTCAATAAACAAATATAATTAAAAAAGCAAAAAGTATTCAATTAATTCGTGTTATCTAGTTAAATCAAAAATAATTCACTCTAAATTGACGAATAAGTAAAAAAATGTTATAATAAAAACCATAATAAAAATAGATATATTTATAAATAGTAGGTAAAAAGATGGATATTCAAAAAGTAATTTTAAAAAAAGATGAAGAACAAAGAATTAAAAATGGTCATCCTTGGGTTTTTTCCAATGAAGTTTTATCAATTGAGGGCAAAATAGAATCTGGTGAACTTTGTGATGTTTATTCTTATGATGGAAGTTTTATTGGTAGAGGTTTTCTAAATACCGCAAGCAAAATTATTGTAAGAATGTTATCATTTGAAAAAATTGAAATTAGTGAAGAATTTTTTTTAAAAAGAATTCATCTAGCGAATGAATTTCGAAAACATCTTGGTTTATATCATAATTATCGAGTTGTTTTTAGCGAGGCTGATATGCTACCGGGTTTAATTGTGGATAAATATGGAGATTATTTATCAGTTCAATTTTTATCACTTGGGATGGATAAGAATAAACAAATGATTATGAATGCCTTAGTTAAAATCTTTTCGCCTAAAGGAATTATGGAACGTAGTGATAGTCCTATCCGAAAAAAAGAGGGGCTAGAAGAATATAAAGGTATGATATATAATGCTCCCTTTAATCCTAAAGTAGTAATTGAAGAAAATGGGGTACAATTAATGGTTGATTTAGAAAATGGTCAAAAGACAGGATATTTTTTAGATCAAAAATTTAATAGAGCTGTATTAAAATATTACGTCAAAGATCAAATAGTTCTTGATTGTTTTTCTCATACGGGGAGTTTTGCAATGCATGCTTTAAAATATGGGGCGACAAAAAGTGTTGCAGTAGATATCAGTCCAAAAGCTTGTGATGACATTTTAATAAACGCTAACCTCAATCATTTTACAAATATTGAAGTCGTGTGTGAAGATGTTTTTGATTTTTTGCGAGATAATAGAAATCAAAATAAATTTGATGTAATCATACTTGATCCACCTGCTTTTACTAAATCAAAAGGTACGATTAAAAAAGCTTATAGTGGTTATAAGGAGATTAATTTAAGCGCTTTAAAAGCAATAAAATCAGGTGGTATTTTATTAACTTTTTCTTGTTCTAATCATATGACGCCTGCTTTATTTTTACAGATGTTAAAAGAGGCAAGTTTGGATTCTAAGCGAGTGGTACAAATGATTGATTTTCGTATTCAATCACCTGATCATCCAGTTAGAATTGATAGTGAAGAATCACTATATTTAAAATGTGTCATTTTAAGAGTGTTATAAAAATAATATATATAAAAGGGGGAACAATTTGGAAATATATAGTGGTTGTGGGAATACCTTTATTATATGTATGTATCAAAGTCAAAAGGATCATGCTGCTTATGCACAAAAGGTTTGTAAGAATGAAATAGATGGTTTTGTCATGGTCAAAACAAGACCTTTAGAGATGGTTTTGTACAATCAAGATGGTAGTTTGGCTTCAATGTGTGGTAATGGTATTAGATGCTTTATTGAATACTGTTATCGCCATCATATAATTAAAGAAGAAGAGAATAAGGTTTTAACACTAAGTGGTATGATTGATACTAAAATAATAAATCTATCACCATTTATGGTTTACGTAAGAATGAATGAGCCAGTATTTACATATATTGATAATAGAATATATCTTGATGAACCTATTGTTGTTAATAATCATATATATAAAATTAGTCTTGTAAATACTGGTGTATGGCATGGCATTATTATTCCAGATAATTTTAGACAGGCATTAGAAGATGCTTCATCCATTAGAAATTTGCCACTTTTTAAAGAATACCTAAATTTAGATATTGTAATGATTATAAATGATATATATGTAAAGACATATGAAAGAGGCGTCGGTTTTACTAAAGCGTGTGGAACAGGAGTGATGGCCACTTTTGTAATTTTAAAAAAATTAAAATTACTAACTAGTAACCAAGTGATAATTAGGACTGACGGAGGTTATATTGAAGTAGGAAAGGATGAAAAGAATTTATATATTTTAGGTCCATCAAGGTATTTAGGCAATTATAAAGATGGAGAATAAATGATATGACAACTTTAGACGTTATTCGTCAAATTCATGATTTTATTTGGGGAATACCCCTTATTTGTTTAATAATTATAGTTGGTGTATGGCTAACAATAAAATTAAAAGGTCTCCAAGTTACGAAACTTAAAAAGGCCTTTTCTTTTATGTTAAAAGAAGAAGAAGGTCAAAAAGGTGAAGTCAGTACTTTTCAAGCTCTATGTATTTCGATGTCCGCAACTATTGGAACAGGTAATATTACTGCTGTAGCATCTGCCATTACAATTGGAGGTCCAGGAGCATTACTTTGGATGATTATTACTGCTTTTTTTGGAATGGCTACCAAATATGCGGAAGGGTTTTTAGCAGTCAAATATCGTAAAATTGAAAACGATCGAATAATTGGAGGTCCTTATGCTTATATTGAATATGGTTTAGGAACTAAGTGGAAACCACTTGCGAAAGCCTTTGCTATCTTTGGTATGTTTGCTTCAATCTTAGGTCTTGGTACCCTTACCCAAATTAATGGAATCGTTGATGCTACTCAAAATGTTTTTGATAAGGAAAGTTTGCATCTTATATCCATAGGTAATATCAATATATCGTGGTGTTCACTCATCGCAGGAGCATTTATTGCCATCATTTCAGCTTTAGTACTAATTGGTGGAGTGAAAAGAATTGGTAGAGTATGTGAATGGATTGTCCCCTTTATGGCCATTACATATATTGCAATTTGTCTTTTATTAATATGTTGTAATATTAAAGAGATTCCTCTTGCAATAAAATCTATTGTTCAAATGGCCTTTTCAAATAAAGCTCTTGCGGGAGGAATTACGGGAATTACAATTAGAAATGTAATTCAACAAGGAGTAGCCAAAGGAATCTTTACTAATGAAGCGGGTCTTGGTAGTGCTCCAATTGCTACGGCAACTGTCAAATCTAATGATCCCATACGCCAAGGATTAGTTGCTATGACGTCAACTTTTTTTGGGACTGTAATAATATGTAGTCTTACTGGCCTTTGTGTTGTTCTTACTGGTGCTTGGAAAGAAAAATTAATGGGAATTTCAATTGCCGATTATGCCTTTAGTAAAGGACTTCCTTTTCCTAGCATAGTTTGTTCTTTATTAATTTTATTATGTATAGTTTGTTTTGCTTTTACTACTATTATAGGTTGGAATTTATATGGGGTTAGATGCCTTGATTATTTGACTAAAGGAAATGAAAAAATTCAAAAAATCTATAATTGGTTATATATCCTAATGGTCTTTGTAGGTGCCTTTTTAAAAATAGACTTAATTTGGAATTTAGCTGAAATTATTAATGCCTTAATGGCAATCCCTAATTTAATTGCAATTTTATTTTTAACAAATGACATTGCTAAAGATACTAACCTATATTTTAAATAATTTAATCAATTAGTTCTAATATAAAAAGAAACAAAAAAGAAGCAATTGATATTTGCTTCTTTTTAAACATCAAATAAAATTGATATCAATTTAGTAGTTAAAATACTTATACCAATTCCAAACAAACTTCCAGTTAGCATTCTTCTTAAATAATTACTTTCTCTATCAAAAAAATATTGTAATGATCCATCAATAATAAGTGGCAATATTAAAATTATACAAAATAGGATAATATATATTATTTTAAGAGAAATTATTTTTTTACGTAACTTAGTTAAATTAAAAAGTATTATCCCTAAAATATATGATAATAACATAAATGTACAACGCCAACAAAGTGGAAAAACAAAATTGCCAATTATTAGGGCAGAAGCTTTATTGCGATTACAAAGAGGAACTTTACCTATTAAAGCAAAGGAAAATTGTAATTCTTTAGGTAAAAGGGTTTGGATAGCTATAATGGTGAAGATAAAAAAACTAAATGATATGATGATAGAGGATAAAATAAGTACCTTTTTCTTATTCAAAATAAAATAGTAAGTTTAGTATGCTGTTTCTAAAAATGTTACAATGATAACTTTATAACAAATAGAAACAATAATATTAAAAATAACTCCAATTAATGCTCCAATTCCACAAGATTTAGCCTTTTTAGGAGTTTCTGCTTTCCAAACTAAGAAAAGAATTAGACCAACAATTGGGAAGAAAAAGGAAAGAATTCCAAAACCAACGCTAGATGAATCTGCTTTTTGATTAATTGGCGTAGCATTCATATTATTTTGATTATAGTATGAATAGTCACTATTAGTAGTTATGGTTTGATTATTTTCCTCATTTTCTAGATTAGATTCTTCAATTTTGTTACCACATACAGGGCAAAATTTTGCGTCATCTTCTAATAATTGATTGCAATGATTGCATTTTTTCATATTTAATCTCCTTTTGAATAAAATAATTTATTAAATTATACCATATATATCAATAAAATGCAAGAAAATACAAGAAAAAGATAAATTATTATAAAAAAGTACCAAATCAACAATTTGTTAACTTAGCACTTTTAATAGTTAGTTTTATCGATAACGAATTTTTCCGCTTATTAATATTGCGGCAATTGCCACAACTATGTAAAATACAGATCCTATCAATGATCCCCATCCACAAGATTTTGACTTCAATGGTTTTTTAGTTTGCCAAACTAAATAAAAAATATATCCTAAGATTGGTAGAAAAAAACTTAAAATCCAAAATCCCCAATTTAATTTTTGATCAGAAACTTTTGTAGTTTTGGTTTTTTTATTGTTATTTTGTTTGGCGATTTCTGTTGTTTTGATATTGTTTTTTTCCATAATAAACACCTCTTAATCTAATTATATCACATTTTTTTAAAAATGCAAAATAAATAGCAAAAGCGTTTTAATAAATTAGCATAATATTTTTTAAAATTTAGAAGATATGGTAAAATATTGTTAAATAAATTTAGGAGAAATAATAAAATGATTAATTTAAAGAATGATTACTGTTATATTGCTCATCCCCAAATAATGGAAAAATTAAATCAACATTTTGACAATACATATGTCGGTTATGGTTTAGATGAGCATACAAAAAGAGCCTCTGATTTAATAAAAGATGTTTTTAAATGTAAGAAGGCAGATGTGTATTTTTTAACTGGTGGTACAATTACGAATAAAATTTTAATTGCACATTGTTTAAAACCATTTGAAGCTGTCATATCAGCTGATAGTGGTCATATTCATGTTCATGAAACTGGCGCAATCGAGGCAACCGGTCATAAAGTTTTAATAGTAAACAATCGTGATGGTAAAGTAACAGCAGATGAAGTTGAACAACTTTTTGTCAAACATACTGATGAACATATGGTAAAACCTAAAATGTTATATATATCTAATCCTACTGAATATGGAACAATTTATAGTTTGTCAGAATTGAAGAATCTTTATGATATTTGCAAAAAACTGAATATGTATTTGTATGTTGATGGGGCTAGACTAGCTTGTGCTTTGATGGCTAATGATAACAATATTCAGGCGAGTGATTTGACCAAATATGTAGATGCATTTTATATTGGTGGTACGAAAAATGGTTTAATGATGGGAGAGGCTCTTGTTATTATTAATGATAAGTTAAAAGAAGAATTTAGATATACACAGAAACATTTTGGTGGCTTACTTGCGAAAGGTTTTTTATGTGGTTTACAGTTTGAAGCTTTATTTGAAAATAATTTATTTTTTGAAATTGGAGCTTATCAAAATAATTTAGCCTACCTTTTAACTGATGGATTCAAACAATTAGGTATTCAATTTTTTACTCAAACAAAAACTAACCAAGTATTTATTACGATAGAGAATGATATCGTTGAACAATTAGGTAAACATGTTATGTTTGATATATGGGAAAAGGGTCTTAAACAAACCACAATTAGATTAGTAACGCATTATAAATTACAAGTATCTCATATTCATGAAGTGATTCATCTTTTAGAAGTTTTAATTAAGGCGAGAAATTAAATGTTAAAAATTGGTAATGTTAGTTTAAAAAATAATATTATTCTTGCTCCAATGGCAGGAGTATCAACATCTAGTTATCGTAATATTTGTTTAGAGCATCAAGCAGGTTTGGTATGTACAGAAATGATTAGTGATAAGGGACTTGCTTATGAAAATGCTAAAACTTTACAAATGATTCAAATAAAAGAAAACGAGCATCCGATTTCAATGCAAATATTTGGTTCTGATTATAAAACAATTACAGCTTCAGCTATTCAAATGTTAAAGCTTTCTCCTATTGATATTTTAGATGTAAATATGGGGTGTCCAGTTCATAAGGTTGTGAAAAGTCAAGCAGGTTCAGCCTTATTAAAAGAACCACAAAAGATTTATGACATTGTTAAATCGTTAAAAGAAAATTTGCATATTCCAATAACTATAAAAATTAGAGCTGGATGGGATAATCATTCAATCAATTGTGATAAGGTGGCAACTCTTGCTTGTAAGGCAGGAGTAGATGCAATAACCATTCATGGTCGAACTCGTTCGCAGTTATATACTGGTAGTGTCAATTTAGATTATATAAAAATGGTCAAAGAATCATCAAATGTTCCAGTTATAGGAAACGGCGATATCAAAGATATTTCTACTGCTATTCAGATGTTTCAACAAGGGGTAGACGGAATTATGATTGGACGTGCTGCAATGGGAAATCCTTTTATTTTTGATCAATTGGTTACATATTTTAATGAAGGAAAAATCATTGCCTCACCATCAAAAGAAGAAGTGATTCGAACCCTTTTAGATCATGCTCAAAGGTTAATGGCTGATAAAGGAGAACATCTAGCAATGATTGAAATGCGATCACATGCGGGATGGTATCTTAAATTAATTCCTCAATCAAAACAATACAAAAGTGCAATTGTTGGGATTCAAACTTATCAAGAGTTAGAAAAAATCTGTTGGTGTATATTAAATAATTAAAAAGTACTCCTAAATAGGAGTGTTTTTAATTTTACAAAAAGAACAATAATTCGACAAAGATAAATAGTATAAATAAATTAAAAAGAGATGTCAAGAAGGAAAATAAAAAATACATATGAAGAAAGAATAGTGAAAATAATAATTGTAAATATATTCATTCTGGTATAGTTGAAAATATACCAAATAATTTTATATATTCTAGAAATATGTATGAATTAAATCAGGTTCTGATTAAATCTAAGTGGGGTGAATATGGACTATTTCAACACAATGTAAATCAATGTCCTTATTTTCCCAACAATGCAGCGGGAAATTCAGGAACTAATGTTGCTTCATAAATAAAATTTTATAGATTACATAATAATAGTGTAGAATATATTGATAAGGGTACTACCCATGAATGTATTTGTAGTGGTTGTAAAAATAGCATAGAGAATCAATCACACAATCATAATATTATGGAAACAAATGAAATAAGAGTTGATAAATGTCAAAAATGTGGTAAAGTAAATGCTTTATATAGTGATGATATGAATTGTAGAACCAAAGTAAATGAGTTTATGTTTAGATTATCTTGTAATGATGCCTTGATTCATGAAATGAATATAACTTGTAATAATTATTACTATTTCGAATGTAATACATCAAAAAATATTAGTTTTAAAATATATGATTCTAGCATGAATGAATATACTAATTCAATGTTTATTTTAACAGATAATGGCTATAATTATTGGATAACTACAACTTTAAATGTAGGAAAGTATTATATTCAATTTGTTAATAATAGTGATAATATAACTAAGATCTAGTATAGTTTTAAGAAATATGATTACCAACCCTTAGAGATATCAAGTTTTTCTGAAGTTGATGTTTTGACACATTTACATCATAATAAAAATGAATTTGACATATATTCTGAGAATGAAGGATTTTATTTGTTAAGTTTGGATGCATATGTGAGGGTATTTTGGTAAATCCTAATGTTTCAATTGCAATTAAAAATAGCAATGGAGAAGTAGTAGACAAGTATAATTATGACAATATTGTTTGTGATGCTTCTAGCACTTTTGGTTCAAATAATATATTGTTTTACGTAGAGCAGTGGGTTCACTATTATGTTTCAATTGAAGTTGAACAACTTGATTATAGTTTTTTCAATTTTTAAAATTGATGAAAATCATATATTTAATTTTATATCATTGTATTTGATAAATGGGATTAACTCTACAATTCAATTTACAGAAGAAATTAATCAAGAAAAGAAAATTATGATATGTATATTTAATAAAAATTTAATATCTTCATTAGATATAAATATAGATAGAGAGGTTAATCTTAGTCAATTTATTCTTGTAACCGATAAATCGTATGAACAATCTGGTAGTGAAGTTCATTTAAATGGTGGAGTATTGGGTGAAACAACAATAACAAAAGGATTTACAAGACCTTGTTATTTAGGAAACGATGCACCAGATACATCATCAAGATTAAATTATTATTGGTATTCAAGTAACAACAATGTTGCAACAATTTCATCATATGGTACAATAACAGCAGTTGGAGTTGGAACTACAATTATTCAATCAGTTTATAAATCAGATTCTACAAAAAAAGGAACTTATAAATATAATTCTAGATTTAAAATAAAAATATATTTAATAGTTACAAAAAATAAAAGATTGATAGGAGTTAATAGAAATATTAACTCTTTTTCATACAATTTTTTTGAAAATAAATGTTCACTTGATTAAAAAAGTTTCAGTACTAGTGAAAAAAGAATTGAATTATAAACAAGATATTAATATTTTAAATATGTATTAGATGCGCTATTGAAATTAAAAGCCAAAAGAAAAAGAAGAAATTTATGACAGAATTACTATTTTATGTTATTTATTTTGAGATCATAAAACAACTAACAAATGAAGAAGTAAGAAGATTTATAAAAATCATTTTTCTTTTTATAAGTTTTAAAAATAAAAAATCCTTATTTGGTATTAAACTAAATAAGGACCTATATCGATTTTTATTTTAGATAATTACTTCTTCAATTGATGCTGAATCAGTATTATATAAATAGTGTTTAGCATTTTTTAATAAAGCATCTACAATTATATCTGGTAATTTTTCATTAGGAATCTTTTCGATATTTTGAATTGAGATGCCATATTTTTTAATCATTTGATTCGCATTATTCATATTTTGATTTTTTTGAATAGTTTTTAATTTTGTAATCTTATGATAAGGGATATTATGAATAAAACCTGTTAAATGAGTATCTAAAGTTGGATTAGAAATGATAAAAATAGTGTTAATGAGATAAATTTTACGATCTTTGTTATCTAAAAAGAAAGGTTTTTTAAAAAGTGTTTTGAAAAAATTTTGAATACTTTGATGAGCACTATTAAAATTTTTAAGAAAAATTAAACTCATGGGATATTTAATTAGGTGTTCGGATAAAATACCACCTTGTTCAAAGCCGACATAGCCTTTGCTTGAGCCAATTAAATTATTTAGCATTGTTATATCGTGAAAATTTTCTAAATCGATTTCTAAATACATTTCATTTTTAAATTTAAAAACTTTATTTAAATCGCTTATTAAATAGTCAGGATTAAAATCATCTTCTACATATATAACACCCATATTATTTAATTTATAATTCAGTTCATAGCGTTTAATAAATTTTAGATAATTGGTTTTTAATTCAGGATAATTGAGTGATAGTAGTTTTAATTTTTTAAGAGATATTTTTTTTACACCAGTAGTATCTTCAATTACTTCATCAATTAATTTATCAATAGTTTTATGACTTGTTTTTTTTCTAGCACCTACTTCATCTAAAATATCAATTGCTTTATCGGGGAAACTTTTATTAATTAAAAATAATTTTGCATTAGTTATAATTTTTTGTAAAGAGTATGATGAGTATTTGATTTGGTGGTATTCCTCATAACTTTTTTTAATACCTTCTAAAATCTCATAGGTTTCTTTTTCGTTAGGTTCATCAATATAGACATTTTGAAACCTTCTTGTTAAGGCTTTATCTTTTTCAATGAAACGATAGTATTCATCAAGTGTAGTAGAACCAATTAATTTGATATCAGAGCGAGATAAATAAGGTTTCAAAATATTAGCTATATCAAGTGAGCCATCATTTGAGCCTGCTCCTACAATATTATGAATTTCGTCAATAAAAACAATAGCATGATGTTTTTTAATATATTCCATTGCTTTGGTAATTTTTTCTTCTAATTCACCACGATATTTTGTACCTGATACAATACTGCCGAGATCTAATTGATAAATAGTTTCATTCTTTAAAATTTCTGATAATCCTTCAATAATAGCAGTTTTGCCTACTCCCGCATTTCCAATAAGTAAGGGATTATTTTTTTGTTTTTTGGACAAAATATAAATAATCTTTTCAATATAATTGCTACGTTTAATAAAAGGGTGCACTTTTTTGGTTTTTGAAAGATTGGTTAAAAAAGGATAGGGTGTAATTTCTAAATCTTCTTTTTCACTAGTTCCTTCAAAAAAGTTAAATATTTCTTCAATATCAATCATTAGGTCTTCAATATCAAGACCTAGTTTTTCTAAAACAATTGAAGCAATGCTATCTTCTTCTTTTAACATTACATAGAAAATATGTTCATCATAAACATATTTACTACCGAGATCTTTAGCAAGTGTTTCTGAATACAAGATGATTTCTTGAAATTTTTTGGTATATGTAAGACTTTGGCTATCGCTTTTTCTAAAAATAACTAAATTATTAATCACTCTTAAAATATCATCATAAGTAATTTGTTTTTCATCTAAGAGAAAATGACAGATGGTATCTTTTTTCTTATACATGGCAAGTAACAAATGCTCACTACCAACTAGTTTTTTATTAAGACTTCTAGCTATTTGTAAGGCATCATCGATAATTTGAATAGCATTTGTACTAAAAGTTTCAAACATGTACTCCTCCTTAAAACTTTTTTGTATTACATACAAGGTATTATATGCAAGTCTTTCAAAAGATAGACGCCTGTATTTAAACCTTGCAAAAAAACTAAAAATATGTTAAAATAATATCTAAAGAAAGAAAGGTGATTTTATGGAAAATGAAATGATAAAGATTAAGACTATCATTGTTGGAGTAAACCATACAAATACTGAGGAGTTTAACTATCAAATTCAAGAATTAGAAGCTTTATGTGAGGCTTGTGATTTAGATGTTATTGCCTCTTTAGTACAAAATATGCCAACATTGAATAATGCAACATATTTAGGTAGTGGAAAATTAGAAGAACTTAAAAATTTAAAGGATTTACATCAGGCTTCTCTTATTGTCTTCTTAGAAGAATTATCACCTGTTCAACTTAGAAATATTAAAGATATTGTTGATGTTGATGTTATGGATAGAACCATGCTAATTTTAGAAATCTTTAAGAAAAGGGCTAAAACAAAAGAGGCTATTTTACAAGTGGAAATTGCCAATTTAAAATATATGTTACCAAGACTAGTTGGATCTTATACAAACCTTTCTAGACTAGGTGGTGGTGGCAGTGGTGCAGGTGGTGCAAGAAGAGGAAGCGGGGAAACGAAGTTAGAAGAAGATCGCCGTCATATTGAAAGAAGAATTACAAAGGCACAAAAAGAGTTGGCAGAAATTGTGGCTAGTAGAAAAAATGCAAGGAAAAAACGGTCAGCTAATGAAATGAAAACAGTAGCCTTTGTTGGGTATACAAATGCAGGTAAATCTTCTAGTATTAATACTTTAATAAATATGTTTCATGGTGATAAAAATAAAGAAGTTTTTGTTAAAAATATGCTTTTTGCCACGCTTGAGACTGCATCAAGAAGAATAAAATTATCGACAAATGAAGAATTTATTATTACCGATACTGTTGGTTTTGTTAGTAATCTACCTCATCATCTAATTGAATCGTTTAAATCAACTTTAGAAGAAGTAACTGAAGCTTCTTTAATTGTACATGTTGTGGATGCTTCAAGTCCTTATGCAAATTTGCAAATCACCACTACTAATCAGGTTTTAACAAGTTTAGGAGTTAAAGATATTCCAATGGTCTATCTATTAAATAAATATGATTTAGTAAAGAATGAAATGTTTGTGCCCACTATTATTGGTGATCAAATTAAAACTTCTAATTTGAATCAACAAGGTTTTGATGAACTTATTAGCTATATTAAAGACAAACTTTTTAATGATGTTGTAAAAGCAAACTTATTAATACCATATGAGAAAGGGGAAATTTTTAATCTTTTAAAAGAAAAGTCAAATGTTCAATCCTTTTCTTATAATGATGATGGTATTTTAGTAGATACTATTTTAAGTAAATATTTGTATAATTTATACCATCAATATGAAATTAAGTAAGAATCTTATAAAAATAAGATTCTTATTTTTAATTCTTTGATATTTTTTTTCCCATTTTGCTTTAATAAAACTGAAGAAAGTGATATAATAAATTATAAAGTGGAGTATTATACATCAAAGTCGATGAGGTAAAAAAGATGAAAAATAAAAATGAAAGAAAATATTATATTCAATCTAGAAATCTTCATTTAATGAATATTTTAGAAGAAGATTACTACATTGAAATTGGTGTCATTGACATAAAAATATTAAATCGAATTCTAAATGATGAAAAAATTGAATTAAGTGAATTCATTGATTTAGAACTTTTAAGCGATGGAATTGGCAAAATAACAGGTGATCCTATTGCTGATGTATATTATCAATTAAATTATTTAATTAATTTAAGATTAAAAAATTCCACTTGTAAATTTTTGTTAACTGCAGGAATTATCAAATACATTGATGATTTAAAATGTGAAAAATATGCTCCAGTCGTATTAATCCCATTTGATTTTGATTATCAGCATTTAGAAATTATTAAAAATGGTGCTCCTATTATTAATTCTAAACTAATAAAATATGCTTTGAATAATTTAAAAGAAACTTCAAACAATGAAGATAAACGTTTTTTAGAAAATTACCAAAATCATAAAATTTCAGCCGCTAAAGATATTGATGATATTTGTTTAGAATTAGCAAGAATTATGAAAACTACAGTAGAGCCTATGAGTTATTTAACAATTGCTTTCGTTGAATATCCTGATTTTATTTTAGACAAGGATTATATGTCAATTCAATCATCTATTAATGAAATGACCGAACAGATGATTCTAAATAAATATTATCAAAATATTAAAGGGGTTCTGCCAACTAATACGAATCAAAAATACGTTATTTTAAAAGCAAGTGAAGGAGAAAGATTTGCGGTAGATGGGCGTCTTGGTAGTGGTAAAACGTATACAATTATTAATATTATTGCCGATCAAATTGCCAAAGGAAAGAAGATTCTTTACGTTAATCAAGATTTAGATAATATTTTTGATATTGAAAAAAATTTAACATATTTAGGTTTAGGGGCTTATACTTATAATTTAACTAAAAATTTACGGGATATTGAAAAACCAGAATTAATCTTTGATCAAGTTGATACTAGTAATATTTCTAGCAATATTATTGATGAAATTTTCTTGTTGCCTAATGCATTGCAAAAAAGAATACATGGGTTTAAAATTAATAATGTCTTTGAATATCTAGCAATAATGAAACAAAAATATTTAGATATTAGTCCTATATTACTAGAAACTAAATTAGAATATCATGAAGCCTCATTGATTTACCACCAATTAGAAGAAATTGAAGAAGCATTAAAAGTTATTGATTTATATGCAAATAATATATGGCACAGGCTTCAAACATCTCATAATAATATTATGGTTGAAGATATCATTAAAAGAACAGAAGAATTATTTAACATTCATCAAGAATTGTATAATAAATTAAAAATCTTTATTGTCAAATATGATATTAAAATGCCTACTAGTGTTAGCGATTTATATAAGTTAATTTTGCATATTTATAGTTTTGCCTCAATTAGACCTTTGCCAAAGTGGAAAAAAGAAGAAGTTAGAAAAGTTGTACTCAAAGATTTAAGAGAAATTCAAGCTTTAGTAGATATTAATTATAATGTTAATAAATATTATGAAGCACACATTATGAAGGGTTACAAAGCAGGAAGAATGAAAGAAATCTTCGATATAATTGTAGCTGATCATATGGGAATAGAAGAAAATTATAAAACCCAAGATGCTATTTTTATTAATCGTTTAATTACTTTTGACAATAAATTAATTTTACTTTCTAAAGATATTGCTGATAATATTTTAAGAATGAATAATGTGAGTTTAGAATTATCAAGAATTTTTAATTTGAGTGTTTTAAATGAACAAACTTATTTATTCTTTAATAGTTTAAGTAATTTTTTATCTACAATAAAATTTAATAGTTTAATTTTTGAAACCTATCGAACTATTCCTGCTATTTTTACTAAACATGGTGAAGAAATCTTAAATAATTATGAAATATATCAAACAGAAAAGAATTTTCTTCCTAAATATATTAATCGAATGGAATTTTTAACTAAAGATAGCATTGAATTTGCTTTTAAGAGAAAAAATGCGGGAAAGGCTTTTAATCTTTTTATCAATCGTAAAGCCGTCAAGAGAGATCATTTAGAATTAAAAGATGTAATCGATAGTATTAAAAGATATTATGATTCCATGAAGGCAATCGATTTTAAGTTGAATCAAGTCTTTAATGTTAAAGATTTTGATGAAGAATTTATTAGTACTTTTATCCATTTTTATCAGTATAGTGCTAGTCTAAATATTATGCAAAAAACTTATTTTCAAATATTTTTAGATAAACTTGCAAAAGAAAAAAATCCTCCTACTTATTTGAAAAAAGTGAATCATTTATTAAAAGATTTTAAAGATGAAGGATATCGAACTACAAGTATTTGTACAACGCTTCGAAATTATAATATTAATATTATTGATGGTAACATTTTTGATAAAGTTGAAAAATTGAAAATTTGGAATGAATACTTAAAAGAAGTAGATACTTTAAAAGATGAAATTAAAGTAATTTTTAATGGTATTTCTAGTGTCACTTATGATGATATTGTTAGTTTAATAAAAATTGATAATCAGTATCAAAATCTACTAAAAACTTTAAACCAAAATGCTGATCGTTATAAAGAAAATTTAGGTAAATATTATAAAGGATTGGATACGATTATTAATGAAATTGGTAGAACAATTGAACATTATGATGAATTTACCAAAATGCTTAATCATAAAACAGTTTTAGATGATATTTTCAAAGAAGAACGATTTAATTATTTGTTAGATGATGCTAAAACCTTAGATGCTCTTTATTCAAAATGGAATAGTAATTTTAGACAGTTTGCGGTATGTTTTAAAGGAAGTCAACCAGAACTCCTTACTAACAGTTTTGAAACTAACTATAAATTATTTAAACAATTTATGGATAAGACCTCTCAAATTAGACCAATCCTAAAAATCAATGAATTAATAGAAGAATTCTTAAAATATGGTTTAAAAAATTTATCAGAGGGAATTAGAAGTTGCAAATATGGAAAAAACATTTCAAAACAATTTATATATTCAGTTTTAATTGAAAATTATAAAGAAGCTACTTTTAAGAATCCGGTTTTAAATAATCCTTATCTAGAATTGGATAAAATCAGTTATTATCAAAAATTTGAAGCGGCATATTGTCAAAAAAATATTGAAAAACTAATTAAAAATAGCAATGATTTTAGAAAAAATGGTGGATACTATCATAATATTGAATTTAATAATTATAATAAATTAATTCAAATGATGGCTAAAACAGTTCAAGTTTTCTTTAGTGATTTAGATATTTTTAATGGTGATTTAGATTTAAATCCTTTTGATTTGGTTATTATTGATGATGTTCATTTGTCAACATCTAATAAATATGGTCGTTTGTCTGAATGTAGGCAAGTAATTGTTTTTGGTGATCGTCTTTTCCAAACATCTGTTTCTAACGCTTTAATGAAGAGACTTGGTGATTTATGTACAATATCTTATTATCGAAGATATGTTTTGGCTAATTCTAAGTTTAATAATAACTGGGATTATACAAACCAATATATATACTCATATGATAATAGATATAATATTGTGATGAGTGATACTTTTGATGATTTTATAAATGATATTTTTAATCGTTTTAAAGCTCATCCAAAACATATAATTAACATTATTGTGGCTAAAGAAGAAACAAGAAGAAAGGTTTATACATCAGTTGTAAATATTTTAATAAGCAGTTTTTCTCCTGAGGAAATTATTAATATTTTATGTTATAATATTAGAATTTTAAATGCTTTAACCGAAGGTAATCGTTATGTTAATGATGTTTTTATGTATTATGATGATTTTAAAGATTTAGAAACTTCGGTAAAAGAATTGATTTTTAAAAATTTTATTACTGCTCATAATAGTGTCGTTTTATATTTTATAAAAAATAGAATTGAGGCTGAAAATTATAATACTAAATTATCAATTCAACGCTCAATTGGTAGAAGTGTAACTAATTATGAAAAGAATAATGGCATTATTGCAATCGTAAAGGATGCAATTTTAAAAAAGGGAATAAAGGTTGAATATAGTTTTGGTGGTTTTGATTTAGTAATTAAGAAAAAAATTCCTCTTGGAATAATTATTATTGGTAAAGAAAATGAAAATATGAATACCTTTATTGATGATTATCAATATTATCATGATGAATATGAAAAACGAGGTTGGAAAGTAAAAATTATTTATACCCTCGATTTATTCCTTTCATTTGATAAAGTAATTAATGATATTATAAAGGAAGAAGAATAAATGAAAATTAAAGCAAATAAAAAGGAATTGTCAATTATTATTAGTGAAATGAAGAAACCTTCACCTAAAATAATATATATAAAAAAACTATTAAAACAATATCAAATAGCTAAAATTAATTTGAATAGTAAATATTATCATGGTAAAACTTTACTTCATTATGCTATAGAGTATAATTTGAATGGTTTAATTCAACCTCTTATTAAGAGTGGTTGTAATCCTAACATTTGTGATGATAATTATCTTTCTCCTCTTCATCTTGCGGTAATCAAAAAGAATGCCAAAGCCATTAAAATTCTTATTAGAAATGGAGCAGATATTAATATAGCTGGAGAATTTGAACAAACGCCACTACATCTAGCAACTACTTATGGAAATTTAAAATTTATGAAGTTATTAATTAATAATAACGCTGATATTATGCAAGTTGATGAGAAAAATTTATCAGTTTTAGATTATGCAAATGATGAAAAAGATTTAAAAATCATTGATTATCTGAATAAAAAAAGAAATACTCGAAAAGGAGAAGAGAAATGTTAGAATTACTTAAAGAGCATATAGCATCTTTAAACTATGGATGGATAAGTTTTGTTTTTGAAGTTTTAATTATTATTTTAGCTATTATTGCTATTATTATTATCTTGGTTAGACATGTTCGTTCAAGAAATGTCTTGATATCATATCTTGTTACGTTTATCTTATTGTTTATTAGTGTAATTGTGGGCACAACGATAGGTATTTATATTACTTTAATCACTTTTATTTTATTGAGTTTTATGGCTATTTTATATTATTTACCAGAATATAAAAAGCTATTTTCTAAAAAGATTACGAGAAAACCATCAAAAGAGTTTTTATCAGATCAAGAAGTAAAAGAAGAACTCATTGAAACTTTAATTAAGGCTGCCGAACATCTTGCCAATAGAAAAATTGGTGCGATTATTACAATTGAAAAAGAGCATACGCTAAACACTTTAGTTGAAGGGTCAGTAAAACTTGATGCTCTTGTTACTTTTGAACTATTAGAAACCATTTTTCATCCTAATACCGCTTTACATGATGGTGCTGTTATTATTAGAGGTAATCGAATAAAATGTGCTAGTGCTTTTTATCAACCTAGTCAAAAAAAAGATATACCTCAACATTATGGTTCAAGACATCGTGCTGCTATTGGTATTAGCGAACAAAGCGATGCGTTTACTATTGTTGTATCTGAAGAAACTGGTCATATTGCAACTACTATTGGGGGAACTATTACAGGGAATGTTTCATTAGAAAGTCTTAAAACCTCACTAGATCAACAATTAATTGTTAGATAGAAAGGAAGGATATTTATGAATATGCTAACAATCTTTTCTCATTTTAGTTCAGGACAAGTTGTAGCAATTATTTTGTTAACATCTTTTATTTTAACAGTTTGGCTAGTAAAGTTTTTTTGTCTTAGTAGGATAAATATAATTGATTTATCAGTTACAATTGTGCTTTTTCTTCTTTGTTTGTTTGTAGATTTAAATGAAATTTTAATAATCATTTTTATTATTATAAATAGTCTTGATTTGGTTTATTCTTTACTAGATTTAGCATTATACGTATATATCAAAAACGAAATTAATCAAAAAACAATTGAATATATTAAAAATACAGAATATGACTTTTTCATTCAAATGGATAAAAAAGAAAATATTATGGATTGTAGCAATTCATTATTAAAATTAACTAAACTTTCCAAAAAAGAAGTTTTAAATATGAAAGGTTGGAAATTTATTTTTGATAGTTTTGATATTAAAACACTGAATAAGGAAGAATTTTCTTTAAACTATGTAGCACAATTTTTAGCCGAATTTAAAGAATGCAATAGTAAACATAAAAAATATAAGTTTCAAATGGAAGCTGAACTACAAAATCCTAATAATCTTGATGAAATAAGTGTGATTAAATATGATGCAATTATTCAACCTGTTTTTTGTGGTAAAATGTTAGTAGCAAGAAATATCTTTTTCTATCAAGATAAAGTAGCAGTAATTGAAAAATTAAAAGGCATAGTTAGATCGGCTTGTACAGATTTAGAAGATGCTTATTTACAACTTGATGTAATGATGGGTCTATCAGAAGGAATTGTAATGTATTATGACTTTCAAAACAAAGTATATGTTGCAACCGAATGTATGAGACTATATACAAAAACAACAAAAAAAGAATATACTTTTGAAGAACTATTTTCTAATATTCATCCAGATGATGTACACGCATACATTGAACAAGCGGAAACTGTCAACAGTATGTCAATTACTAAAATAAAATATCGCATGCAAATTGGCGATATTTATTATCAAGTTGAAGAAGATTCTATTTATATGCGAAAAGATTATGGTCTCATTTCTATTATTAGAATTGCGGAAAAAAATGTAACCCAAAGTATGCCTCAAAATGCTAAAATTCAAAATGATCTAGAAATTTTAAATAATCTGGCGAAGAAAGATATTACTAGTACGATTGATAAAACCGATGATATTTTGAATATTGTGCTAGGGGAGAAAAAAGATGAAAAAAATTAAGGCTATATTATTAATGGCAGGTGCTTCAACAAGATTTCATAGTAATATTAATAAAACAATCTATCAAATAAATCAAAAACCATTATATTTATATAGCCTTGATTTATTTTATCAACATCCTCAAATTGAGACAATTACAGTAGTATGTCATAGAACTATTATTGATGAAGTTTATGAAACAATTAGTCAGAATTATGATTTAAGAAAGATTACTCTAGTAGAAGGAGGAAAGACAAGACTAGAAAGTGTTCAAAAAGCTTTAAGCAATATTTTGAGTGATGTTGTTTTAATTCATGATGCAGCTAGACCATTAATAACAAAGTCTGATGTTGATAATCTAATTGAACAAAGCAATTTTTTTTCATGTGGAACTTTATATCATCACATTTATGATACGATTAAACAAACAACGACCGAGGTTAAAACGATTAATCGAAATAATTTAAAAGCTATTTCAACACCTCAATTTTTTACCCAATCATTATATGAAACCATTTTAAAAGCTAGTGATTATTGTAAAAATATAACTGATGAATTGCAATTATTTGAAACTAGTTTTGATATTGCTTTTGTGGAAGAATCTAGAAAAAATGTAAAAGTTACAACGTTAGATGATTTGGAGTATGTTAATTATATTTTGTC
This sequence comes from uncultured Mollicutes bacterium, assembly GCA_900539265.1. GTDB lineage: Bacteria > Bacillota_I > Bacilli_A > ML615J-28 > CAG-313 > CAG-313. The sequence goes on along the minus strand of UQBM01000002.1, from coordinate 16,721 downwards.
TAAAAATAATATATATAAAATTGGTCATTCCTTTGATTTTCACCCATTTGTTGAAAATCGCTCTTTATATCTTGGAGGTATTAAGTTTGATGTTGGTTTTGGTTTAATGGGACATAGTGATGCGGATGTAGTATATCATGTTGTAGCAGAAAGTATTATGGGAGCTTTAGAAATGGGTGATTTAGGAACTCTTTTTCCAGATACTGATATTCAATATTTAAACAAAGATTCTAGCTATTTTGTAAAAGAAGTTATCAAAAAATTAAATAAAGAAAGTTTTGTTATTGAAAATATTGATATTATCATTTATTTAGAGAAACCTAATCTTAAAGATTATAAAATTGAAATGGCTAAAAATATTAAAAAATTAACGAATTGTAATTATGTTAATGTGAAAGCTACCACTTTAGAGAAAAAAGGTTTAGTTGGAACTGGTGAAGGAATTGCAAGTGAGGCCGTTGTCTTAATTAAAAAAGTAATTTAAAATTACTAAAAAACATATTTTAATAATATAATAAAATAGAAGGTGTGTATATGAAAAAATTATTACTTCTATTTTTTATTTTTTTAATTCCTATTTTTTTATTAACAATGATTGATAATTATTTTAGTAAAAAATCTGATTTGTATATTGAAAAAGAAGTAACAACTATTATTTCAGATATTTTAGCAGAATCAATTGAAAAGAATAATGTTTTAAAGGATACTGATAATATTTTAAATTATAAGTACAATACTGATGGGAAAATTAGTAGTATATATATAGATAGTACCAAAACCAGTAAAATTATTTCTTCAATAAATCTAACTTTATCAAAATTGTTGAGGGATGGCACAATTGAAGAATCGGTTAAAGATATCAATATGCCACTTGGTATGCTTGTATCAAGAGCATTATTTACCACTTTAGGCCCTGATATTAAAATAGAAGTATTGCCAGTTTCTTCGTATAAGACTGATATATATACAAATCTTATTGATTACGGTATTAATAATTCTTTATTTGAACTTTATTTAAAAATAAATATTAAGATTGAAACTATTATTCCTTTAAAGACATCTCAAATTGATTATAATACGAATCTTTTGCTTTCATCAATTGTTATTCAAGGTGAAGTTCCTTATTATTACTATATGGGAGAAGGGGCAATTCAGTCGTTGCCACTTTAGATAGATATTTAAATAAAAAATTACAATATCATAATAAATTGATATTGTAATTTTTTTATTTATAAAATATTAAAATTGTCTATTATATTTTGTAATAAATAATAATATTTACGCAACTTCAGCTTCACCTTCTGGCTCTCTTTCTTTAAAAATAGTATAACCAAGAAGCAAAGTGCCTACTAAAATTAAAAGGCTACCCTCAAGTCTTATTTTTTCTAAGGTATTGTCATAGTTTACTTTCTTCCTACTTTCTATATAAAATTTATAATTTCTTTTAACAAAATAGATATATAACAAGATAGAAATTACTATAATAAAGCGATATATTTTTAGAGCCTTAGATACTTGAGAAATATTATTGGTGAGAATTGCATTTTCAATAATAGCATTGGCTCTTATATTTAAAAGATTTAGTATAATAAAAATGATTGATAAATTATCTTCAAATTTCAGTCTTGTATAGGTTTGAGTTGATTGATTATTCATAATAATATATATGAAAAAGATACTTTAATTATACAAAAGTAAAATGAAAAACAAATTTTAACCTAAAATAAATAAAATGGTGTATAATAATAAAGAAAAAGGTGAATAAAATGAATAACGATAAAACAATTAAATTAATAAAGCAAACAATTAAAAAATTAAGACCCTATTTGAATGCAGATGGTGGCGATTTGGATTTTGTTAAGTTTGAAGATGGCATTGTATATGTTAAACTTCTTGGAGCTTGTATTGGCTGTTCATCAAGTGATGATACTATAACTAATAGCGTTGAGGCATTATTATTAGAAGAAGTGCCAGGCGTCATTGGTGTAGAAGTAGTGGAAGAGGAAAGTGTATGAAACCAGGAGATATTGTAAATGGTAAAATTACTAATATTTTGGGTTATGGTGCTTTTGTTGTGGTTGGAGATTATGATGGCCTTGTACACATTTCAGAATTTTCAGATAATTATGTTAAAAATATAAATGATTTTGTAAAGGTGGGTCAAGAATTAAGACTCAAAGTTTTAGAGGTTGATGAGGAAAATCATCGCATAAAACTTAGTTATAAGCAACTTCATAAAACTAGAGGTATTAAATGTAAAATACCAGAATATAAAATTGATTTTGAACCGCTTGCACAAAAACTGCCTGAATGGATTGAAGAATATAAGGAAGATAAAAATGAATAAGAAGATAGTAGTTATTATATTAATAATTTGTTTTGTTTTAACTTTAACAGGATGCACAAAGAGGAATATTATGAAAGATTATCCATCGCTTAATGATAAAAATCATATATATAAAGAAGTTAAAATTGATGATGTTATTACAATGTTAAAGGATCAGGAATCTTTTTATTTAGTAATGGGATTTCCTGAGTGTCCATGGTGTCAAGCTTTAATGCCCGTTTTAAATGATGTTGCTAAAGATGCTTCCATTAAAGTTGTTTATTATCTTTACATTAAAGAAATTCGTGATAATGAAAAAGCAAGTGGTCATGATTTATATCTTGAACTTGAAAATAATTATTTTAAGGAAGCTCTTGATTCAAGTAATAATCGGTTAAATGCACCAACATTTGTTAAAGTAGATAATGGAATAATGACAAAATATCATTTAAATACTACCCAAGATCATATCAAAAATGAGAATGGCGTTTTGCCGCCACTAACACAAGAACAAAGAGGTGAACTTGAAAATATTTTAATGGATTTTTTTAAGTAAACTACTCATAAAGTTGTTTTATAAAAATAAAATGTCAATAGGTGAGATTTTGAAAAAACTTAAAAAAAACATTTTATGTTTACTTTTTATTATTTTATTATTGATTACGTTTTTTTCTGTTAAAAAAGTTGTCGCTATATCCAATGAAAAAACTCATTTTATTTATATTGATGCAGGTCATGGTGGTTTTGATGGTGGTGCTACTTCACGCGATAAAACTGTAATTGAAAAAGACATTACATTAAAGGTATGTTTGTATTTAAAATCATATCTTGAAAAGACTGGTTTAAAAGTAAAATTAACAAGATCAAAAGATGAAGCGTTGGCAAAATCAAAGCGTGACGATATTTTAAAAAGAGTTAGTCTAATTAATGATTCTACTTGTGATATATATATATCAATTCATGCAAATGCGTATCCTTCTCCATCGGTTAAAGGAGCCCAGACTTTTTATAACAAAGATTTAGACGATAATCTCCTTCTAGCAAGTAAAATTATGAAATATTTGTATACAGTTGATTCGACAAATAAAAGAGTTCCCAAAGATATTAGTGGAAAATATTTACTTGATAATACCCAAAGGGTTGGTTGTTTAGTAGAATTAGGATTTTTAACAAATGAAAGTGATTTAGAAAAATTAACAGATGATGAACAATTAAGAAGAATATCGCTGATGATATATCTTGGAATTTTAGATTATTTAGAGGAAAAAAGTTCATGAAAAAATTAGTACTAAAAATTAGTAGTATTGAAGAAATGCAACAACTAGCATACGATATTACTAGTTTTGCGCAACCATCAACAATAATTGCTTTAAATGGTGATTTAGGTGCAGGCAAAACAACATTTACAAAAGGAATTGGCAAGGCTCTTGATGTTGAAAAAGTTATCAATAGCCCAACTTTCACAATTATGAAAATATATGATGCGAGAAAAAAGGTTAATGGAATTGATAAATTATATCATTTAGATGTATATCGTCTAAATAATAGTAGTAATGATTTTGAATTAGAGGAATATTTTTATCAAAAAGGATTAACCATCATTGAATGGGCAAGTATTATTAATGATTTATTACCAGATGATACATGGTTTATTGATATTTATCAGTTAAATGATAATACAAGAGAGGTAATTCTTAAAAATTTTCCTGATAATGTAATTGATAAAATAGGTGAAAAATATGAAATTATTTATTGATAGTTCCACAAATTATTTGTACCTTTCTTTGTATGAACATAATCAAGAAATTGATAGTTTGGTAAGGGATGGAAAAAATAAACATTCAGAAACCATTATTGATTATTTAAAAGCTTTCTTGTTAAAAAATAATCTTTGTGTTGATGACTTAGATAGTGTTTTTGTAGGTAGGGGACCTGGTTCTTATACGGGTGTTAGAATTTCGGGAACGATTGCTAAAGTATTGGCTCTTGTAAAAAATTTAAAGTTATATAGTTTTTCTTCTTTAGATTTAATGATGGTATCAAATATTAATAATGATGGGAAATTTTTGGTAAGAATTATTGCTAAAAAGAATCATAGTTATTATAAATTAGCTTCAATTGTCAATCAACAAATAACATTTGAAAGTAGTGATACTTTTTCTCATGATGAGGTATTAAAACCCTTAAAAGAGTATAAGATTATTGATGTTAGCGAAGAAGTATTGAATACTAAAAATTTGTCTACATATTTGTTTAAACAAAATTTATATAAAGAAGAAGATGTTTTTCAATATGTGCCTAATTATTTAAGAAGTGAAATGAATGGTTGAAATTAGAGAATTAAAAAAAGAAGATATTGATTGCGTGGTTTATTTAGAAAAAGCCTTTTTAGGAGAATCTTTAGGTAAAGAAATATTAGAAGAAGAGTGTGATTCTAAAATTGCTAAATTTTATGTGGCTACTATTGATGACAAAATTGTTGGTTATATTGGCAGATATGCTTACTTAGATGAAGCCGAAATTTTAAATTTTGTTGTCGATAAAGCATATCAACGTCAAGGAATTGGTCAAAAATTACTTAATAAAATCAAAGAAGATTTACCATCCTTAAAAAAAATAACTTTAGAGGTTAGAGCATCAAATCAAAAAGCGATTCATTTTTATGAAAAAAATGGTTTTTATCTACTTTATAAAAGATCACATTATTATAGCAATCAAGAAGATGCTTTAGTTTATATGAAGGAGTATATATGAAAATATTAGCAATTGAATCGAGTTGTGATGAAACAAGCGTTGCCATTGTTGAAGATGGTAAAAAGGTTTTAAGCAATGTCGTTTATACGCAAATTGAAATTCATAAAATGTATGGTGGTGTTGTACCTGAGGTTGCTAGTAGACACCATATTGAAAAAATTACCTACGTAATTGATGCAGCAATGAAAGAGGCTCAATTAAATTATGCTGATATTGACAAAATTGCAGTAACTAGCGAACCGGGATTAATTGGTTCTTTGATGGTTGGTGTGAATGCGGCTAAAACAATTGGTCTTGCGTATAATATTCCTGTTGTTATGGTTAATCATATCTATGGTCATATTTATGCAAACTATTTAGAAGATGATTTTGTTTTCCCTTTGATAGCTCTTGTTGTATCTGGTGGGCATACTGAACTTGTTTTGATGAAAAATCATTTTGACTTTGAAATATTAGGTCAGACTTTAGATGATGCTGTAGGGGAAGCATATGATAAGGTAGCTCGTGTTGTAGAAGTAGGCTATCCTGGTGGTCCTATTATTGATAAAATGGCAAAGCTTGGTAAGCCAACATATCGTCTTCCTCATATTAAACTTTCAAAAGATAGTTATGATTTTAGTTTTTCAGGTTTAAAATCAGCAGTTATTAATCTGCATAATAAATGTAGGACAAAAGGAGAAGAACTCAATTATAATGATCTTGCTGCAAGTTTTCAAGATGCAGTGATTGATGTCTTGGTATCTAAAACAATTAGAGCTGCTAAAGAATATCAAGCCAAACAAGTATTAATTGCAGGTGGTGTTGCCGCAAATTCAGGTCTAAGACAGAAAATGAAAGAAGAGGTAACAAAATTAAATATTAAGTTTACTGTTCCTTCCCCTAAAAATTGTACAGATAATGCCGCAATGATTGGAGTTGCTGGATATTTTCAAATTTTGTACAAGAAGTAAAGAAAAAATATAGTACAGACTATAGGCAAAGCCTATGGTCTTTTTTGTATTTATTTAAAGATATTACTACTTTTGTAAATGGCTTTAGAAAAAAAGCTAAAAATGGTATAATAATTTATAGAATGGTATACAGTATGATTACTAGAAAAGAAACTAAATCCATAATTGTTGTATCTTTCAATAATCTTGATTCTAAAACTATCTCTTAAGCAAAATTGATAAATCAATTGGTTTTAATTTTCACATATGACTTAACAGAAGATATGTATTCACAAGAAAAAAATATAGTCGATTTTTAAATTTATAGTTTTTTGAAACCATTTTTGTCCGTGGTTTAAGATATATATTTAGGTATATCTTTTTTATATGACTCATATATAAAAGTGGGATTGTCTATCAAGCAATTTCATTGAATTAAAAAAGTAGGTATGATATAATAAGTTTGAAAAATTTGGTTTTTTTGGTAAAAGACGAAATTCGTTAAAATCAAAGAAGTGTTTGATGTATATTATATTATGCACACATATATCAAGATTGCTAGCGCAAAGGGTATACATCAGTATGCTTTTTGCGTTTTTAAATAGTTTAAAATAAAAATATATAATAAAAGAGGAGGCCAATATGGCAACAAAAAACAATTTACCTATGAGTGAAATCGGTGCTCATAACAAAAAGGTATTTAGCCGTATCCGTACAACAATTGAAAGTGCATTTTATCGTAACAATGTTGTTGAAATTACATCTTTAGCACAAGCTTATGAGCTTGCAAAAAATTCAAGTGGAACAATTGTAACTGATCAACCCATTGTAAATCCTGAAAAATTTGGATTACCAAAAGATGCTAAAGTTTTACTTTACAATGATGGTAAAGTAACAGGTCGTCAAGCAAAATTACGCCGTTTAGTTGATGAAACTAATGTTGAAGATTATGCTGGATATGTTCGTGAAGTTGTATTTGCATCACGCAATAAAAAGATGTATCATGCTATGGCATATGTAGGACTTGATAAAAAATTTATGTTAAAGGCCCATTTATTAGTACCAGAAGGATACGAAAATACATTATATTCTTGGATTTTAAATTTTCAAACTGTTAATGAAGAATATACTAAAATGTATAATGATTCACTTGTTTTAGATGAAGGTGATATCTATATTTATTCTGATCCAGATATGTATACAGATCGTTTTCCAGAAGGTCTTGCTTTATTTGATCAAGCTCATAATTGTGCAATGATTTGTGGTATGAGATATTTTGGTGAACATAAAAAAGGAACTTTAACGCTTGCTTGGAGTATTGCTGAAAGAAATGGTTATACTGCATGTCATGGTGGACAAAAGCGTTTCAATTTTAAAGATGGTTCATCAACTGTAATTGGAGTATTTGGATTATCTGGTTCTGGTAAATCAACAATTACTTTATCAAATCATGGTGGTAAACTTGATACAACCGTTTTACATGATGATGCATTTATTATTTCTAATGAAGATTGTTCTTCCATTTCACTTGAACAATCATATTTTGATAAAACCCAAGATTATCCACTAGACAATCCTCAATCAAAATATTTCTTAACCATTCAAAATTGTGGGGCAACTCGCAATAGTGAAGGTAAACTTGTACCAGTAACCGAAGATATTTGTAATGGTAATGGTCGTACCGTTAAATCAGTTCTTGCAACAGGAAATCGTGAGTATGCATTTAATACTCCTGTTGATGCTATTTTTTGGATTATGAAAGATAAATCACTTCCTCCTGTTGTAAAAGTAAATGATCCTGCTTTAGCATCAGTAATGGGAGCAACTCTTGCTACAATGCGTTCTACTGCTGAACAAGTATCAGCAGATGAATTAAATAAACTTGTTTTTGTTCCATATGCTAATCCATTTAGATTATATGAATTACATAAAGATTATGAACATTTTAAACAATTATTTGCAGAAAAACATGTTGATTGCTATATCATCAATACTGGTTTCTTCTTAAATACAAAAGTTACACCAAAAGTTACTCTTGGTTTAATTGAAGAAATTGTTCAACATAATGCAAAATTTGTTCCATTTGGTCCATTTACACAACTTGAATATTTACCACTTGAAGGATATGAAGTAAACTTTAATGACAAAGAATATCTTGAACTTGTTAAAAATCAAATGGCATCAAGACTTGATTATGTTAATGGCTTAAAGGGTACTCGTGAAGAATTACCTGCTGATGCAGTAGAAGCAATTAAAAAAGTTACTACTGAATGCTAATTTGTAGCATAAAATTTTTTGAAGGAGAATCACAATGAGTGTTAAAATCGTTGATACTTGTTTAAGAGATGGGCATCAATCACTTCTTGCTACTCGTCTTACAACAGAAGATATTTTACCAGTTGCAAGTCTTTTAGATAAAGCTGGTTATTATGCTTTGGAAGTTTGGGGAGGGGCAACCTTTGATGCATGTCTTCGTTTCTTAAATGAAGATCCATGGGAAAGATTACGAGCAATTCGTAAGGCTTGCCCTAATACTAAATTACAAATGCTCTTTAGGGGACAAAATATTTTAGGATATCGTCATTATTCAGATGAACTTGTTGAAAAATTTGTTCAAAAATCATTAGAAAATGGGATTGATATTATTCGTGTTTTTGATGCCTTGAATGATTTACGTAATTTAAAAAGTGCAGTTGATGCTACTAATAAATATAAAAAACAATATGGTGGTCATTGTCAAATAGCCCTATCTTATACAACAAGTCCTGTACATACTATTGATTATTATGTATCACTTGCAAAAGATGTTGAAAAAATGGGTGCTGATTCTATATGTATCAAAGATATGGCAGGAGTATTACTTCCATCTGATGCTTATGAACTTATATCAAAGATGAAAGAGGCTGTTAAAATTCCACTTGAACTTCACACACATTGTACTGGTGGCGTTGCTGAAATGACAGTGATGAGAGCAATCGAGGCTGGTATTGATATTGTCGATACTGCTTTATCACCACTTTCAGGAGGCACAAGTCAACCATGTACTGAAGCTTTAGAATATGTACTTCAAGGAACAAAATATGATCCAAAGTTAAATTTAGATTATCTTAAAAAGGCATGTGATAAACTAACAGTTGTTAAAGATCGTTTTCTTGCTAATGGTGGATTAAATCCTAAAGCCTTAACTACTAACCCTAATATTTTAAAGTATCAAGTTCCTGGAGGTATGCTTTCTAACCTTATGAGTCAGTTGAAAGGTCAAGGAGCAATGGATAAATATGAAGAGGTTTTAAATGAAATTCCTCGTGTTAGAAAAGATTTAGGTTATCCCCCTCTTGTTACACCACTTTCTCAAATGGTTGGTACGCAAGCTGTTATGAATGTTATTAGTGGTGAACGTTATAAAATGAGCCCAGCTGAGGTTAAAGCTTATCTTAAGGGTGAGTATGGTAAAGCACCAGCTTCAATTGATGAAAATATTCGTAAAAAAATTATTGGTGATGCTTTAATAATTACGCATCGTCCAGCTGATGATATTGCACCTGAATTTGATGCGATGAAAGCAAAGTATGCAAATATTGTGAAATCAGATGAAGATGTCTTATCATGTGCACTATTTGAAAATGTTGCAGTAAAATTCTTAGAAAATCGTAATGCGCCAACATTACAGGATGAAGTAGAAGAATTTGATGTATTAATTGGTTAGGTGAATTATGAAAAAAGTTATCAGATTTATATCAATGTTAATAGTCTTAACTTTTACGCTTGTCATTTCAGGATGCAAAGAAGAAAGACCAACATTCGATAAAAAGAATTTTACTGAAATTGGGGAAGTAGTTAATGAAATCAAAGAAGGATATACATTTGTAGGATATCTTAAAAATGATATAGATAATAAAACTGCTGTTTTATATTTACCAGGATCAACTATTCCCCAAGGTGAATATGAAATTATATTTGTAGAAGATAGTAAAGTAAATCAAACAACAAAGGTCTTTTCTTATCCTGAGATAGCAAATGATGGATTAACTTTTGCTGGATGGTATACAACAAATGATTTCCAAAAAGGTACAAGAGTTTCAACTAATAATAATCAAGGTGCCAATATATTGTATGCAAGATATATTACATTTGCTGATGCATGTTTGGTTGCTCTTGTGTGTATGATAATTGTATTTTTGATGCTTGCATTTCTTTGGGGTGTTGTTGCACTATTTAAATATTTAGCACCAAAAGCTAGTAATGAAAAAGTTAATACTAAAGAAAATAATACGATTGTAAATACACCTAAAAAAATTTTTACAATAGCAGATATTACTGATGATGATATGATGGTAGCAACGCTTGTAGCGACTATCGAATATCGTAATGAAACACATGAAAATGTTAGAGTTGTTTCAGTTAAACAAATAGGATAAGGAGAAAAAACATGAAAGTTTATAAAGTTAAAGTAAATGGTAAGGTTTACGAAGTAGAATTAGAAAGTGTTACTGAAAGTAATGCTACAATTACTACCCCTTCTAAAGCACCAGTAGTAGGAGAAAAAAGTACTCCAGTTGTATCAAATGGTGCTAGTACAGATTTAAAGGCTCCAATGGCTGGTACTATTTTAGATGTAAAAGTTAAAGTAGGAGACAGCGTAAATGTTGGTGATGTTGTTTGTATTTTAGAGGCTATGAAACTTGAGAATGAAGTTGTTGCAGATACGGCTGGTGTTATTAAATCAATCGCTATTTCCAAAGGCGATTCAGTTCAAAATGGACAACTTTTAGTAGTAATTGGGTAATAATATATGATTGGTGAATTATTTAAAAATTTCTTTGGCCAAGTGGGATTTTTAGATAATGGTTCATTTAATGCTACAAGTTTCTTGTTAAGATTAATTATGATTTTGGTTGCATGTTTATTAATATATCTTGCGATTACCAAAGGTTTTGAACCATATTTATTAATTCCTATTGGAGTTGGCATGTTGCTTGTCAATTTAGCACCAGCTCTATATAATGATGGTACAAATGGTGAATCTTTAGGACTTTTATATTCATTCCATAAAGGAATTGAATGGGAAATTTTTCCACCACTAATTTTTCTTGGAATTGGAGCAACTACGGATTTTGGACCACTCATTTCACGTCCTAGTAGTTTACTTTTAGGAGCTGCTGCTCAACTTGGTATTTTTATTACCTTTTTAGGTGCAATTCTTTTTGGATTCAATGCTTTAGAGGCTTCATCTATTGGTATAATCGGCGGTGCTGATGGGCCAACTGCTATTTTCTTATCAAATAAGTTATTAACAGGAGCTGATGGTGGTGCAATGCTATGCGCCTCGATTGCGGTTGTTGCCTATTCCTATATGGCATTAGTACCCGTTATTCAGCCACCTATTATTAAGGCGCTTACTACTAAAAAAGAACGTCAAATTAAAATGGTTGAATCAAGAGTTGTTTCAAAAAGAGAAAAAATTATTTTTCCAATTGCTGTAATGGTTATTGTTATTATTTTAATTCCATCTTGTGCAGCTTTAATCGGAATGCTTATGCTTGGAAATTTAATTAAAGAATCCGGTGTTGTGCCAAATTTAGTTGATGCTTCGGCCAAAACGCTTCTTTATGTTATAACCATTATTTTAGGTCTTGCTGTCGGTGCTACCGCAATGCTTACTGAACTTAACCAAGCACTTAATTTTGGTTTAATTTTAATTCTTGGTATGATTGCTTTTAGTTTTGCAACTGCCGGAGGCGTACTTGTAGGTAAAGTGATGTGTAAATTATCAGGAGGCAAGATTAATCCGATGATTGGTGCTGCAGGAGTATCAGCCGTGCCAATGGCTGCGCGAGTTGTGCATAAGATTGGTCTTGAAGAAGATAAGTCAAATTATTTATTGATGCATGCAATGGGACCAAATGTTGCAGGTGTTATTGGTAGTGCAATCGCTGCAGGTTTATTACTCAGTATCTTCGGATAAAAACTCCTATTTATATTGAAGAATATAAATAAAAATTCTTATAAAAAAGTAAGAATTTTCGTTCTTACTTTTTTATTTTACAAGATAAAATGGAAGAATCGGATCCATATTTTAAAATAAATATAATACAACAAGTATTATTCTTTTATTTTAATAGGAGAAATGATATAATATATTTGGTGATAAAATGCGTACAATTGTAACTGAATTTGAAAAAGTAATAGAAGAATTGAAAAAGCAAAATAGGTTAGATAAAAAAGCGCTTATAGAGCCTAACTTTTATTTGTCATATGAAAAATTATATAAAAATATACTTATTTTGGCGACTAAAGTGATTGAAAAGACAAATAAAAATGAAGTTGTAGGAATTGTCACAAATAGAGGGGTTAGTACTGTTGTAGCAATGTTTGCTTGTATATATGCGAACAATCCTTATGTAGTGATTGATGTGGAATCACCAAAACAACGAGTTAATAAAATAATAGAGGTTGCAAAACCGAAACTGATTTTAGTGGATAAGCATAATCAAAATCAATGGGATTTTTTCCAAGATATTGCTTCCATTTGTGTTGATATAACATATAATGATGCGTGTTATGATAAATCCTTAATCAAAAAACGATTGGAGAAAATGGTATCTACTGATCCTTTGTATGTTTTATTTACTTCAGGATCAACAGGAATACCAAAAGGAACGGTTGTTAGTCATTTAAATGTTGTTAGTTATATAGAATGGTTTAAAAATTGTTTTCAAATAAATCAAGAAACCATTTTTGCTAGTCAAACACCATTTTATTTTAGTATGTCGGTTTCAGATGTTTTTTCAACCCTTTTATCTGGAGCCTCAATCATCATTGTGCCAAAAAGTTATTTTTCTTTTCCGGTAAAATTATTTGAAATGATGAATACATATCAAGTCAACACAATTTATTGGGTTCCTTCTGCCTATCAAATTATTTCACAAATGCATTTGCTGGATTATTGTTTACCTCAATATTTAAAACTAGCAATGTTTGCGGGAGAAGTCATGCCCGTTAAAGTACTAAATGATTGGATGGATAAATTACCCAATGTTAAATTTGCTAATCTTTTTGGACCTACAGAAACTACTGATATTTGTACTTATTATAAAGTAGATAGAAGATTTGCCAATGAAGAATCTTTACCAATTGGAAAAGCTTGTGAAAACTTAGAGGTATTTTTACTTAATGAAAAAAATGAATTGGTATCTGTTTACGATAAAACAGAAGGAGAATTGTATGTAAAAGGTGCATTTGTTGCTATGGGGTATTACAATAATCCACAAAAAACTTCTGAAGCTTTTGTTCAAAATCCACTGAATCCTCATTATAGTGAAATTGTTTATAAAACCGGTGATATATGTAAATACAATGATAAACAAGAATTGATCTATTTGTGCCGTAAAGATTTTCAAATCAAACATATGGGATATCGTATTGAACTTGGAGAAATTGAAACACTTTGTAATTCGTTAGATGGAATACAAAATGCTTTTTGTTTATATGATTCTTCATTAGATGAAATTATTTGTTGTTATGTAGGAACAATGGATACAAATGAATTGATATCGCAATTAAAAATAAAGATGCCATATTATATGTTGCCATCAAGGTATGAAAAACTATCAATAATTCAATTGAATCAAAATGGTAAAATTGATCGACATTTTTATCAAGAAAAATATAGTTTAAATAGATAGGAGAAGGCTATTATGAGAAAAACGTTATTAGATATTTTAAATGATGTAAAATCAGGAATTGATTATGAAAAAGAACAACATCTAGTTAGTGAACAAATTTTAACTAGTATGGAAATTGTAATGCTTATTATGAAAATCTCTGATGAATTTGATATTACAATTTCACCGCTTGATATTGTACCAGAGAATTTTGAGTCACTAGATGCTATTTTAAAACTGATTAACAAAATTCAAGAAGAATAATATGAAGGCATATGAGCAACTGATATATTTAGTTATATTTGCAACAATTGTATATCTTTTCTACATGATTTTTTTCAAGAAATATCGATATATTGTATTAATTGTAGGAAGTTTAATTTTATTATTTGTGGCTAGCAAATTGATGGGATTTTTTGTAATTTTAAGTTCGTTAATTGTCTATGTATTTGCTTTAATAATCAGTAATCGTACTGAAAAAACGAATCAAAAAAAGGATTTTTTAGAAAAAGAGGAATTTAAAAAATTAAAACAAGAAACTAAAAAAGTGAACAAACGCTATTTATCTATAGGGTTGATATTAAATTTAGGATTATTAATCGGTCTAAAATATGTAAATTTTTTTGATAGTTTTTTAAATAATGTCTTTGGTTTTTTGCAATTAGAATTAGAAATTCCATATTTAAATATTTTGTTACCAATTGGTATCAGTTATTATACCCTTTCGAATACGGGTTATTTAATAGATGTGTATCGTTCGAAATATCAAGCTAGTAAAAATTATTTGGATGTTTTATTATTCACTAGTTATTTTCCTTGCCTTTTAGAAGGACCAATTTCTCATTATGATTACGTATTGCCACAATTAAAAGAAGGACATTCTTTTCGTTTTGATAATTTTAAAAGAGGCGTTTTATGCATTCTTGTAGGATTATTTAAAAAAATAGTCATTGCCGATCGTTTATCCATTTTAGTTGTTGCTTGTTTTGATAAAGAGTTGACAGGACCTATTTTAATTTTAGGTATAATTGGGTTTACTTTTCAATTATATGCTGAATTTTCTGGTATAATTGATATGGTACGCGGAATATCAAAAATGTACGGAATTGAGATTGAAAAAAATTTTGAACAACCATTTTTTTCATCATCAGTGGGAGAATTTTGGCGTCGCTGGCATATTAGTCTTGGAACTTGGTTTAAAGAATATGTTTTTTATCCACTTTCTATGTCAAAGTTCCTAAATTTTCTTTGTAAAAAATTAAAAGGCAAAGTACCTAAATTTTGGGAAACTTTTATTCCTAGTTGTATCGTTCTTTTTGTCGTTTGGTCTTTAACTGGTCTTTGGCATGGAGCTAGTTGGAAATATTTAGGATATGGATTATATTATTATTTTATAATGATGCTAGAAACAGTCTTTTCTTTCCTTTTTAAAAAGAAAAAAACTTCTCATGTTTTTATTCGATTTTTAAAGATAATAAAAACCTTTATTTTAGTTAATATTGGAATGCTTATTTTTAGATGCAATCGTTTAACTGATGTAGGAATATATATCATGCGTATTTTTCAACCAAATAGCCAATCATTCAATGAGGTTTTTGCCATTCATGAACTGATTATTTCTATTCTTGCTTTAACCATTTTATTGATTTTTGAATATTTGCAAACGAAAAAAATAGTAATTCAAGATTACCTTTTTAAAATGCCGATTTTTGCTAGATATAGTGCTTATTTAATCTTAATTTTTAGTATTATTATTTTTGGTGCATATGGACTTGGGTATTTACCACCTGATCCAATTTATGGAGGTTTTTAAGATGAAGTTTTGGAAAAGAAGTATCCTTTTTATTTCTATGTTTTTGTTTGTATATATAGCATTATGCTTCATCTTCACACCAAAGACAAGAACTGATAAAGGGGGAAAACAATTTTATGCGGGAAGAGGTTTTGAAGCAGAGGCTGAAGATACAATTGAAGTTGTAGGTCTTGGCAATAGTGATTTATATAGCGGTATTAACCCTTTAGAATTATATCGCCGATATAAAATTACATCATACTCTTGTGGAATCGCCAAATGCTCTACTGCTGCCTCATATCGTTTATTACGGGATATTTTAAAGAAACATCAAATTAAAATATGTGTAATTGAGACAGATTTTTTATATAATAAATTAGGGCTTGCTGAATATGTTCAAGCGTTTGCTAAACTTCAGTTTTTAGCAGCTCCATTTATTTATCATTCAAGATGGAAAAATTTAACATGGAAAGATTTCACTCAATTGCCCAATTTAAATGATAATTATGATCCTTTTAAAGGCTTTATGTATTCATCTAAAGTATTTGATTATAAATTAACAGATTATATGGGAAATATCCATGATGAAGCTTTACCAATACCTAATGAAAATATCAAATATTTAGATAAAATTAGAAAATTATGTGAAAAAGAAAATATCAAGATTTTATTTATTGAATTACCATCACCATCATCATGGTCTTATGCCAAAAGTTATGGTGTAAAAAAATATGCAGATAAATATAACATTGATTTTATTGATTATAATGTGAATCCAGAATACATTCATTTTGATTTTAATCGAGATTTTAGGGATAAAGGCAATCATTTAAATGTCTATGGTTCCATAAAGGTAGCTAAACATTTAGGGAAAATCCTTTTAGACTATCAGGTCTTGACGATTCATCCTAATAATAGTCAATTTTGGCAAGCAGAATTGAAAATGTATGAGGATAGGCTAAAACGAGATGGGATTAAAGTGGATAATGTATGATTAAATCATAGTTAAAATGGAGAAACACTTTGGATGCAAAAAATAATCTAATGCGTTTGTGTTTTGAAAGAGGCGAGTTGAGTCAAATGAAATAAAAAAGATAAGAAAAGGTTAGAAATCAATCTAACCTTTTTGTTTTTATTTGAGTTTATATAGGAAAAAATTAAAAAATAAAAATGACCATAAAAAAACACTGGTATGCAAAAGTATACTTTTACATACTAATATATTCATAAATAAAAATATTATTACTATAATTATT
>UQBM01000001.1 GCA_900539265.1 uncultured Mollicutes bacterium | reverse complement strand
ACATCAAAGTGTTAACTAACTATTGACAATAAAATAAAAACTGTGGTAAGAGCCTCCACAAACAGTCAAAGCTGTATAAAAACAGAAACAAATCCACAGTACCATTAAATTATAACATAATTTATTATGTTTATATAAAAATTTAAAGAAAGGATTTAATATAAACTTATAAACTATATTATACGTTTATATTATACAAGGTAAATGATGAATAAAGTTGTAAAAGAATTAAAAAAAGTAAATATATTTTATATTGCTACAATTGAAGGAGATAAACCTAGAGTTAGGCCATTTTCCTCTGTTACAGAATTTGAAGGAAATATCTATATCTGTTCTGGTAAACATAAAGAAATATACAAACAATTAGAACAAAATCCTAATATTGAACTATCTGGCATGTATGATGGTGGTAGGTGGCTTAGAGTAAGTGCTACTGTAAAAATTGATGAAAGAATCGAAGCTGAACAAGCAATTCTTAACGATCCAACAGGACCATCTCAACTTTATAAAGTAGGAGATGAAAGATTTGTCGTTTATCGTTTAGAAAATGTAAAAGCATATAAATATAATTTTTACTCTGCACCGGAGGAAATAAAAGAACACTCATATGAATGATATAAGATGGTGTATTGACTACCTGAAAGCATATAACAATATTTATCAAAATATTGCTTTACCAGATAATCAAGCATTTCGAAAATTAATGAACATTACTATGCCAATTGATTTAAGCAATGAGTTTTATCGGCTACAAGATAAGGTTCTTCAAAAACAATTAAAAGAAAAAACTATTACTGATGTTGATGATTTAATACCAATAGATGAAAACATTTATTTATGGCAAGGAGATATAACTACGATTAAAGCAGATGGCATTGTAAACGCATGTAATAGTAAGTTGCTTGGCTGTTTTCAACCTTTACATCATTGTATTGATAATGCGATTCATTCTTTTGCTGGACTTCAAGTAAGAAGAGATTTAATTAAAATTATGAAAGAACAAGGTCATGATGAAGAAAATGGAAATGCAAAAATAACTAGTGCTTATAATTTGCCATCAAAATACATCTTGCATACTGTTGGTCCAATAACAAATGGAAATCCATCAAAAAAAGATAAAGAAGATTTAAAGAATTGTTATTTATCGTGTATGAAACTTGCTGATGAACAGAATTTAAAATCAATTGTCTTTTGTTCTATATCAACAGGCTTATATGGATATCCAATACAAAATGCAAGTCGAGTAGCTGTTAAAACTATACAGGAATATTTAAAATCAAACCTCAATACATCAATTCAAAAAGTAGTTTTTAATACTTTTACAAGGAGTGATTATTATGTCTACTATAGAACTATTAAAGAAATGGATCAATGAAGCGAACGCAATTGTAATTGGTGCTGGTTCTGGACTTTCTACAGCAGCTGGATTTGAATATGGTGGAAAAACCTTTTTAAAGCACTTTGAATATATGAAATACTTATATGGATATCAAGATATGTATTCTGCTGGATTTCATAGCTTTAACACAAAAGAAGAAATGTGGGGATATTGGTCTAAATTTGTTTACCTTAATCGCTATGCTACAGATGCCTTACCATTTTATAAAAAATTATTTGATTTAATAAAAAATAAAAACTATTTTGTAATTACAACCAATGTTGATCATCAATTTCAAAAAGCAGGTTTTGATAAAAAAAGATTATTTTATACTCAAGGCGATTATGGTTTATTTCAATGTAGTAAACCATGTCATAAACAAACTTATGATAACCGCGAATCCATTTTAAAAATGATTGATAATCAAACTGAACATAAAATACCTTCATCGTTAATTCCAAAGTGTCCAAAATGTGGAGCATCAATGCGTATGAACTTAAGATGCGATGATACATTTGTAGAAGATGCTGGTTGGCATGAAGCAAAGAAAAGATATGATAAATTCTTAAATGCTAATGCTAGTAAAAACATTTTGTTTCTAGAATTAGGTGTTGGATGGAATACTCCTGGAATCATAAAACTTCCATTTATGCAAATGACATATCAAATGCCTAATGCACACTATGTTTGTATCAATAAAGGCTATAATCAAATTTATGATGAAATCAAAGATAAGGCAATGATTTTAAATCAGGATATATTAGAAATATTTAGTGAGATAGATGAATTTTAAGTAATGAACTAAGAATATAAGGGTACATAAATTGTATCAAAACAATTCCTCTTTGCGATACAAAAATAAAAAATGCTTTCTTTTATATGAAAGCATTTTTATACTATTTGTGAAGTTAATAAAAACATCTTGATTTTTTATAAAAAATAATGTATTATTATATTAGGATTTTATTGAATAGGAGGTATATATGAAATTAATAACCGCAATTATTAATAAAAAAGATGAATCATTTTTAAGTGATGCTTTAACTGAAAGAGGCTTCTATCACACAAGAATTTCAACAAATGGAGGCTTTTTGAGAAAGACTAATGTAACAATTTTAATAGGTATTGAAAATAATCGACTAGAAGAGGCATTAGAAATTATACGTAGTAATTGCAAAAAAAGAGTTGAACAAATTCCTTCTTTCTTATCAACTTCAGGAATAATTCATTCATTAAACTATAATACAGCTGAAGTTGTTGTTGGTGGAGCCACCATATTTGTAACCAATGTTGAATATTTTGAAAAAATTTAATAAATTTTTATACTGATGTAATAATTGAAAAAAGATAAAGTTAGTAGGTTAACTTTATCTTTTTTCATCATTAGATGATAAAATATTGTTTAAATTTATAATTAAACATTATCAATTTTTATATTCATTTCCTTATTATAATGATTTACCAATTCTTTAACATTATGAATATAATTAAAATAATCTGTATATATTATATAATTTTTTCTAATCATACTTAGATTCTCAATAGGTAAAATAGTCAATTTTTTTCTATTAACCTCGTCCATACAAGTATTTTTAGCTAGAATGGATACTCCTATATCTTTTCTAATTAAATCTTTAATAGTTTCAATATTATCTAGTTCTAGAATTACTTTAAAACTATTAATTGATTCATTAATACTTTCAAGCGTAGACTCAAATAATTTTCTTGTATATGAAGAATCAAGTCTAAGAATTAAGTTTTCCTTTTTTAATTCCTTTAAAGTTACTATTTTTTTCTTGGCTAGTGGCGAATTATTATTAACAACACAAACTAAATAATCTGTATCAAGTGGCAAATAATTTAATTTAATATTTTTTTTGTTATCTACAATTGCTAAATCTAATTCATAATTTTCAACCATTTTATATAAATTATTAGTAGTATCAGTAATAATGGTAACAGATATTCCTGGATTATTAATAAGATAAGATCCAATAATTTCAGTAATTTTATTGCTTTCTGCTGTGTGAGTTATACCAAGTTTTATATTAATTTTATGATTGTGTTTTATATCATCAATCATTTTATTATGCATTGCAACAAATTTCCTAGCATAATTTAGAACAATATCACCAATAGGTGTAGGAATAATATCACCTTTTTTTCTAATAAAGAGTTGTTCTTGTAATTCATCCTCTAATTCTTTAATCTGATGACTTACAGCAGGTTGTGTTAAATTTAACTTATTTGCGGCCTTCGTAAAATTTTTTTCTTCTGCTACTGTTAATAAAGTTTTAATTTTTAAATCAATCATACTTACCTCTATAATAAATTTTTTTTATAAATATCAAAAAAATAATAATTTTACTTTATAGTAAATTAGTGATATAATTATAACATATGATTATAAAATTTACAATTTTATTTAATAATTAAATGTTTATTTTATGTGATACAAAATACAGTTATTTTTTAGGGAAAGGTGAAAAAATGAATATTTATGAAAAATTTGGTGTAACTTCCAATGTTGCAATTATTATTATTTCAGTTTCAGTAATGCTTTTTGGTGGTTTTGCAATGACTAGAATTACAAAAAAATTAAAACTACCAAATGTAACAGCTTATATTATTACTGGAATTCTACTAGGACCATATGTATTAAATTTAGTTCCTCAAAATGTTGTAACAGGAATGGATTTTCTTTCTGACATTGCTCTAGCTTTCATTGCTTTTAGTACTGGAGAATTTTTTGAATTTTCTGTTTTAAAAAAAAGTGGCAGTAAAGTAATTGTAATAACTATTTTTGAATCTTTAATGGCATCTTTACTTATTTTCATTGTAATGTTTTTTATTTTGAAAATGAATTTAGCTTTTTCAATTGTATTATCAGCACTTGCGGCAGCAACTGCTCCTGCATCAACAGTAATGACAATTAGACAAATAGGTGCTAAAGGTGATTTTGTAAATACCCTTCTTCAAGTTGTTGCTTTAGATGATATAGTTGGATTACTTGCCTATAGTATTGCAATATCAATTGCTACTGCATCTATGAATGTCACAGATTCAATTCATATTTTATCAATCATAAAACCTTTAGGAATTAATATTGCTGTTTTCATAGTAGGTGGCATTTTTGGTTTACTTATGAAACTTTTGATGACACAAAAAAGAACAACAGATAATCGTCTAATAATATCAATTGCAATGATTTTTTTATTTTGTGGTATTTGTTCTCTTTTAGATATATCACCACTTCTTGGCTGTATGTCCATGGGTACCATATATATAAATATATCTAAAGATGATAAATTATTTAAACAATTGAACTATTTTAGTCCGCCTATTTTATTATTATTTTTTGTAAGATCTGGTATTAATTTTAAATTAGAATCTTTAATAAGTTCATCTGCTTTAATTGGCGGGGTTTCCTTACTTATAATTGGAATAATTTATTTTATTATAAGAATAGTCGGAAAATATGCTGGAGCATATCTTGGTTGTCTTATAACTAAAAAGAAAAAAGAAGTTAGAAATTATCTAGGTTTTGCTTTAATACCTCAAGCAGGAGTTGCTATTGGACTAGCTGCATTAGGTGCTAGAACCCTAGGTGGCGAAATTGGAATCGCTTTAGAAACAATTATTCTTGCCTCAAGCGTTTTGTATGAATTAATTGGTCCAGCCCTTGCCAAAGCATCTTTATATCTATCAAAATCATATTCTAATAAATTAGAAGATATAACAGATGTTTCACTACTACATATAGATGGCACTAAAAAAACACAAATTGAAATATTAATTGAACGAATAAATAAAATACAAGAACAAATACCAAAACATGAAGAAATATTAAATGAAGAAGAGAATGCATTTACTGAAGCTGCAGAAGAATATTATTGGATAAATCAAAAACGCAGTGGTTTTATGCGAAATAGAAGATAGGAGGATATATATAAATGATTTTTTTATTTAATGACCCTATTGGTCAATTACTTGGAAATTGGTCAGTTGACCTAACTATTTGGAGTACTCTACTAAGAATTATATTATCAATTGTTTTATCTGCTATAATTGGTTGGGAACGATCTAGTAAAAGACATGCTGCAGGTTTAAGAACCTTTATTATTGTTTCCCTAGCCTCAACTTTGGCAATGATTATAGATTTAATTTTAATAAAAGATATATCATCTGGTTTTTGGATTATTTCTGCCTCCACTATTATTGGTATTGCTATTATTAGTGGAAACACCATACTATATAGTTCAAAAAGTCAAATTAAAGGTTTAACAACTTCAGTTGGTCTTTGGGCATCTGGTATATTAGGACTTGTGATTGGCACAGGTTACTATACAATCGTGTTCTTTTGTTTTATCACATTTCTATGTGTTTTATCACTTATACCACCTTTAGAAATTTACTTAAAAAACCACTCAAATCATTTTGAAATTCATCTCGAATTAAAAAATTATAGTTATCTAAAAGATTTTACAACTGTTATTCGAGAACTTGGTTTAAGAATAGATGATATTGAGGTCAATGCATCATACATAAACTCAGGATTAAGTGTTTATTCTGTATCGTTGTCCATATTAAATAACAAATTAAAAGAATATAAAACTCATAGTGATATTATCAATGCTTTAAAATCTTTAGATTATATATATTATATTGAAGAAATGTAAAAAGGATGATTATAAAATCATCCTTTATTATTGTTCTTTACCACTCATATAATCTTCTAATAAATTACATATATCAGATATGTTATTCTTTTTATTAGTTAAAGAGCCACTTGTTGTTATTTTAGCAAGACATGGAATTTCTGAATTTAACTTTACATCATTAATATTAAAATTACTAGAATTAATAATCTCCTTATTGCTTCGATAATCAATTACATATATATTTGGCACATCTTTATTGTTTCTAGCAAATTCAGCATATGCTACAACACATTCTTCTAAAAGTTCATATTTATTATTATTGCTATCGTATAAAAGAACAAAATATTCCTCTTTATTATTTTTTATTGTTTTATAATTATTTATATTAACATGAGTAATTTTATCAAAAGTTTTTACTTCATATGGTCTTATTGCTAAAATAATAGCAGTTATAATCCCTAAAATAGTTATAGCAACAAGTATTATAATTAAATCTAAATTTTTTACTTTTTTCATTATGTACTCCTACTTCATTAAGTTATTAATATATTCTTTAATATCCGTTTTAGGGGTTTTGGTTACCTTTGTAGAAATATAGTCACTAACTTTGCCATCTTTCACAATAATTAAAGCTGGAGTAGTGGAAATATGGATATCCTCCCAATTGCTAGTGTTTTTAAAATCACTATAAGAATCATCACCTTCAGTAGCGATTAATCCTTTATTTACCCTTGTGTTTGATGAATTAAGAGCAAAAAGTGACATATAACTTTTTTTATTTTTAGCTTTTGTAGCATACTGACACAAAAGTTCTTCTAATTCTTCGCATGCAGAACAACTATCACCATATATAAAAACCATATAATCATTTTCTTTACTTAAAATACTTTGATAAATAATGCGATCCATTTCAGAATAACTATTAATTGAACTACTTTTTTTACAACTTATTAATGTAGAAAAAAATAGAAAAACTATTGAAATCAAACATAATTTTGTAATTTTATTACCCATTTTTTATCACCTTATAATTATTATAACATATTGTAGATATTTTATCAACACTTATGAAAAACAAATCACATACTATTAAAAGTATATGATTTGTTTTATACAAATTATTTTATATCAGTTGTTTTTAATGATTCTCCCATTTTAATCATTTCCATTACTTCAACTTCATTAGATGCTATCGTATATTGAATACCATCAGTATAAAAACAAATATTATTTTCATTTATAAAAGCAAAAGCTCCACCCATAATATAAACATCACCATTAACATATTCAACAACTTGAGTCTCCGAATCATTCAGAAACTTTTGAATAATTGTATAATTAGTTGTACCACCAAATTTCATTATAGCAAATTTATTCATTGCATCTCCTGTAATTACTTCTTCTTTTAAAGAAGTTCCTTCTGGAAAATATGTTGGATAAGTAACAAGACGTTCATACTCAATTGGATTTTCTTTATAATAAACATTTAAAGTTTCTAATGATTCGCTTGTTTTAAATAATTGTTGATCTAATGATAGATTTTGTTCAATTGATTTAACAACAAAGCGAGTTAATAAGTTATGATTTTTATCATATAATAACACCTCTTTAGGCATTTTATTTTCATCAAAAATAATTTTTTGAGTCGTGTTTTGATCTCCATTAAATAGTTTTGCTTTTAACTCTAAAGTTGTATCTTTTCCTTCTTTTTTGGTTATCATATTACTGTCACTAATAATATCATTACTAATAGATTGTAATAAATATGGATAACTAGAATTTGCTGGCCAAGATGAATTTACTTTAAAAGTTTTATTAATACTTGGTACTAAAACATAAACACCATCAGCATTTTTAATCATAATTTGCGTTTCAACCGTATTAGGATTTTGTAATTCAACACGATACATATTTGGTGATTGATAATATGTTGTTACATTACATTCTTTAGTTCCACTTGGAAAATTAGATTCTAATGTACCAACAAGTTTATAACTTGTAAGTTTATTTACAATTTCAGGAAAAGTTTCATCTACAGGTTTATTTTTTTTGCAACTAGTGATGAAACAAATTGATGTCAATATACACATAATTAAAAATAATTTAAATGTTTTTCTTTTCATAGCATTACCTCACACGTTAGATTTTATTCATTAATCTTTAAAAAAATTACAAATAATTAAATTTTTTCTCTAGATTTTACCATTACTATTTTTATAATATTTGTTAATAATAATATTGTAAATTTGTAATAGGAGGTAATTATTTTGAAAGTATTACGAAATATAGCTTTAGTGTTCTTAATCATTGGTGGCTTAAACTGGGGACTTATCGGTCTATTCGACTTTAACCTTGTAGCATTCTTATTTGATGGATTTAGCGTAATTATTTCGCGTATTATATATTCTATAGTAGGAATTGCTGCAGTGGTTGCTGCAGTAGCTTGGGCTATTCCAGATGAAGATGAAGAGTATTCCTATAAGCGAAGTTACGATGCATAAGAATAATTTATGTGAATAAAAAAACTAAGAACTTAGTTCTTAGTTTTTTTATTATTTTCTTTTAAAATTTCTTCATACTGATCCATTAATGCTTTTAGACAATGGCTAATGCCTGATTTTGAAAGTTTTTTTCCAAATACTTTATCGGAAAACTCACTTAATTCTTCTAAAGTAGCATCAGGATAATCCTCTCTCATTGTAGCAATTGTTTGCAAGCGAGTAGGCATTTTATTAAAATATCCTACTTTTTTGATATATTCAATTGCTTTTAGTTGTTTTTGAGCCGTATCAGTACTTTTTTTTACATTAGCAATATCACAGTTCGCCATTCTATTTGCCATATTCGATATATCTCTAACTATTCTTGAGTCTTCAAAATAAAAGACGCCACTAGATGCACCCATTAAAGCTAACGATGAAGATATATCTTCACTTTTTTTAATATAGACAACATATCCTGTTTTTCTTTCTCGAATTTTAGCTTCAATTTGATTAGAAACAAAAATATCTTTTAATAAGAGAGCTAGTTCATGATTTTTGCAAGTAATTTCAAAATGATAACAATTTTTCCTTGGATCATTAATTGAACCTTTTATAATGTACATTCCTCTTACAAAAGCATTTTTACAACATTCATTTCTTATTAATTTATGTTCTCTATTTAACTCACCAAAAGGTGATAAAGAATACTCATTAATAATTGAATCAACATCACCAATTATTTCTAAAAAATAATATCTTATTCGATTTATATTGTTATCATTGCCATACTTGATTGTTGCCTCAATATTATAATCATTCTTTAAAATGGTCATTGTTTTTTGAATTGCAGCAATAAGATGTGATTTTATAACTAATTTTATCCCACCACGATGAAAAACGATATTACAACCACCTTGTAAAATACCTAGAACCATAGCTTTCTTACAACAAGTTGCAACATCTTCTAAAGATAATAGTTCCTTTTTAACTTCATTGGCAAAACTCATATCAAAACTTCTTTATAATAGCTGATGCACATGATATTCCATCAGCAACAGCAGTAGCAATTTGTCTTACTTGTTTTTCAATACAATCTCCTGCTGCATAAAGTCCTTTAACTTTAGTCTCACAATTTCGATCAACAACAATATACTTTTCATCATTTAAAATATCAAAATTACTTAAAATAGTGCTAGATGGTGTAAACCCAATATATATAAAAGCACCTCTTGCTAAAAGTTCTGTAGTTTTTCCTGTATCTCTATCTCTTATTACAACCTTTTCAAGTAATGTTGAACCATCAAAAGAAATTGTCTCATGATGCTCAATTAAAACAATTTTTTCATTATTTCTGGCCTTTTCCATTAGAACCTTGTCAGCTCTAAATTGATGACCTCTTGTGATTATTGTTACTTTATTACAAATTTTAGCAAGATATAGGGCTTCTTCTAAGGCAGAATTACCACCACCAATTACCACTACATCTTGTTTTTCATGGAAACTACCATCACAAATGGCACAATAACTTATACCTCTACCAACAAATTCTTGTTCATTTTTAGCATTTAAAAGTTTTGCAATTGTTCCTGCTGCCCAAATAACTCTTTTAGCTTCATAATCACCATTTGTGGTATGTATTAAAAAATGTTCTTCTGCAAGTTTTTCTACACTTACAACTTCCGCAAACGTATAAGGGATTTTAAAATGTTTAGTTTGTCGATACATAATCATTGCAAGATCAATACCTGTATTCTCAATGTAACCAGGATAATTTTCTATTAATACTGTACTAATCAACTTTCCCCCAGGAGTTGCCTTCTCTATAATCATAATGTTTAGATTTGCACGTTTTAAGAAAAGTGCTGCTGACATACCAGCAGGTCCTGAGCCACATATTATAACATCATACATATATTATCACTCACTTACTATCTTTAATATTTCTTGTGGTTTATCTACAACAAAATTAGCATTATTTTTTATAAACTCTTCTTTACTAGTTTTACACCAAGTGACTCCAATTGTTTTAACATTTGCATTTTTTCCTGCTTTAATATCAATACTAGTATCCCCAATCATAAAAACATCATCGCTTGGATACCTTTCTAATACTTGATAAATTCCATCAGGATTAGGTTTTGCCTCTTTTAATTTTTCAGCACCTATTATTAAATCAAAATAATCATTTATTTGACAAAGTTTAAGCCCTTTAATAACTGCAGTAGTTACTTTATTAGAAACAATAGCAAGAATATAATTTTTCTTCTTTAATGATTCTAATAATTCTTTAATTCCATCATACGTTTTAATATAATAAGGCATTAATTCATCATTAATATATCTATAACATTCAACCAATTGATCAACTTCTTTATCAGTTTTTACATATTTCTTAAAGGAGTCATTTAAAAAGGGTCCAAAAAACTGATGAGCTTCTTCCATCGTTAATGGATAATCTGGTAAAAGGGTCGCAAATGTTTTAAAAACAGTTTTTTCAATTAACAAAAAAGTGTCAACCAAAGTTCCATCACAGTCAAAAATTATAACTTTATTCTTCATCTTCTTGTGAATTGTCCTCTTCTGAGTTTTTTCTTTTAAAAAAATCTACTATTTTTTTAAATATAAATGGTTCTTTTGGTGTTTCAAATCCTTCTTCCATTATTGATGAATTACTATCATATAAAGCCTCTTTGCAAGAAATCATTTTATATTTTAAAATTCTTCTTACAATTAAGAAAACAAGACCTAAAATAATATATATAATTGAAGTTAAAACAGCCACTCTAATGCCAGTTTTACCAAGCATTAAGGGGTCTGTCCTCATAAGTTCAATAAATAGTCTAACAATACCATACCATATTAAATAAAAACTAATTCCATCACCAACTAAAACTTTTTTCCAATATTTTCTTATAATCATATATATAACAATACCTATTAAATTAGCAATTGACTCAAAATAGAAAGTGGGATAATAATACCCTGCACAAATAAATCCAGTAGCACTACTACTTTGAATATACATTCTATTAATAACAAATTCAGGAACTAACAACTTTGATAATGCTTCACGCTGAGCAATTAAAATTGAATCTGGTAAGATTGTAGCATTCGTTAAAGGCTCCATAGTCTTAAGAGCATCAACCTTTACTAAACCACCAAAAGCTTCTTGGTTGATGAAATTACCCCATCTGCCAACAACTTGTGCAAATAAAATAAGCGGCATTGCAATTTCTAATAAATAAATAAGTTTAATATGCTTTTTGCGACAATACACAAAAAGAAAAATTGCGGCAGCAATAATTCCACCATGAATAGCTAAACCACCATTTCTAGGATTTATAATATCCATAATACTATCATAATGAATTTCTCCACTAGAAGCTGTAAAAATCACATAATAAAGTCTAGCACCAATAATACCAAATAATAATCCTAAAACTAGTCCTGTAAAAACAGTATCACTACTTAACCCAAGTGGTTTACCAAAACGATAATACCCATATATTGTTGCTATCAAAGCACCTGATAAAATTATTACTGCATACCAAGCAATGCTAATACCAAATAAACTAAAAGCAATCTTTGAATCAGGATCAATAACAGGTCTTAAATCAGTTAATAACATTGAAAAAATATTAAACAAAATCATCTTATCCTTCTTTCAAAATCGTATTCCTTAACCGTTGTTCATATTCCTTTTTCGCATCTTGTCCCATAAGGTGCAAACGATAATTTAATGCAGCCGTTTCAATAAGCGTACCAATATTTCTTCCTGCTTCTACTTCAATCTCAATTTTTGGCAATGTCGTATCAAAAAAAGTGATATAATCTTTTTGGTGATTTACCTTTTCTACTAATTCAACAACAAGTTGAAGATTTTTATGATTACGAACTGCACCAATACCAAATATTTGCTCGACATTAATCATTCCTAAATCTTTAATCTCCATCAAACTTTTTCGTTGTTTAGTTGCTTCACACACAATAATACCAGGTTCAGATTGATATAGTTGTGTTAGGTCATCCGCAATCATAATATGACCTTTTTTAATTAGTTCTAAAGCTGTTTCACTTTTACCAATTCCATCTTTACCTATAATTAAAACACCAATACCATAAATTTCCATCATAGAACCATTGGTATGAATACGCGGTGCTAATTCACTTTGTAAATAATTTGTAAGTTCACCAATAAAACCGGAAGTAGATGCTTTACTTTTTAATATAGGAATTTGATGAGATATTGCAGATTCAACAAACTCTTTAGGAGCATCAACATTTTTTGTAAAAACAAAAGCTGGTGAATTATATGAAAATAATTTTTCTAATCTTTCCTTTTTTAAACTACTACTAAGCATATTAAAAAGAGTTAATTCTTTTGAACCAATAACCTGTATGCGATCACTTTCAAAATAATCAAAATATCCTGAATAAATTTCAACGCTTGGTCTACTAGACATCGTTTTTAACACTTTCTTATCTAAATAGTTATTACCATAAATAACTTCCAAATTTAATTCTTTAACAACATTTTTTACTACAACATCACTCATTTTTTTCACCTCTATTTCTAATGAGAATATATCCTATAATTGCTCCTATGATATTTAAAAAAATATCTATTATATCAAAAATTCCTCTTTTAGTTAGATACTGGAGACTTTCAATTGAAATAACTAAAATAATTATTATCATAAAAGCAGAAATTAATTGTATCTTAAAATATTTAAGAAAAATACCTAGAGGAACAAAAATTAAAATATTACCGATTAAATTAATAAAAACAATTTTATTAGTAAAAATAAGTTTTATCCATTTAATAATATAAGTTCCATCGCTATAAATACTTTCATCAAATTTTTCGCGATTAAATAAAACTAAATACAATAAAATTACATATATAATTGAATATAAATATACATTTGTAGTTTTTGTTATTTTAAATATTTGGTTAACACAAAACCAAAGCATAATAACTGATAATATTATTATAAAGACATTATTCATTATACCATATCTCCAGATGTTTTTCAATTTTGTTACTATTCATATTTTATGTGATATTTTATTTTTTATAATTTTTCACTTCATAATTAGATTTTTTATATAAAAAAATCAACTCTATTTAGAATTGATTTTTTAACTATGAAAATTGTGAATTATATAAACTAGCATAAAATCCGCCTTTTGAAAGTAATTGCTCGTGAGTTCCTTGTTCAATCACATTTCCATCTTTTACTACTAATATTAAATCAGCATTTTGAATAGTTGATAAACGATGAGCAATAACAAAACAAGTGCGATTTTTCATCAATGTTGACATAGCATTTTGAATTTTAATTTCTGTCCTTGAATCTACATTTGATGTCGCCTCATCAAGAATTAGCATTTTACTTTTTGGAAGCATTGCTCTAGCAATTGTAATCAATTGTTTTTGACCTTTAGATATATTAATACCATCATCTGATAACAAGGTATTATATCCATTAGGCAATTGTTCAATAAAAGAATGAATTTTAGCCGCTTTAGCTGCACCAATAACTTCTTCCATCGTTGCATCTTCTGCCCCATAAACAATATTTTCATAAATAGTGCCATAAAAAAGCCATGTATCTTGTAAAACCATTGTATAAGATGATCTTAAACTATTCCTTGTAATATTAACAATCTCTTGGTTATCCACTAATATTTTGCCACTATTGATGTCATAAAATCGCATTAATAAATTGATAATAGTTGTTTTACCAGCACCAGTTGGTCCAACAATTGCAATGGTTTTACCAGGTTTTGCATGAAAGGAAAGATTATGGATAATTATCTTTTCTTTTGTATAACCAAATTCTACATTCTCTAATTCTACATCACCTAATGTATTTTCTAATATTATCGCATCTTGACTATCAAGTGGTTCAGGTTCTTCATCAATAATTCTAAAAATTCTTTCTGCTGCAGTATATGCTGATTGAAATTCACTAATAATATTTGCAAATTCATTAATTGGTCCTGCAAATTTACGAGAATACATTACAAATTGAGTAATTCCTCCAATTGTTATAAACCAAAGTTGTCCTTCAGTAACAATTTCTTTTTGAGATAATAGATATAAAATTCCTCCAAAAATCATTACTAGTGAAATGGATAAATTATTAATAAAATTAACAGATGGTCCAATTATTGCACCATAATATTCTGCATTATAATATGCTTCTACTGCCGCATCATTTTTTTGATCAAACTTTTCTGTTATATCATCATATTGATAATATGCTCCTATTGTTTTAGCACCTGATAACATTTCTTCAGCAAAACCATTTAACTCACCTAACTTTTTAGAATTCATTCTAAAAAGAGGTTGAATCTTTTTAGCTTTCAATTTAGTAAAAATAATCGAAATAGGAACAGTTATAACAAATACTAAAATCAGTGGTTTTGATATAATAATCATAAAATAAAGTGAACCAATAACTGTATAAATACTTGTTACAACTTGTATTAAGTCAGTCGATAAAGTTGCATTAACTGTATCAATATCATAAGAAATTCTACTAATAATATCTCCTGTTGAATGGGTATCAAAATAAGCAATTGGCAAAATTGTTAGTTTTTCAAAAAGTTGTTTTCTCATTAAATATGTAATTTTTTGGCTTAAAACAACCATTATGACTGTTAACAAATACGATAAAACAAATGATGTAATATAACAAAAAAGCATTTGCCAAAAATTATAAATAACCTCATCGATTAAGACTCCTGTTTTATTAGAAATAGCATTCATTGCATTTCCTAAATACATAGGTCCTAAAAGAGCTAAATAATTCGATATCATTGAAAAAATAAAGGCGATTAAAGTCAGATACCAAAACTTTAACATATATTTAAAAAGGCGATAAAAAATATGACTTTTTTTCTTCTTGTTAATCAATGAAACTACCTCCCATTTGCGATTCACTAATTTCTCTATATACTTCACAAGTGCTTAGTAAATCTTGATGATTACCCATTCCAATAATTTCTCCTTCTTCTAATACAATAATTAAATCAGCATTCATAACAGAACTAACTCTTTGTGCAACAATAATAGATGTGGTATGTTCAAGATTTTGCAAAATAGCCTTTCTTAAATTAGCATCTGTTTTGTAATCCAAAGCTGAAGAAGAATCATCTAAAATTAAGATTTCAGGATGATTAGCCAAAGCCCTAGCAATCAATAACCTTTGTTTTTGTCCACCCGAAATATTAGTTGCCTTCTGTGATAAAACGTGATTAAATCCTTCAGGGAATGACATAATAAAATCATATGCTTGCGAAATTTTTGTAGCCTTTTCAATATCATTTTGCGAAATTTCTCTACCAAAGCGGATATTTTCTAAGATAGTGTCAGAAAACAAAAAATCATTTTGCATTACAATGCCAAATAAAGTATGTAAATCCTTTTCAGGAATAGTTCTAATATCCTTTCCACCAATCCTAATTGAACCTTTATTTACATCATAAAAACGCATTAGTAAATTAATAAGAGTGGTTTTTCCACTACCAGTTGCCCCAATAATTCCCAAAGTTTTTCCTTTGCTTAAGTGAAAATTGATATTTTTTAAATTATCCTTTGTTTGATTATATGAAAAAGATACATTATCAAAAACAATATAATCATCATTTTCAACTAATGGATATGTATCTAAACTTGCAACCTCTAAATCTTTTTCAGTATGCATCACTTCTGCTATTCTACTTGCGGAAGCAGAACTTTTAGTATACATCATAAAAATTCTTGTAATTGATAAAGTTGCAGTAGAAATCATTGTAAAATATTGTGTGAAAGCAACAATTTTACCAGGCTCTGTTTGTCTATTCATTACGCGATATGCTCCAATCAATACAACAAAAGTGATGCCAAGATTCATTAATAAACTCATTATAGGATTAACAAATCCCATTGCAAGATTAGCTTTTTTTTCTGCATTAATTAATTTTTTATTAACCTTATCATATCTTTGTTGTTCTTTTTCTACCTTAGATAGAGCTTTAATTACTCTGATACCTTGAGTATCTTCTCTAACTACACGAACCATTCCATCTACGGAATCTTGTACATTGGCATAGAGTTTCACTCCTTTCAAAGATATAAATAAGACAACAACAAAAATAATTGGTAAAATTGCAATCATAACTAAAGATAAATAAGCATCCATAATTAAAGTTACAATAATTCCTCCCATTAATAAAAGCGGCGCTCTTACACCTAACCGTTGTATTCTACCTATAAAATTTTGAACATTGTATGTATCGGTTGTAATTCTAGCTTCTAAAGAAGGAATAGTAAAATAATCTAATTGTTTTCCTGAAAGAGTAATTGTTCGGTAAAATAAATCATGTCTAATTTTTCTAGTACAATCACGTGCAACTTTAGAAGCCATTCTATTGGCCTTTATATTACAAAAAAGAGCAATTAAAGCACACAAAATCATTATGCCTCCCCAAAGAATAATCATAGATAATCTACCATCATTAGGAACAAGATCATCTAAAATATAACTCAAAATATATGGTAAAGCAAGTTCTATTAAAGTTCCAATGGTTTTAATTAATAATCCAACTATCATAATACCTATAAAAGGTTTTAAATATTGATAAATAAACTTCATTTATTCACCTCTTGATTTTCAAAATATCCTTTTGCTCGATTAACAAGTTTATCCATCATTTTCATAAGTAATTTCAATTCTTCATCACTTAAATCTTGAGTAACATATTCATTCCAAAACTTTACAACTTCTTTTACATATGGTAATATTTCTAAGGCTTTAGATGTTGGATAAATTTCAATAACCCTTTTATCTTTTTGGCTTTGTATCCTTTTAATATATCCTAAATTTTCTAAATTAAAAACTTGTCTAGCAACATTGCTCTTATCTACACAAATATGTCTAACTAACTCTTCTTGTGATATTCCTGGTTTTTTACAAATATTGATAATGTAACTATGATGAGCAGCACAAAGTTTTAAATCTTTAAACTTTTCACCACGATAACTAGCGGCACATCTACTAATTACATTAATTTGTCTCATAAGGGTTGTCACAGTCTTCACCTCTTTCATCAAAATTAGTTGCGTACACAACTATTTTAACATAAAAATAATTGAAAGTCAAAAATTGTACAAATAAAAAACAAAGATTTAAAAACAATATTTAAACCTTTGTTTTTTATTATTTTTTACTCCAATTACCAACTAATACTTTTTTTAAATAATATCCTGTATATGAATCAGGATTTTCCATTACCTCCTCAGGTGTACCGGTTGCAATTACTTGCCCACCATCATCACCACCATTTGGACCTAAATCAATGATATAATCAGCTAACTTAATAACATCTAAATTATGCTCAATAATAACTGCTGTTGCTTTCATATCGACAATATTTTCAATCATTTTCATTAACTGATCAACATCATAAGTGTGTAATCCAGTAGTCGGTTCATCAAAAATAAAAATCGTTTTATCAGTAATTTTTTTATGTAGTTCACTAGCAAGTTTAACCCTTTGTGCTTCACCGCCAGATAGAGTTGTAGCACTTTGACCCAATTTAACATAACCGAGACCAACATCTTTCATTGTTTTAATTTTAGGATAAATCGTAGGAATATTTTCAAAAAAACCTAGTGCCTCATCAACTGTCATATCTAAAACATCCGCAATATTTTTATCTTTATATTTGCATTCTAAAGTTTCTCTATTATATCTAGAGCCATGACATGCTTCGCAAGGTACATAAACATCTGGCAAAAAATTCATGGAAATTCTAATAACACCATCACCACCACAAGATTCACATCTTCCACCTTTTACATTAAAAGAAAATCTACTTTTAGTATACCCTCTTTTTTTAGCTTCAATGGTTGTGGCAAATAAATCTCTAATTGGATCAAAAACACCCGTATATGTTGCTGGATTACTTCTTGGAGTTCTACCGATGGGAGCCTGATCAATATTAATTACACGATCAATCTCATCAAGTCCTTCAATATAATCATGCTCACCAATATCAACTTTAGTTTTATATAACTTATTTGAAATCGCATTGTATAATATATCATTAACCAAAGTTGATTTACCAGAACCAGATACACCAGTAACTACAATTAATTTTTGTAACGGAATTTCTACATCAATATTCTTTAAATTATTAGCCTTACATCCATGAATTATTAAAGATTTGCCACTACCAACTCTTCTAATCTTGGGAACTTCAATTTTTCTTCTACCACTTAAATAATCTCCTGTTATAGAATTTTTATTTTCCATTATTTCTTTTGGTGTTCCTAGGGCAACAACTTCACCACCATGTACTCCAGCGTATGGTCCTATATCAACGATATAATCACACTCATGCATAATTTCTTCATCATGTTCAACAACTACTAAAGTATTTCCTAAATCTCGCATCTCTTTTAAAGCATCAATTAATTTATGATTATCTCTTTGATGAAGTCCTATTGATGGTTCATCTAAAACATATAAAACACCTATGAGTTTTGAACCTATTTGAGTAGCAAGGCGAATTCTTTGAGCTTCGCCTCCAGATAAAGTTCCTGCTTTTCGAGATAATGTTAAATATTCAAGCCCTACTTCTTTTAAAAAAGAAAGTCTATTTTTTATTTCTTTCAAAACTAAATTACTAATTTTAGCCTCAACAATTGAAAGTTTTAATCCTTCAATAAAATCTAAAGCTTGTAAAATAGACATTTGAGTAAATTCATAAATATTTTTTCCACCTACTTTAACTGATAAAGCTATCTCTGATAATCTTTTACCATTACAAGTAGGACATATCATTTCTTTCATATAAGATCCATAGTATTCTCTTTGCATTGATGAGGATGTTTCAGCATATCTTCTAGTAATAAGAGTCGCTAAACCCTCAATTACTTTGTTTTTACGCATTGTTATGCCACCACTAGAATGAATCTCATATTTAATAGGTTCTTTAGAACCATTAAGAATAATATCTTTTTGTTCATCGCTTAAATCTTTATATGGCTTAAAAAGATCAATATTATAATATTCAAATAAAACCTTATACATTTGCCATTCTAAATTTTCCGTAAAAATAATATTTTTTAGGTACCTAATAGCCCCGTCTGCTATTGACAAATTTTCATCAGTTACAAGAAGTGATGGATCAATTGTTGAAATAAAACCAAGCCCATGACAAGTTGGACATGCACCAAGTGGTGAATTAAACGAAAAAAGTGTAGGTTCTAATTTACCAACCGTAAACTCACAATATGGACATGCATAGTGTTCAGAAAATAATAATCTTTCATCATTAATATCAACATAGATAATACCATCGGATAAATTACATGCTGCCTCTAAAGATTCATAAAGTCGACTTCTAATATCCTTTTTTAATTTTAATCTATCAACTACAACTAGTATATTATGTTTTTTATTTTTATCAAGATTAAATTCTTCATCTAATTCATACATTTCATCATCAATGATAACTTTTGAATAACCATCTTTTCGTAATAAATCTAAAGTTTTCTCAAAAGTACCTTTTCTACCTTCTGCAATCGGTGATAAAATGGTTATTTTCGAATCTTCTTCATATGTCAAAACCTTATCACACATTTGTTCAATCGTTTGAGAGGCTATTTCAATATGATGATTAGGACATATCGGATGACCAATTCTAGCATATAGTAATCTTAAATAGTCATATATCTCAGTAACTGTTCCAACAGTTGAACGAGGATTTCGACTAGTTGTCTTTTGATCAATTGAAATAGCTGGTGACAATCCTTCAATTGAATCAACATCAGGCTTATCAACATTATCTAAAAATTGTCTAGCATATGCTGAAAGGCTTTCGACATATCTTCTTTGTCCTTCTGCATATATTGTATCAAAGGCAAGAGAACTTTTACCAGAACCGGAAACTCCTGTCATAACAATCAGTTTATTACGAGGAATTTCTAGATTAATATTTTTTAAATTATTTTCTCTTGCACCTTTAATAATTATTTTTCCACTATCCATATCTATCCTTTCTAAATGCTATCATTTTTATTTTTTTAACATTTGTTTAAATTCATCTTCATTTATTATTTTAATTCCTAAATTTTGTGCCTTGACAAGCTTACTTCCAGCGGCCTCACCAGCTAATACATATGATGTATTTTTACTGACACTGCTTGAGGTTTTACCACCATATTCTTCAATTAGATTTGTAGCTTCTTCTCTTGACATTGTAGGCAAGGTTCCCGTGAGAACAAACGTTAAACCATTAAAAATTAATGATGTGTTATCTAAACTACTAATAGGATTTAAACCATATGAAATAAATTTATTAATTAATTCTATATGTTTATCATTTTGAAAGTATGTGACAATACTTTTAGCCATTACTTCACCAATATCATCAAGCATTACCAATTCTTCATATGTTGCATTTTTAACTTCTGTAATCGACTTGTATCTTTTAGCTAAAGTTTTTGCGGCCTTTGCTCCAATAAAACGAATACCAAGACCAAAAATAAATTTATCAAGTGAATTTTGTTTTGACTTTTCAATAGCCTCTAACAAATTATCAACTTTTTTTTGACCAAATCGTTCTAAAGCAAGTAAATCTTTTTCATAATTTTTCAGTAAATAAATATCAGTAGCATCTGTCAAATATCCCATCGAATATAATTGCTCAATTTGTTTTTCGCCAAGACCTTCAATATCCATCGCAGCACGTGAGGCAAAATGAATAATCCCTTCTAAAATTCTTCCGCCACATTCTGGATTTTTGCAAAAATATAAAACTTCACTACCATCTTTAACAATAGGACTACCACATTTAGGGCAATATTTTAACATTTCAAAAGGTTTTAAATGCATTGTTCTTCTAGACATATCTACATCAACTACTTCAGGAATAATTTCGCCTGCTTTTCTAACTCTTACATAATCGCCAATACGAATATCTCTAGAAATAATAAAATCTTCATTATTAAGTGTAGCTCTTGATACAACTGTTCCTGCAATATAAACGGGATCTAATACAGCATTAGGAATAATTTTTCCAGTTCGACCCACAGTAAAAATAATATCTTTTAATTTTGTTGTTACTATCTCAGCTGGAAATTTATAAGCAATCGCCCATTTAGGAACTTTAACAGTATACCCAATGTCATCATATAACTCAAATTCATTTACTTTAATAACAATACCATCCGTAGCATAATCTAAAGTTTTACGCAACTTATCATATTCATCAATTACACTTATTACCTCATCTATATCTTTACAATGCTTATGATAGGGATTAACACTAAATCCTAATTCTTCTAAATAACTAAGTGCATCTATTTGGGTAGTTATTCCATATTTTTCAGGATGAACAATTGTATACGAAAATTGATCTAACTGTCTTTCTTTCGTAATTTTTTCATCTAATTGTCTTAAACTACCCCCTGCTGCATTTCTTGGATTTGCAAATAAACTTAAACCATCTTTTTGTCTTTTTTTATTCACATTTTCCAAAACTGATTTTCGCATATAAACTTCACCGCGTACTTCAATATCAAGAGGTTTTGTCAAAATTTTAGGTAAACTTTTAATCATTAACATATTTTTTGTGATATTTTCACCTATTATCCCATTTCCTCTTGTAGCACCAAGTGTAAATAACCCTTTCTCATAATGAGCAGATGAGGCAATTCCATCAATTTTTAATTCAATAACATAACTATAATGATTGACAGCCTTTTTTATTTTTTCATCAAAATCTCTTAATTCACTACTATTAAAAACATCTCCTAATGACATCATTTGATTTTGATGAATAATTGTATCTAAATCAGTCCTTAAGAAAGCCCCAACTTTTTTAGTGGGACTATCTTTTCTAATATATTGAGGATATCGTTTTTCTAAAGATTCCAATTCCATAATTAAATTATCATATTCAGCATCTTCAATCGAAGGATTATCTAAAATATAATATTCATAATTATATTTATTAAGTAAATCTACAAGTTCATTTATTCGATTTTGAATATCTTGTTCAGTCATAATTTTCACCTTTTTATTCATTTAAAAATTCCATGATTTTATCAATTATAATTTTTTCTTTATTACTTCTTAGCATAACGTGTCCTACTCCATCAATCATTACTAAAGCTTTCTTATTATTTATACAATTTTGATAACAAAAATTAACCGATGATTTAGGAACAAGCTCATCAAGTTTACCCCAAATAATTAAAGTTGAAGTTGGGTTAAACCCTTTTATTTTATTAATCTTTTTAATAAGTTTACAAAATGTTATTCCATTATCTAATTTAAACCTTTTAAAGGTATGTCTTCTTACAACATAATAGGCCATTTTGTCATTATTTCTTAATTCTTGGTGATTCTTTTTTCTTTCATCTTTAGTTTTAGCACTAAATAGATATTTCATTCTTTCAATACCAAATAATGGACTAAAATAGTAAGTTGCAGGACTAATCAACACAGCTTTTTTAATCGTTTTATATTTTACGCATAAGTATCTAACCAATGCACCACCCAACGAATAACCAATTAAATCAACATAACCAATTTTACTATAAAACTCTACTTCATCTTCTATTAATTGTATTGTATCATTTACTTTAAATTTTTTCATATCATGATATTTACCATGTCCTGGTAAACTAATTAATACAACATAATCATACAATTTTGTAAGTTTATTAGGTAAGTGATTAAAATCATTATAATCTGTTAAATAACCATGGATTAAAATAACAATTTTTTTCATTTAAGCAATCTTTGTAAGGGTTGGATGACCCTTAGAAATTTTTTTAATTGACTGATCTTTATCAAATAAAATTTGAACATAATAATCATCTTTAGCAATTACAAGACCATTGCCAAAAAATTTATGGTTTATTCTTGAACCTACTTCAATTTCACCTGGTAAAATTTCTTTTATTTTTTTCTCCTCAACTGCTTTTTTAATGTCTTCCGCATTCAAATATTCAATTAAAAATCTTGATTTAGGATTTCTAACGAGTCTACCATATATTAATCTTCTTGCCGAACAAGTAATATAAAGTTTTTCTTTTGCTCTAGTAAAGGCAACATAGGCAACTCTTCTTTCTTCTTCCATATCAACTTCTTCTCTAATAGCAGGAAAAATTCCTTCTTCTAAACCAACAACAAATACGGCTTTAAATTCCAATCCCTTGACTGAATGAATAGTTGATAAAACTACACCATTTGTTGTATGATCATCAATCATTGATGTATCAAGTAAAAGTTCGTCTAAACCAATTTCAATCTCTTCTGCTTGAGTCAAATCTTGATCTAAATTATTATATTCAATTTGATATAAAATAGATTTAAACTCTTTTACATTATCAATTCGATTAATTTCATCTGCTTCTGCTTCCGCTTTTAACATCTCCATATAACCAGTTTTTTCAAGCATATAATCAAAAAATTCTGGCATCGACATCTCATTTAAAACTTTTGCTAAATTTTCAATCATATTTTTAAAATCAATTAAAGCTTCCGTTTTAGAAGTTGTATTATTTTTTTTAAAAATATCAATTGATGAAAGAATATCACAATCATATTCTTTCATATATTCTTGCAACTTTTCAATCGTTTTTTCACCAACACCACGACTAGGAACATTTATAATTCTTTTAAAGTGAACAATTTTAGACGGATCTGCAATAAAACGTAAATAACTAATCATATCTTTTACTTCTTTACGTTTCAAAAAGGCAAAACTACCATAAATGTTATAGGGTATTTTTTCTTGAATAAACGCAATTTCAAAATTACGAGATAATGCTCCATTACGATATATTACAGCAATATCACTATACGCATAGCCATTATGATTCACAAGAGTCATAATCTCATTGGTTATATATCTAACTTCATCTTCATAATAGTAAGCTTCTTGAATTGTTACATCACTTTTAGAACCAATCTTCTTACTAAATAATTCTTTTGGTTCTCTAATTTTATTATTTTTAATAACTGCATTTGAACCTTTTAAAATCATATTAGTTGATCGATAATTTTCTACTAATTTAATTATTTTAGCATTAGGATGATCTTCTTTAAACTTCATCATATTTTCAATTTTAGCACCTCTAAAAGAATATATGCTTTGATCATCATCACCTACAGCAAAAATATTTTCATATTTTTGACACAACAAATTAATAATATCATACTGAACAACATTGGTATCTTGTAATTCATCAACTAAAATATATTTAAATTCATTTTGATAATATTCTAAGATATTAGGATTTTCTTTAAAAAGTTTATAAGTTAAAACAAGTAAATCTTCAAAATCCATCATATTATTTTCCTTCAAAAACGTTTGATATTCATTATAAACAGTTTTTAAAAGGCCAACTAATTCTAAACATGATTTATTTTTAAAATCACCAATGGCTTTAATTGCCACCTTAGGTGATAAAACACGTCGGTTAATTTCTGATTTTTTATATATTTCATTTAAGATTTTTACTTGATCTTCTTCATCGATAACTTCAAAATTTCGCCCATAATCTAAATATGTTGCATTCCTTCTTAAAATATTTGCACATAAAGAATGAATAGTCGAAATGTGTACAAACTTAGCATTATCATCAATTTGCTTTTCTAGACGTTCTCGCATTTCATTAGTAGCTTTTTTAGTAAAAGTGATTGCTAAGATATTATAGGGCTGAATATTACATTCTTTTATCATATATACAATTCTAGAAATGAGGGTTCTAGTTTTACCAGTTCCCGCTCCTGCAAACACCATAACAGGACCATTAATTGTTTTTACAGCTTCAAGTTGATTCTCATTTAAATTTTTCAAATAATCACTATTTTCCATATTATGCTGTAAAAGATGATTTTAACCCCACAATACGGTTGAAAACCAACTTATCTCCTTTGGATGTATAATCAGTTGTATAGTAACCATTACGAATAAATTGATATTTATCCATTGGTTTACTATCTTTAAGTACAGCTTCAACAAACCCTTCAAATACTTGCCATGAATCTTTATTTAAACGTTCTTTAAAATTATCAGTAGAAACTTTTTCATCAATAATAAGTGGTTCAAAAATATTGAAAGTTGCTTTTAGAGCAGTACTAGCTTCAACATAATGAATTGTACCATTAGGTTTTCTTTCATTAAATCCCGTTCCAGATTTAGTTTTTGGATCATAAGTGCAATGAATTTCTAAAATATTACCATTTTCATCCTTAATAACCTCATTGCATTTAATAAAATAAGCATGCATTAATCTTACTTCAACATCTTTTGCAAGACGTTTCCAATGTTTATTAGGCTTAATCTCACAAAAATCTTCTTTTTCAATATAAAGCACTTTACCAAAAGCCATCTTATGAGTTCCAAGACTCTCATTTTCCATATTATTAACTGCCTCAACATATTCAATTTCATCACTTGGATAATTTGTAATGATAACTTTGAGCGGATTAATAATTGCCATTGGCCTTATTGTTGTTAATTTTAAATCTTCTCTTAAAAAATGTTCAAGCATTCCATAATCCACAGTTGAATTAATTTTAGATAAACCTGTTGATAAAATAAAATTTTTAATAGCATTGGGTGTGAAACCTCTTCTTCTAAGACCAACAAGAGTTGGCATTCTTGGATCATCATACCCTGAAACGTATTTTTCATCAACTAATTGTTTCAAATATCGTTTACTCATAATCATATTAGTGATGCCAAGGCGTCCCCACTCTATTTGACGAGGTTTTGCCACAACATCGCAATGATTAATAACCCAATCATAAAGTGGTCGGTGATCTTCAAATTCAATACTACAAAGCGAATGCGTAATTCCCTCAAAGGCATCTTGCAAAGGATGAGCAAAATCATACATTGGATAAATGCACCACTTATCTTTGGTTTGATGATGATACACATGCATTATTCGATAGATAACGGGATCCCTTAAATTAATGTTAGGACTAGCCATATCAATTTTGGCTCGTAATGTTTTTTCTCCGTTAGCGTATTTACCATTTTTCATTTCTTCAAAAAGTTTTAAATTTTCTTCTATTGTTCTATTTCTATAAGGAGAAGGAATACCAGGTTCATTGATAGAA
Organism: uncultured Mollicutes bacterium; assembly: GCA_900539265.1. Lineage (GTDB taxonomy): Bacteria > Bacillota_I > Bacilli_A > ML615J-28 > CAG-313 > CAG-313. Next base: position 117,107 of record UQBM01000001.1, on the reverse strand, counting down.
CCACGATATTTTGACAATGTTTCTTGATCTAAATCATCAACATATGCTAGATTCTTTTTAATTAAAAGAACTGCTTTTTCATATGTTGCATCAAAATAACTAGATCCATAATTGATTGTTTTGGGAATATAACCAAGCCACTCAATATCCTTTTTAATTGCATCAACATATTCTGTATCTTCTTTTGAAGGATTAGTATCATCAAAGCGAAGATTAGTTGCACCACCAAAGCATTTGGCCAGTTCAAAATTCATAATAATTGCTCTTGCATGCCCTATATGCAAATAAGCATTAGGTTCGGGAGGAAAACGAGTTAGAATGTGGTCTACAATTCCCATTTCTAATTCATTTTTCATAATTGTCTTAATAAAATTTGAACTATCGTTCATCATATTAGTTTTTCTCCTCATAATTAATTTTATTTAAATTTTTAATTTTTAAATATCTATTTAAAATATCAACCATTCTATCTTCATCTTGTAATACATCATCTGTATCAAAATGAATTAGCATAATTAAAACCCTTCTAGTATTCGATGTTATTGAAGTTCTTAAAGTATCACTAGTAGGATTGCCAAAAGGTGCTACATCATCGGTATAAAGTGGCAAACGATCAACATTAATTTTTCCACGGTTAATGCCAAAATAATAGTCCTCTTTCGTGCCTATTCTAATATTTATATCACCTATAATTTGATCTAAATCAACAACACAAACACTTTTTAAAAATATTAAAGAAATTAAATTTCCAACGTCAATAACATTACCAAGCCGATAAATATGGCCATCTTTAATTATTCTTCTTAAAAGTGCCTCACAAGCTGCTCTAGTATGAGATGGATCTTTTCCTAACTTTTTATATCCATCTCTTGTTTGTTTAATTCGCTTAATATTTACGACCATATCTAAAGAGTAATTTTTTTGATATTCTTGAACAATTTGATTTAAAGCCTCACTAATCTCATTTGATAAGTTTTCTTTATCATTTTTTTCAAGTAAATCAAATGTATAAGCAGATACTAAAAAAGAGGGTAAGATTTCTTTTAAATCTTTAGAAATTGTTAATCTCATCTTCAACTTCCTCAATTTGTTTTAAAAGTGATTCATATTCATTACATTTCATTTTGGCATTAGAAACCTCAACATATTTATCACTTATAAGTGAACTTAAAGCTCTTTGCTTATCATATAATTTTGGAAGTTTATCCTCACAAAGTAAATATTCTTCATATATCATAATAATTTTATAATCTTGTTCTGTCTCTTTTAATTTATATATTTTTGATTCTAATTGTCTGTACTCTATATTAAAACTTTCAATGCTTTCTTGAACCAGTTTCAACTCTTCATCAATTCTAATTAAATCAGTTTTCCCATAAGGATCATTTAATATTTGTTTTCTTGCTTCAGCAAGATTTTTTTCTCTGATAATAATTGAATCTAAACTCATTTTAATAGAATCTAATTTGGTTTTGGTTTCATTATATTCTTTAATCGTTCTTATAAATGACTGATTAGCATCCATTATTTTTTTAGCATCTGAAATATAGTTTTCTATTTCATCAATATTATTGGTAATAGTTTTATACATTGCCTGTATTTGATTATATTCATCATTTAATTTATCATATTTATCTTTAAATGGTTTAATAGTCTCCATCTTATCATTCAATTTTTTTAACAATAATTTTTTATTTAATAAAATATTAGAAGAAGTATCAACACTAGATAAATTATTTTTATAATTAAGTACGATATCATCCATTTTCAAAGCAATTTGTTGATTTGTATATTCCAAAATTTGTAAATGTTTAATTTCGTCTTTAATGGATTTAACATTTTGCTTTTTTAAATTTTCGAATAATTCTAATAATTCACTCCTTGTTGTTTTTTTAGTAGTAATCTCATATGCCAAGGCATCTAATTTCTTTTCCGTTTCTTCAAAAGAGATAACTTCTATACTTTCGGATAAAACCTTTTTTTCATTTTCATAAGTAATATTTTGATTTTTTACTTCATATTCTAAAATGTTTAAATCATCTAATTTAATCAAAGCATTTTTTGCATCGTCTAAATATTTTACTACTTCATCATATAGAGTGTATTTTAATACATCTATAACAAAATTCATATATTCCAAAGTTTCATAAACATTTCCAATACTTAATTTACTAACTAAATTATTATAATAATCTAGTGTTGCATAGTATAAATTATTTTCTAAATCGGTTACTTTATTAGCAATTATTTGAAAAGTAGCCTTTTCATTTTCCAATGATTGATTATTTTGTTTAATTTTTTCATCCAATTCTTCAATCTGAATTGTTAGATTTTGATTTCTTTTGGCAATTTCTTCTAACATATCCTCACGTGAAGTTAATTCTTCATAATTATTTTCAGTTTTTTGGATATCTTCATCCAAAATGCTAATTCTAGCATTTAAAACATAATCATGAATTTCTAAATAACGATTAATATAATAATCAACTAATGGTGAATTTATGTTAACTTGAGTATTTGTTGAGTTTAAACCTGTAAGCCTTGAATTTAATCTTCTTATTTCTTCTTTCAAAAAAAGATTTTCTTCCTTTAATTTTTCAATATCTTTAAGAAGTTGTTCAACCCTACTCATATCATTTTGATAATCAATCATTACAATAAATTCTCCTCATTTACAGTCGTTTTTTTATCCTCATTGATAATTGCACATTCGGTTGTTAAAAAGATTCCTGAAATACTTACTGCGCTCATAATTGCACTTTTTTCTACACTAGCAGGATCGATAATTCCTACTTGTTTCATATCAACCATATTATTATTTAAAGCATCATACCATAAATCACCACTAACCCTTTGTAAGATATCTTTATAGTCAACTCCTGCATTTTCACAAATTTGTATAAAAGGTTTTTGTAAAGCTATTTCTAAAATTTCTCTTGCTTGTTGATATGGTTCTGCATTCTCAATATTTTTCAAAGCATTTGAAAGTTTATATAATACTTTGCCACCACCTTCAATAATGCCTGATTTCATTGCGGCCTTAGTTGCATTTAGTGCATCTTCAATTCGAAGTTTTTTTTCTTTTAAAACTATTTCTGTCTCAGCTCCAATTTTAATTTGGGCAATTCCTCCTAAAATTTTAGCTATTCGTTCTTCTAGTTTTTCTTTGTCATATTCACTAGTCGTATTTAATAATTCTTCTTGAAGGGATTTGGCATACAAATTTATATTATCAGTTAATTCAGAATTACTAATAATAATTGTCTGATCTTTTGAAACAATTATTTTTTCTGCAATTCCTAAAATACTTGTGTCATTATTGCTAAGTTCCATACCAATGCTAGAATCTACCATTTGAGCACCAGTAATTGTTGCAATATCTTTTAATTGTTTTAACTTTCTTTCACCAAATGATGGAGCCTTAACTACTACCGCATTAAAAACACCACGCAATTTATTGACAACAAGAGCTCCTAAAACTTCTTGTTCAATATCATCACAAATAATGAAAAGTGGTTTACTTCTTTTGATAGCCTCTTCTAAATATACCAATAACTCTTGCATGCTAATAATTTTTTTATCAGTAACAAGAACAAAAGGTTTATCTAAAATAGCTTCATTTTTAGTCTCATTATTTGCCATATAACTAGATAAAAATCCTCGATCAAAAGAATAACCTTTTACCACATCTAAATAATCTTCAAGTCCTTGAGATTCTTCAATGGTAATAATACCATCTTGACCAACATTTTGATAAGCCTCACGAATAAGCTTACCAATTTCTTTTGAACCAGATGAAATCGTTGCAATTTGTTCTAAATCGTCGCTTGATTTAACGGGAGTTGACACTTCATCAATCATTTGATTAATATGTGACAAGTAAAAATTTAATCCGTTTCTTAAAGTTACTGGATTAGCACCACTTTGTAATTTTTTCATACCTTCTTCTATTAGGGTTGCAGTAAGCAAAATAGCAGTGGTTGTGCCATCACCAACTAAATCATTAGTTTTAGTAGCTGCTTCAATTAAAATTGATGCCCCTAAATTTTCATATTTATCCTCTAAAGTAATCGACTTAGCAATTGTTACTCCATCATTAACAATAAGTGGTGAACCGAAATCTTGCTCAATTACAACATTTCTTCCTTTAGGACCTAACGTTACTTTTACCGCATTTGCTAATGTTTTAGCACCAATAGTCATTTTTTCTCTTGCTGAAGATGAAAACAATAATTTATTACTCATGATTTTCCTCCACAATTGCAATAATATTTTCAATACTTGTTATATAATAATCATTTATTCCTAATTTAAATTGTTTAGGATTTTTGTCTAATATTACTTCATTACCAACTTTTATAGTGGATACCTCTGGACCTACATTTAAAACTATAAAACTATCATCTCCAATATTTGGCATATAAATCCCCTTCTGCCCTTGCTTTACTTTTTTTTGTAAAACTACATTATTATGAATCGCTTTAACCATAAAATATATTCCTCCATATTTAACTTATTATAACATAACTTCACTATTTATTCAAGTTTTGTTGACTTTTTTCTTTTCATAAATTCATCTAATTTTCTAAAATAAAATAAATTTTTATATTAAAAACGGAAATATTTGCATAACAAAAACAAATAGTTTTGAAATAAATTATAATTATGATATAATAAATTGTGAGGTGATATAATGAAAATATTATTAACAGCATTTGAAGCCTTTAATGGTAGACATACCAATGTTTCTCAATTAGCAGTAAATGGGGTAGATTTACATAATTCTCAAATAGAAGTTAACAAAAAATACTTACCAGTCGCTCTTTTTTCTTCTTTCCAGTGTATTAATTCATATATTGAAAAAGAAAAGCCAGATGTCATAATACTATGTGGTGAAGCTACTAACAGAAAAAAATTTCTCTTGAAATTAGAGCAAAAAACCTTATTAATAAAAAAATTGATAGTACCGATGAAGTAAATTTAAATCAAAAATTAATAATTGAAAAAGGACCACAATCAATATATTCTGTTTTTCCAACTATTGAAGCTTTATCACATCTTTTTACTAACTTAATTAAAGCTGAAATTAGTATGGATGCTGGCGCATATATTTGTAATGCTTTATATTATCAAGTAATGTATTATTATCCAAAAATACCTTGCATTTTTATTCATTTTCCTTTGCCAACAAATGATTTATCCATTACTCAAATGCGTGAAGCCTTAGAAATCATTATTAAATCATTATAGGAGTTGCTATGAAAAAAATTATTTTACCAATTATTATAACCTTATTTTTAACAATATTTAGTGGATGTACTACCTCAGAAATTAAAATTCCAAGCAATTTAGATGTTAAAAATAATACTCTTACTTGGACATTACAAAATGATGTTAAATATTATGAAGTAGAAATGACTATTTTAGATGAAACTACTTATCATCAAGTTGAAAATAACTTTAATTTTTCCTCTTATCTTAATTCTAGTATTGAAACAATTAGTTTTCGGGTTAAAGGATTAAAACAGGGAACCACTTACTCTAATGACTCTAATTATTCCAATGTATATACATATAATAATACTGATTATAAAGAAACTTATGCCAAAGAAATTATAACTCAAAGTTTTCTCAATCAAAAAACAGCACCAAAAGGATGGATATATAATTATAATGCAAGTATTTATGCTGATGGTTCACTAAAATTTTCTAATAACAATGAAAGTATTACATCCGTTTCTTTTGAACCTTTCTCAACCTTTAAAGTTGAAGTAACTATTCTTGGTAAAAATGCGGGGGGAGATTCAATTATTACCATTTATGGATTAGATGATAATAATAATATTTTAGAACAATACCAAATTGATGGACCTATTTTAAACACTAAAAATACTATTAGTGCCATATTTTCTAATACTAATATCACTAAAGTAAAATTTGAATATTCCAAAAAAGCCATTGGTAATTTTGGCTTATTTGAAATAAAGATTTTTCACCTATCTAATGATGAAATTATATCTATCGAAGCTTTAGATTTAACAACAAACTATACTATTGGTGATGATTTTGATTATAAAGGAAATTTAAAAATCACCTATAGTGATAACACTAGCAAAATTATTAGCCTTACTGCAATTAAAGATGAACTTATTATTTCCAATTTTAATAATAAACAATTTTATAAAGGTGAACTTAAAATAACCTATAAAGATATCACAATCTCTTCACCATACACTATGTCCTATAATTATCCTTCTTTAAATCATAGTTATCCTTATACTGATGTTATTGTAAAAAAAGACCTAATATATATCAAATTAGATAATATTGACGTTTTAATTATTTTAAGTGATGATGATTTAGATAATTTTAACCAATTAATAAAAGATAATGATATTGAATATTTAATTAGTTATCATAATATTGAAAGTTTAAAAGTTAAAAAATTTATAAAATTAGATGAAGTAAATACTCAAACCTATCATCTTTCACCAACCGCAACTCTTATTTACACACCTAATGGAATTTTATTAAATAATTATAATACTCAAATTTTAATTGATACCACGGGTGATATTAGTGATGAAATAAAAATATCATCTTATGACTATATTATTACAAATTCTTCTAATTATCTTGCTAAAACCAAAAACTTAATAATTAATAGAATAGCAACTATGAATGACTATCATAATATTAATCAAATATATATGAAGGATTCTAGCATTTCAATCTATGATCTTTCTTATCAAAATGAAATATTATGGCAAATTGATAAATATTCTTCTAATTTTACAACTAGCGTAACCGAAATTAGTTCTTTAGATACATGGAATTATGAATATAAACATCTTGATAATTTGTATCCTTATAGTCACGAAGACTACTACGAATCAATCATTGGTTTAACAGGAGATGCTTTAAGAAATCAATTGTCATCACTTATTACTTCTACTCATAGTAATATTGTTGATTATGATTTTGCTAGAAATGCCTATCTTTTAACTGATCCAGATTTTGATCATCCTGGAAATATTATCCTATTTTATAGTGGTCAATCAATAAATGGAACTTGGGAAAATGGAATTACTTGGAATCGAGAGCATATTTGGCCCAAATCCTTATCAGGTGGTCTGTATTCAACCGTAAATGGATCAAGTAAAAATGCAGGAACCGACTTACACCAGTTAAGACCTGCACTTACTTCAATTAATTCATCTAGAAACAATAAACCTTTTGGTCCTATAACAAATAACCTCTACTTCGAGCCAAAAGACGACATAAAAGGTGATGTAGCTAGAATAATATTTTATATGAATATTCGATATAATATGGATATTGAAAAACTTGGTGTTGCAAAAAGTATAGAAATGTTAATTTTGTGGCATAACCAAGATCCTGTTGACTATTATGAAACATATCGCAATGAACAAATACAAAAAATTCAAGGCAACTATAATCCTTTTATTGATAATCCTTGGTTAGTAGATTTAATTTATTAAAAAGACTTGTGAGAATAGTTTGATTTAATTGCAAACTTCTCACAAGTCTTTTTTAATTATTAATTAATTCTAATTGAGATCTTTTTAAAATTTTTTTATAAACTATTACATACATTAAATACTCTACTGCAAAAGTAGCAATCCATGAAATTGGATAAGACATATACAAATAATGTAAATCGTTATAATTAGAAAAATCAGTGACATTATAAAAAATTAAATATATCCAAAAAACTCTAAACACACAAACACCAATTATAGATACAATCATTGGCGTGATTGAATAACCTAAACCTCTTAAAACTCCAACCATTACATCCATAATACCACATAAAAAATATGGTAAACATAAATAATGTAGCCTAATATATGAAACATCAATTTCACCTGGGACATTTGTATATATTCTTGATACATAGCGACCACATAAAAAAAGACTTCCTCCTAGAACCACACCAACTAATGTAACAAAAATTAAGCAATACCAGGTAACTTTATGAATATTATGATATTTTTTAACACCCATATTTTGACCTACAAATGCAAGAGATGCATGATATACAGAATTCATTGAAATATATACAAACCCTTCTATACTTTGAGCTGCCGAATTTCCATTAATAGCAATAGAACCAAATTTATTAATAGATGATTGAATAAGAACATTAGAAATAGAAAAAATAGATCCTTGAATACCAGCTGGTAATCCAATTTTTGTTATTTCAATCAATTCCTTTTTATAAATATGAATTTTTTTGAAAGAAAACTTATAAATTTCCTTTGTTTTAATTAAGCAATTCATAATTAAAATACAAGATACTACTTGAGATATTACGGTTGCAATTGCCACCCCATCAACATCCATTTTAAAAACTACCACAAAAACAATGTTTAAAACAATATTAATTAATCCTGCAATACTTAGATAATACAAAGGTCTTTTGGTATCACCAACTCCTCTAAGAATACTTGCAGCAAAATTATAAAGCATATTAAAAGGCATTCCAATGAAATATATTTTTAAATATACTACCGCAAGATCAATAGGATTATCCATCATTTGTAAAAAATTGCGAGCAAAAATAAAGCCAATAATTCCTAAAACAAAACCACAAATTACACTAATAGTAATTGATGTATGTATAATTTTTGATAATTTATCAGCATCTTTAGAAGCAAAACTTCTTGCACACATTACATTAGAACCAACCGATAGCCCCATAAATAAATTAATGATTAAATTAATTAAAGCTGAAGTAGAACCAACTGCTCCAAGTGCGTCAGGTTCATCACTAAACTGTCCTACAACAATCAAGTCTGCCGCATTGTATAATAATTGTAAAATACCTGTAAACATAAGTGGTAAACAAAAGAAAACAATTTTTTTAAAAAAGTTCCCACTTGTCATATCCATTTCATAATGTGTTCTTTTTTTAATTGATGTTATCGACATAATTTTTCCCTCTCATACTAGATAAATATTATACTTATTTTTATAAATATGTTTGTTTATATGCTTATAAAAAGGTTTACATTGGATGCTGAAATTAAATTCAAGTATCATGAGTTAAATTTAAAATTATATTTTTTACATTTTCATATAAAAACTAATTTAAAAACTATTCAATAAAAATAAAATTAGCTTTTCAAATTGTTGATTCTTTTGTTTTGAGGATATATTTTCTTTTCAACTTCTTCTACTTATTATTGATAAATTTTTTATAAATTCGTTTTAATAATTTCTATAATATTTATTCATTATACTAATTTAAAAATGTAATTCAAAATAAAAAGGATAAATTAATTTAGATTTATCCTTTTAAAATATTATAATCTTTCTAAAAGTTTTTTGCGAAGATTTTCATATCCTGGTTTACCAAGCAATGCAAACATATTTTTCTTATAGTCCTCAACTCCTGGCTGATTAAATGGATTCACTCCAAGCATATATCCTGAAACACCACAAGAAAACATAAAGAAATATAATAAATATCCTATATTATAAGCATCAATATTTTCAATTTCTAAAATAATATTAGGTACTCCTCCGTCTACATGAGCAAGAATGGTTCCTTGCATTGCTTTTTTAGTTACACTATCGAAATTAATTCCCGCCAAAAAATTTAATCCATCTAAATTATTTTCTTCACTTTGTAATGTAAAATCTATTTGAGGTTTTTTAATATTTACAATAGTTTCAAACATTATACGCATTCCATCTTGAATATATTGTCCCATTGAATGCAAATCAGTTGAATAAACTAGACTTGAGGGAAACAATCCCTTATGATCTTTACCTTCTGATTCTCCATATAATTGTTTCCACCATTCACTAATAAATGTCAACTTTGGTTCGTAATTGATAAGAACTTCAACCATTTTTCCCTTATCATAAAGTAGGTTTCTAATGCTTGCATAAAGTAAACTACTATTATCTAAATATTTTGTATTTTTGCAATCAAAATAGGCATCGCTTGCTCCTTTTATTAAATCATCAATATTAACACCACTAGCACAAACTGGTAAAAGTCCCACAGCAGTAAACCAAGAATATCTACCGCCAATATCATCTGGTACAATAAAAGTTTCATAACCTTCATTAGTAGCAAGCATTCGTAAAGCCCCTTTTTCTTTATCAGTAGTTGCATAAATTCGTTCATAAGCATTGTTCCCATATTTTTCAATCAATAATTGTCTAAATAATCTAAATGCAATAGCTGGTTCAGTAGTGGTTCCTGATTTAGAAATAACATTAATTGAAAAATCTTTATTACGAACATATTCTAGTAATTCTGCTATATAAGATGATGATAAATTATTACCTACAAAAATAACTTCTAAAGCTTTATCTTTTCGGAAATAAGGTTGTAGACTTTCAATAATAGCCTTAGCACCGAGATAAGAACCACCAATCCCAATTACTATCAAAACCTCACTATTTGCTCTAATTTTCTCGGCTGCAGTTTTGATTCTAGCAAATTCTTCCTTATCATAATTATTAGCATATTCTATCCATCCTAAAAAAGCAGCACCTTCTCCTTTTTTATTAAGTAAGACATTTCTAGCATCTAAAGCTTTTTTTTCGTTATTTTTAATTTCTTCTTCTGATAAAAAATTTAAAACATTCTTATAATTCAAACTAACTTTCATTTTTTCACCTTCTATTTGATATTTTCAATGATTTCAAGAATTGCTTTTTTAAGTTGCTCAATAAATTGTTGGGCTTTTCTGTATGATAAAGCTTTAATAGCAATATAGATTTTTAGTTTAGGTTCTGTTCCCGATGGTCTTAAAACAAACCATCCACCATCATCAAATATATACTTTAAAACAAAGGATTGAGGAAGATTAAGAGAAGATACTTTACCTTCTTCAATTCTTTCTAATCTATCATAATCCTCAAATACTCTAATATGAGAACCAGCAATTTCAGTTAGTTTCATTTTTTGGAAGGTTCTCATAATTTTTTCAATTCTTTTACTTCCCTCAATTCCCGTAAGAACAATATTATGCACTCCTTCTAAATAATAACCATATTCTTCATATAAATCGTTTAAAACATTAATTAATGTTTTATTTTGGGATTTATAGAATGATGCTACCTCAGACAATAATAATGATGCTTGAAAAGAATCTTTATCCCTGACAAAATCTTCAATAACATATCCATAAGATTCTTCATAACCAAAGAAAAATTCTTTATCTGTATTTTCAATTTTGGCTGCTTGTTCTCCAATATATTTAAAACCAGTTAATGTTTGTACTAGTTCTAAATCATATTTTTCACAAATTGCTTTTGCAAAATTAGAGGTAACAATTGTATTAAAAACAACAGCCTTTTTTTGGTGTTTTTTATATTTACCAAGATAATCTAATAAAATAGCACCTGTTTGATTTCCCGTAAGCAACACATATCTACCCTCATTATCTTTTGCTGCAATTCCCATTCTATCAGCATCAGGATCCGTTGCAATTAGAATATCAGCATTCACTTTTTCTCCTAATTTAATGGCATATTCGAAGGCACTTGCTTCTTCTGGATTTGGTGATTTTAAAGTTGAAAAATTACCATCTGGTATCATTTGTTCTTCTACTGGGTATACGTTATATCCACAAGAAGAAAGAAGTTTAACCATATGAGTAGCTCCAGTACCATGAAGAGGAGTATATACTATTTTAATATTATCTTTCTTAACATCATTTATTTTTATTTTTTTTACTCTTGTAACATATGCATTATCAACTTCATCATCAATCATTCTAATTAAACCCTTTGCAACTAAGTTATCAAATTTTTCTGATTGAATATGAAACATATCATCAATTTTATTAATTTCTTCAATTACTTTATCGGCAAGTTCTGGTACCAATTGACACCCATTATGATCATAGATTTTATACCCATTATAAATTGGTGGATTATGACTAGCAGTAATCATAATACCTCCTGCACATTTTAAATATCTAACTGTAAAACTTAGTTGTGGGGTTGAACGAATAGATGTATATAAATAAGCTTTAACACCACAACTTGCAATAATCTCAGCCGCATGTTTAGCAAATAAATAAGAATTCTTTCGACAATCATATGAAATAGCAACGCCCATTTCCTTAATATTAGGATATTTTTTTATCATATAATTCAAAAATCCTAGAGTTGATTTTCTAACAACATATATATTCATCCTATCGGTTCCAACTCCTAATATGCCACGAAGACCTCCAGTTCCAAAAGCAATATCATTATAAAATGCATTTATAAGGGCTTCCTCATTATCTTTCATTGTTTCTAATTCTTCTTTTAAAGAAGGATCTAATTCTTTAAAATTTTCCCATTTTTTAACTTTTTCTAAAGTTTTTTGATCCATTATTTTTTCTCCTTTTTATATTCAACAAAGTTATAATATGCTCCAAGCATACCACCATCGTTTCGATAACTTGCACTTAAAACTTTTGCAGTATTTCTAAAACCATATGATAAATGCGAATTCATATACTTTTCAACTGAAGAAGCAAATGATTCTCTTTTAGAAATTCCACCACCAATAATAATTGCCTCTGGGTTATATACATATACTAAATTAGCCATTCCAATACCAAGCAAGTCATAAAATCTATTGACTACAGCAATTGCAATTTCATCATGATTATCATATAGTTGAAATAACTCTATTCCATTATGAACATCAAGTCCTGCTCTCCTTGCTTCTTTGATCAAAGCTTGAGTAGAAGCAACACTTTCCCATTTAGCATTCCCAATTAAAACCCTACCAACTTCACCTGCATTATAATTTTTTCCACGCCAAATTTCATCATTCATAACAATAGCACCTCCAATACCAGTACCAACTGTAATGACAATAAAGTGATCAAAATCTTTTGCAGCACCATTAACACATTCTGCTTTGGCAAAACTATTAACATCGTTGTCCGCAATACAATCAAGTCCTACCCTTTCTTTGAATATTTTTCTGAAGTCCCAATCTGAAAAACTAGGTAAAGCATCTGGTGCAATTTCAATATATGCTTTTTCAAAATTAACACTACCAGCACAAGATATACCAATTCCATCTATTTGATATTTCTCTTTCATCTTTTGAGCCATATCAACTAAAATATTAGTTAAATATTCTTTCCCAAGATCTGCATTTGTATCAAATAAACCTTTCTCTAAAAATTTTTCATTATCGATGACACCATATTTTACATTAGTACCACCAATATCAAAGCAAAGTACTCTCATATATTCTCCTTCTATATTTTTTTCACATAATCAGCAATTATTTGCATTGTTGTTCTTTTTTGAACATTCCCAGATACCATTATAATCATACCTTTATTAAGAGGTAATGAGGAAAAATAAATTTTAGGGAAAAAAACAACCTCTATACTAGATGTATCATCACCGAGTTCAATAAAAGCCATTTTTTCTTTTTGTTTTGTTAAAATTTCTTTAACATTTTTAATCATTCCCATTGTTCTAATATTTTGATTTAAATTTAAATCACTTATTTTAATCATCTTATATTTATCATAAAGCGCCACACATTGTTTAAAAAAATCATATTGTATATTAATTCCTAAAACTTCTAATTCCTTTTCTTGTAAAGTACCATAACTATATTCATCTTCCACATAATCTATTTGCAAAATGTTTTTAACAAATGTATAAGTACTTTTTTCAATAATATTTTGATAATTGTCAATCATAGCTTTTTTAGTTAATCCAAATTCATCTAAAGCACCACTATAAATAATATTTTCTATTAATGATGCAGCTATAATATTTTTACATCTTATTATAAAATCTTCAAAACTATTAAAAATACCTTTCTTTCTTTCTTCTAAAATATCATTAGTTTTAACATTACCAAGTCCTCGAATTATACTAATAGGAAAGTATATCTCACCATCAATTACATTAAAAATATCAATGCTTTTATTAATGGAGGGAGCATTAACTTTAATATGTCTTGAAAGTAGTTGTTTAGTATAGTCTAAAATATCACTAATACTTCCCATAAAAGAAGTCATTAAAGTAGAAAAATAATAACTAAAATAATGACATTTTAAATAGGCAGTTAAATAGGCAACCTTAGCATAAGCAACACTATGAGCTTTATTAAAACCATAATCTGCAAACTTGACAATATAGTCGTATATTAAACTAGCATCATCATAAGAATATCCTTGCTTGATCGATGAATTTACAAAAACTTCTCGTTCTTGTTCTAAAACTTCCTTTTTTTTCTTAGAAACTGCTCTTCTTAAAATATCTGCTCGACCTAATGTATATCCTGCAAATTTACAAGCTATCAACATAATTTGGTCTTGATAAACAATAGTACCATATGTTTCTTTTAAGATTGGTTCTAAATCTTTATGAGGATAATCTATTTTTTCTAAATTAAATTTTCTTTTAATAAATAGCGGAATAATATCCATTGGTCCAGGTCTATACAAAGCAAGTGCTTGTATGATATCCTCGAGACTAGAGGTTTTTAAATTCATAATTAATTTTCTCATCCCTGCTGATTCTAATTGAAAAACACCACTAACATCACCATCGGCTAACATCTTATACGTTTCCTCATCGTCTTCTCTTTTAGGAAGTATAAAATTAGGATTATCTTTTTGAATTAATTCAATTGTTTTCGCAATATTTGTTAAATTTTTAAGTCCTAAAAAATCCATTTTCAAAAGACCTAAAATTTCTAAATCACTAGACTCATACTGGGTTTGATATATATCATCTAATCCTTCATCAAGAGGTGTATAATTGACTAAATCATATTTAGTAATTACAATACCTGCCGCATGTGTTGATATATTTCTCGGAATTCCTTGAATAATAGACGCAATTTCCAAAACCTTTTTAATATCATCATAATCATCCATTAATTGTTGCAATTCTATATTATTTTTAATTGCATCTTTTAATGATAAACTAACTCCTCTTGATGACAAAGATGATTGAAGGCATTTGTTTATTTGTTTTAAATGTTCATCTGGTAATTTATAAACTCGTGCACAATCATTAATTGCAAGTTTAGCTTTAAAAGTACCAAATGTAACAATATGAGCCACTTTTTCCTTTCCATATCTTTGTCCAACATATTTAATAACTTCATCACGCCTATCATCTGGAAAATCAATATCAATATCAGGCATAGAAATTCTTTCAGGATTTAAAAATCTTTCAAATAATAAATTGTAATAAATAGGATCCACTTCAGTAATTCCTAAGGTATAACTAACAAGTGATGCTGGAGCCGATCCTCTACCTGGTCCTACTAGTATACCATTTTTTTTGGCAAATTTAACATAGTCATATACAATTAAAAAATAATCATTAAATCCCATTTGATTGATTGTATCTAATTCATCATTAAGCCTTTTTAAATACATTTGATAATCATAGGAATAACTAAAACTTTGCATTCTTTTCTTTAATCCAACTAAGCATAATTCTTTTAAATATGATTTCGTATCTAACCCTGCTTGATATAAAGGTAATTGATATTTACCAAATTCTATTTCTACCTGACATAAAGATGCTATTTCAATAGTAGCAGCAATTAAATCTTGATAATCCCTAAAAAGAAACTCTAATTCTTCTTGTTCTAACAAATAATGATACTTTTCCACTTCTAATGGTTTATACAAATTCGCATTCATTTTAATTGACCTAAGTGTTATATAAGCATCCATTTCATCAATATTTAAATAACTAACCTTTGGCAATGCAACTAATTTATAACCTTCATTTTTATAAAAACGATATATCTCATTAAAATTTAATTCAATTAATGAATTGGGAATCGGAAGTCCGATATATAAAATATCATATGTATGTTTTAAAATATCAATTGTTTGAAATATTGCTTTATCATCATGGTGTTGATGGTATTTAATTAAAATTGATTCATCAAAAGGAATAATTGCTATTAATCCTAATGATGCTTTTTCTAAATATTCAAAATCTACTATTCCATCATTTAATCTACTTCTACTAGATATTTTCATTAAATTCTTATAACCAAAATCATTTATAGCATATAACAAAATACTACTATTCATATCATTATATACATAATTTACTTTTAAACCAATAATCGGTTTAATCTTATTTTTTAAGCATGCTTGATAAAATTTAATAGTCCCATACATAGTTCCTTCATCAACAATAGCACATGAATCAACCTTATCTTTTACCAAACGTTCAAAAAGAGGTTCTAGTTTACATGAACTTTGCAAAATGGAATATTCGGTTTGAATATACAATTGATTGAACATTTCAAAAACCTCCTTAATATACATATATAGTATATCATACAATCTTTTTTTTTACAAAAGAAATAAAAGTTTACTTAAATATTTTTTGATTAAGTAAACTTTTATTTTTATGCATTTAAATTAGGATTTTTTCTTAATTATAAGAATAATAGTTGAAGTTGTAACAATTATACTAGTTAAAATAAATGATATATATATTACCACTTTATTGCGATTATCAACTAAAGCATCTGTAAAAATGACATCTTGTATTTTAGCTGATGATAAATTAACATTTCTTACATTAAAATCCTTTATCAAAATTTGATTAATTTTGTTATCATTAAATTTTATATCTATATTAAAAAATATTTTTTCTTTTCTTTTTGTAGTAGCATCTACCTCAAATAATATTTGTTCATATAAATCAGTTGTACCATTTTCATATTGCAAGATGACTTCAATCCTTGTGATATTATTATTTATTTTAATTTTAGAATTTCCTAAATGAAGCCTATCCACAATAACTGTTTTATCATTTAAATAATATTTAATAAAAATATCATTTATACTCTGATCATCATCTACAATATTATATTCTATAAAATCTTCTTGATAATAAATATCAATAATTGGTAAACTTTTCTTCGTTTTAATAAATAATTGTTCTTTAATCTCATATATACTTCCATCTATAAATTCAATATAATCAATATTATATTTTTCAATGCCAACCTTATAAGAATTAAATTCTAGTACTATCATATTATCAATTTTATTAAATGGCCAAATTTCATTATTTACAATTACTTGTTTTACTTCCTTATCATATGATAACAAAATATTATATAAATATTTATCATAAAGATTTTGAACTATATGCGATTCTATCCAGTTTAAATCCATTTGTTTATAATAATTATCTTCAACATAAATAATATAATCCTTTTTAATATTATTAACCTCATGGGTAATTTTATTTTCTCCTATAAGATTCAATATTTCTCCATTATAAACCTTTTTATCATTTAAATATAAATTATCACTAAATTCTAATTTATATCCTTTTTGATAAATTCCTCCATTAATAATATTTAGATATGGTTTAATAATATATGGAGTAGAAATTCTAAGAAAACTACCATTAGCTTTTTTAGCATAGTAAAAAGCTTTAAAAATACCTGATTTATTTAAAGTAATTTTAGAATTTTTTTCATAATCATAATTAAAAACTAATGGCTCAAAATATGAAGATACTGAAAAATGATTAGTATCTAAATATGTACTATCTTTATAATACACTATCTTCTCATTTACAAAATTTATATAATACATTGAAACTTCATATTTAATTATTTTTTGATTTTCTGTACAGAATAATTCTAATATACCACTATTTATAAAAGTATAATTCAAACAATCAATATCATCACTAATTTTAAAAGTATGAACAAACTCATTGGTAAAACTACCGTAATATAAACTATGATTAGTCACATATACATATATCTTCTCATTTTTTATATTATAACTATTAACAAGAAAAATATTAGATATATCCTGATTATTTGAAATTAGATAACGCTCTTTAATCTGTAAATCATCATTAAGAGTATACTGGTAATAATTTTGATTGTTACTTTCAATTATAAAATAGATTTCTTGATTATCAACGATTATACTTTTAAATCTTTCTAATTCTGTATGCTCATTTATATAAAAACTTTTTTTGATTGTATAATTATTATCTATTTTTATAATAAATGGTTTTATATCCATACTATTACCAACATTTAAAAATGGACTATTATGACTAATTCCATTTTTTAATCCAAATAAATATATATAATCATTTATGAAATAAATTTTACAAAATTCTTCATATTGATCACCACCAAAAGTATACATATTATACAATGTTAAATCTAAACTATATCTATAAATAATAGCATCATCATTTAAACAACCAACTAAATATATATAATCATTTTTTATTTTTATATCAGTAATTTTATTATCAAATTTGATTAATTTAGAATCACCCTTTTTTAAGTCTAATTGTTCCAAATAATAACTATTATTAAAATATAACAAATATAAGTAATCTACTCTTTCACAAAATGCAATAAGTTTTCCTTTTTGCTTTAGATTATATTTTAAATAATAAAAATCATCATTGGCAGTATATACATCGTCATCTAAAATATCAATACTATTAATATCTTCTAAAAAAACTTCCCTTTTAACTTCTTCATAAAACTCTACTTCTTGACTTGTCTTATCAGCTTTAACTGGTATTGCTAAATTAAGATAACAACATAATAATATAAAACTTATAAAACCTATTTTTCTCATCTTAACTCCTCTTGCGAACAATCGTTATTATTAGTAAAATAAAAGCACAAACAGGTATAAGTAAAGTCCAAATTTCTTTCCCCATTCCTTCTTGATAAAAATTATTTTTTTGAAGATGATTGTTTATATTTATACAATCTTCGCTACTCATCTTTTTATCTGTAGTTGTAATTTTCAATAAATCTTTATTTTTAATTGTTTCTTGTGTAGTTATTTCTTGAACATAAAAATCAATTTCAATCGTTTGTTTATCTTTTCCCTCTACAACTAAATTATATTTACCAGGGGTTGTAATCGTATATCCAGACATAATTTTATAATTATTTAAAAAAGCATCACCATTAAATATTAAAGCAAAATTATTATCATATATTTCGTTTTGATTAACATTAATTTTAGGCATCACAACTATGTCTCCAAATACAACAATATCCACCTCTGGTGTTGTAAAATAATAATATGCTAAGTATGTTCCAAAAACATTAATGTCATATTCTATTGATGATTTCTTTTTATCTATATTTATTTTTTGACCATTAACAAATAAAGTAGGAAAAATCAAATCATTAAAAGAAGTGATCATTATTTTTTGATTCAACTCTTTAAATATTGCATTATTAATCTTATTAACATAAATACTATCCTCATCTATAAACAATAATTCATTAGATAGTATAAATCCATTTACATACAGTTCTGTATTGAAATCTTCAATTTGAGCAACTATTTGATGATTATCAACAATTTGATATAAATATCCATATGAATTAATTTGTTGATAATCAATTAAATTATAAAGCATAATAATTTGATCATGATCAAGTACCAAAAAATCGACTAAATTAGCCACTGCTTCTTTGGGATATTGATAGTGATAAATTAATTCTTTTTGCAAATTATCTTTTAATTTATATAATTTATTAACAGATGCGTTATTTTTAAAATCACTACTAACAACATATATATCATCACATGAATCAACTCTTATTTTAAAAGGTGTTTCTGTTAAAGAAGTTGTGAAATTAGTTTTTTTAGTTTGTTTTAATGTTTCACATGCAAAAAAATATAAATCAAATACTTTAAGTCTAATTGTTGTATCATACATCTTTGTCATTATACATATTTGATTGTCTACTATTGAAGCATCAATAATTTCCATATCATTCTCACCAATAATATATTGAAAACTAGTATTTGCTTTTTGCTTTTTATTATATACAAAAATAACAATACTTTGATAAGAATGTTCAAAAGTATAATCAAAATTATTACTAGAATTAGTTTCAATAATAAGATAATAATTGATGTCATCTTCTAGTAATTTTTTTGCTTTGTCAACGCCATTGCCAATATATCTTTTTATATTTACTATATCACCGAATTCATTTAACATAATAAGGTAAACCTCTTGATGATACCCATCTCTTTCTTGTTCAACTAATAAGGTAACTTCATCATTATTAATAACAAAATCAACAATTTTCCCTCTAACTTTAGGAAATATTGTCTTATCATACACTATAAATCCATTTGTAATCTTAACTAATTTGATATTATAAAGTTCATTTTCTGTTTCTTCTAATAAACTAATATAATATGAATCCTTATCTTTTTTAACTTTTTGGACGCTAGCCAAATTACTATTTTCCAAAATTTGTCCATACTGTTGATTAAAATTTTTTTCTTTTAATAATTCTTCATAAGATTTGACATATACTTTTTTTTCAATAGCCTTTTTATTAAAATCATTTTCATATTTAACTCGATAAATACCACACTTATTAAAATTGACATTACTTTCTAATATAGAGTATCCTGGATAATTTAGATATTGATTATAGTCTTGACCTTGTAATACGATTAATGGTTTACTAATATCGCTAAAAGTTGAGGCTCTAATCTTTATAAAAAAGTTACTAGTAAATAACAAATTAAAAACTAAAATTAATGATATTATTATTTTTTTCATAATTATCTTTATCTCCTTTCGTTAATATAAATACGAAGGAATTTTATTATTTACGTTTTATACATAAAAAAATCCTCATTTTAAACCTTATTGAAGATTCAAAATGAGGAACAAATTTTTTAAATATTATTTATGTTTTTAAAATGTCGTTTTATTGTAAAATGTTGAAATAGAATCAATTGCTACATTAGCTAAAGCACTCATACCCAAAACATTAGGATGAATAGTATCAAATAAATATGAACTATCACTATAAGCAGTCGCAAAATCAATAATTGGCAAATTATATTCATGAGCTAAAGATTTAATTATTCGATTAACCTCAGCCGTCACTAACAAATGTTCTTGATAATAATCTTTGCCAACAAAATATTTTTCATATGATAATGTACCTAGAAATAATTGAATATTTGGATATAAAGTATAAATATTATTAAGCATATTTCGATAACTTTTTTCAAAATTAGCTGTATTTAAATTTTGAACTAAAGCATCATTATTTCCCATATAAATTATCATAATATCGGGAGGAAGATTATCAAAGCGAGTTGAATGTTGAAGCCTTGATATATTTTCTGCCGAAGTAGTATACCCATACTCATTCATTACACAAGTTCCACTATATGAATTATTAACTCCTAATCTACAACCTAAAGTTTGTTGTGTAATTCGCCACCAGGTCTGTTCTAAAGTTACCCTTCCTCCATCATCAGAACTTGCATAATATGGAAAATGTACGAAACCTCCAGGAATATATCCTTTATAAGTTGAAATACTATCGCCTAAAATTCCTAAATATGCATTTTGGAGAATTGCTTCATCCCATTTAGCAAAAAGAGTGATATCTCTTGCTTCATTTTTGGTTATTCTATAAAAATTACTATCACTACAATCCTCTTTTTCATGCCATCCTCTAAAAAAATATCCCTTTTTTTCTGGCAAAATTAAATCAATATTCCGATTTTCAACATCTTCAACAACATAACTTGTTAATAATTCTTCTTTTGTTGTACCACCATTTAAATAATAAGTTATATTATAAATCTTACTAAATTTAGCGTATAAATCAATATCATTATTAATTTTAGAAAAAATCAACATTGCATTATTGAATCCTTCATCATAATAAAAATTTATAAATTTATATCCTTCTTTTATAGGAGAATCGATTCCACCTAAATCATTTATACTTTGTCCTTCTTTTGCATATAAAACTAAATTTGGATCGCCATTATTATAATGAATAGTTACTTTATAATCTTCTTTCCAAGAAGCAACTAATGTAATATTAGAAGTAATTGGGGTTGTTGTATCATATACTTCACCATTTAATAACCAACATACAAAACTATTATGTTCTTTAGTTGGAATAATTTTACCTAAACTTTCACCATTTTTAATTTTTATAGGTTCGAGTTCATCGCCACCTGCTACATCAAAAGTCACCGTATATTTTATATCATCCCAAATTGCTAGCAAAATTAAATCACTTTTAACAGGAGTGGAAATATCATATACTTCACCATTTAAAGACCAACCAATAAACTCATATCCTTCTTTCGTAGGGTTACTAACTTTTATTGTTTTACCATATTCCACTTTTTGATCTTCAATGTATGTTCCACCATCGGTATCAAAAATAACATTATATTTTTGAATTTCCCATTTAGCAACAAGAGTAAAAGAAGAGGTGATAGCCTCATCAAAATTAAATTGACTACCATTTTTTTCCCAATATAAGAAATTATATCCTTCCCTTGTTGGTTTGTTTGGAACTTGAATAGTTTCTTTCTTTTTACAATCAACTTTGTCTATTTCACAAACTCCACCATTTGCATCAAAAGTAATTGTATAAGTTTTTTGACAGCCAGTAAAAAGAAATAAACTACACATAAAAATTGAAATTAAAACATATACTTTTTTCACTTTATTAATCCTCCTTCTTTTAAAAAATCTCAACTTAGATCCCCCCATCCACAAGTTACATAAGCTTAAGGCTGCTTCGATCAAGACCTGACCTGGTTCACCATGGAACCTTGGATGAAGGTATCTAAGTTGAGATTTTCCCCTACCGTAAATCCATTACCTATTTACAATCTTATTATACACCATTTTTTTATTTTTGTCAACGTTTTATTATATTGATTTTACTTGTTAATCTTTATTTTAGACTTTCTTTTTTGTCTAAAATATTCTTTTAAAATTTTACTAGCTTCTAACTTAAAAATGCCACTAACAACTTCAATTTGATGATTAAATAATGATTGATTATTAAAAATTTGCATCCTACTTTCAATAACTCCAAATTTTTTTTCAGGAGTTGCATAAACAAGTTTTTTTATCCGTGCTTGTAAAATAGACCCTGCACACATTAAACATGGTTCTAATGTTACATAAATTGTTGCCTCATCTAAAATCCAAGAATGTAATTTTTTAGTAGCCTTTTTAATAGCCAACACTTCAGCATGTCCAAAAACATTATGTTTTTTTTGCCTTTTATTATGAGCTCTTGCAATTATTTTTCCATTATTAACAATTACACATCCAACTGGAACTTCATCGGCTCTATATGCTTTATAAGCTTCTTTCAAAGCCTCATTCATATAATAAAAATCATCATTATTATTTATCATATGTTTTATTAAAAACTTGATGGCAATGCCTACATCTAGATTCATATTTTTCTTTTGCACTAACCAAAATGGTTGGATCATCATAGGCCGCAGGATGACCATTAATAATTCTTTGCGTTCTGGTTGCAGGAGCACCACAAACCATACATATCCCTTGAAGTTTTGTTATATATTCAGCTTTAGACATCAAAATTGGCATTATGCCAAATGGCTCACCTCTAAAATCTTGATCTAGTCCTGCTACAATTACTCTAACTCCAGAATTAGCAAGCCGATCTGTAACATCCACCAATCCATCATCAAAAAACTGAGCTTCATCAAAAGCTACTGCATAAGGTAATTTATCCAAATAAGAAAAAACTTCTTGAGAGTTTTTAATGGGAATCGAATCAACTCTTTGATTAGAATGAGAAACGACTTGCTTTTTATCATATCGATCATCAATAACAGGTTTAAAAACAACAATATCTTTTTTAGCATATTTAATACGATTAATTCTTCTAATTAACTCTTCTGTTTTACCTGCAAACATACATCCACATATTACTTCTAACCATCCATCTTTACATTTTAAATCCATTTGCCATCTTCCTTTCTTATTTAACTTTTGTTATTATACTACATTTTATTATTTTTTAAAAGCATAATGTTTTATATCATATTCTTGCTTTTTTTATAATTATGTTATAAAATAAAATCACATAAAGGAGATAAATGCATGATAATTGAAAAATTAATAGAAGATTTTATAAATTTAAAAATTGATCTCATTGATTATTTATTAAAATTAGATCATTTGGAAATTATTAATAAGGATGAATTTCAAAACTTTATTATAAACTACAAAAACACAACTAAAATGGATGAAAAAATGAATGCTTTATTAATTCTTTGGTTTTATAAATATGAACTATTTAAAGATATTAAAGATGATTCTAATCCTTACTTATCATATATAAATGATTTAACTAAAGATATTAAAAATATGGATTTAGAATTTTTAGAAGTTGGAAAGCATAATTTAATTACTAGAATAGATAATTTTTATTTTATTATTAATCATAATACTCGTGAAATAAATCTTATTTTACCACCAGAATTGCA
The DNA here is from genome assembly GCA_900539265.1 of uncultured Mollicutes bacterium. Taxonomy (GTDB): domain Bacteria; phylum Bacillota_I; class Bacilli_A; order ML615J-28; family CAG-313; genus CAG-313. Next base: position 92,769 of record UQBM01000001.1, on the reverse strand, counting down.
AGAAAAAACTGTTTTTTGTTACAATTGCAACGATGAAATGGTTTTAGAAAAAGAATTGATCCTTCCTGAATTTAGTTTTTATGCTTTATGCATTGAATAAAAAAGAAGAAATTATAATTTCTTCTTTTTTACTTAGACATTTTGATTATTGTTTGCATAATCTCATCAATCTTTTGATGAGTATCTTCGCCATTGGTAATTGCTTCCTTTACACATCCTTCAAGATGTGCCCTAATAACTTCTTGATTAGCTTTCTTAATAATTGCTTCAACTGCTAATAATTGATTAGATATCTCAATGCAATATTTATCATCATCAATCATTTTAATAATTCCCATAATTTGACCTTTTGCGGTATTCAGAAGTCTTGTAATTTGTTTTTTATCTGCTCTCATTCAAATAATCCTTTTTTGACACTAATTGAAACTACTTCGTATCCTGCATTTTTAATTGTTTCCTCTAAAATACTATTATCAACATCACCATTAATTATGGCTTCCTTTTTTGCAAGATTAACTTTTACACTTTTCACATTAGGAACTTTTTTTAAGGCTTCTTCAACTCTTGATGTACAATGTTCACATTTCATTCCATTAATTTGTATAATTTTTTTCATATCACTTTTTCTCCTTTTTAAAATTATTAATTCTTAAAGCATTGAGAACTACACATATTGAACTTAAACTCATCGCTAATGCACATATCATTGGACTTAATGTAATATTAAATGGTACATATAACACTCCTGCAGCAATCGGAATAAACAACATATTATAAAAAAATGCCCAAAATAAATTCATTTTTATATTAGCAATAACTTTTTTACTAAGTTTAATTGCTGTAGCGACTTCTGATAAGTCATCTTTCATTAAAACAACTTCGGCCGATTCAATAGCAACATCTGTACCGCCACCCATTGCAATTCCAACATTTGCCATTGTTAAAGCGACTGAATCATTAATCCCATCACCAACCATTGCAACTATTTTGCCAGATGCTTTTATTTCTTCTGTTACTTTTGCTTTTTGTTCTGGCAATACTTTAGCAATTACTTTTGTAATACCACATTCTTCAGCAATTACTCTAGCAGTATCTTCATTATCACCAGTAAGCATGATAGTCTCAACTTCTAATTCTTTAAACATTTCAATAGCCTTAATTGTTGATGGTTTTACCTCATCTTTTAAGGCAATCATCCCAAGAATTTCACTATTTGTAAAAACAAAAATAACTGTTTTCCCCTTATTTGATAATTCTTGATATTTATCTAAATCGTATTCTTGATTTAATAATGAAGTATTCCCAATAAAATATTCTTTATCATTTATTACTCCTTTAATACCTTTACCTAAAATATTTTCAAAACTACTAACTTCATATGAAACTATATCTTTTGAAATAGCAAGTTGATTAATACTATAACTTAAAGGATGTTCTGAATTTTTTTCTAGTGAATAAGCTATTTTCAATAATTCCTCTTCCTCTATATTGTAAGTTATAATATCAGTGATATGAGGCTTGCCATAAGTAATCGTCCCTGTCTTATCTAAAATAATCGTGTTTACTTTATGTAAGGTTTCAAGACTTTCTCCTGATTTAATTAGAATACCATAATTAACAGCCTTATAAGTTCCCACCATAATAGCTACTGGTGTTGCAAGTCCAAGTGCACAAGGACATGAAATTACTAAAATAGAAATAGCTCTTGCAAGACTAAATTCAAAATTATGGCTTACTAAAATCCAAACAATAAAAGTTATAACCGAAATACCGATAACAATAGGAACAAAATATAAACTAATTTTATCCGCAAGTCTTGCAATAGGTGCTTTTGAATTACTAGCAACATCTACCAAATCAATGATTTTTTGTAATGTTGTATCATTACTCTCGCAAGTTGCTTCAATTTTTAATATCCCATTAATATTAGTGGTTCCACTTTTAACTAAATCACCTATCTCTTTTAAAACTGGCATTGACTCACCCGTTAGAGTAGATTCATCAACGCTACTAATACCATCTATTACTTTTCCATCAATGGGAATACTAGTTCCTGGTTTTACAATCAAAACATCCCCTATCTTAATATCATCTACATTTATCTCTACTTCTACATTATCTTTCAATAATAACGCCATTTTAGGGGTTAAATCAAGAAGTTTTGTAATAGCTTGTGTAGTTTTGCGTTTAGAACGATTTTCAAAATATTTTCCTAATGATACTAAAGTTAAAATCATTCCTGCTGATTCAAAATATAATTCCATATGGTATCTTTCAATTAATGACATATTTTGTGTTTTGATACCAATTATAATCATGATTAAAGCAAAAATTCCATACACTAAACTTGCCCCAGAACCCAAAGCTATTAATGAATCCATATTTGGTGAAAATTTAAATAAACGTTTAAATCCATGAATAAAATAATGTTTATTTAAAATAATGATTGGAATTAAGAAAATTAATTGAATAAATCCATTTAAATAAGCATATTGATGATTTTCAAATATCTTAGGTAGTGGTAACCCAATCATCGGTCCCATTGAAAAATACATCAAAATAAACATTAAAATAATTGAGGCTATTAATTTTTTCAATTTGTTTTTTTCTTCTTTTTGATTATTACTATTTAATTTGCGATCTTTAATGTATAAACTTGCTGAGTAACCTCCACTTTCTACTGCTTTTATAATTTTATCATCATCTGTAATATACTCATCATATTCAACAATCATTGAATTAGTCATAAGACTTACTTCGACATGATTTACACCTTCAACTAAAGATACATCATGTTCTACATGAGCACTACAACTAGAGCATGTCATCCCACCAACGCTAAATTTTTTGCGTATCATATTATATCCTCCTATACCCATCCCATAGGGGGGGTATCTATATTCTACTATACTACATATTTTTTTTCAAATATAATACTTTTTTATTATATTTAAATAAAAATATTCTATACAATAAAATAAACCTTTTTAGCTGGTTTAGCTAAAAAGGTTTATTCTCATTTAAATTAATAGGAATAACATTTGTATATTTTTGTTTTTTATCAGTCTTTTTATTATTATCATAGAGAATCTCTTTTGTAATACTATCAATTAATTTACAATTTTTCTTATTTTCCATATATGTAAGTTGATTACAAGTAAGTTTTTTTAATAATTCTATTATTTGATTATATAGATATTTAGTTGAATGATATTGTATCATACGTTTATCAAATTTTGTAAAATTATTAATATAATTACTATAATAAAAATAATATGTAATCTTTGTATTTAAAAGATTAATTTTAGTATAGTTTTTTTCAAAACTAATTTCAATTTTATTATTTGACAAAAGAAGTTGATTTTCTTTACTATTTAAATTTAATTTTAAAAATTCAACTTGTTCCAAAAACTCTTTTTGTAATTTCTTAGTTTTATAATCATCTTGAATAATTTCAAAAAAAGGTTTTTTTCTTAAATTTTTTTGTTTTAAAAGTCTTTTTTTATATATAACACCAAATATATATAAAGCAAGCGGCAAAACAACAATCAAAATAATAAATAAAATAGAATTACCATTAGAGAAATTAAAATTATTCCAAACTTTAAAAATAACTAAAATGGCTAACCACCATACTAAAATAATAATATTTTTATACATTGCCAAAAAAGTTTTAAATTTCATCGTTATTTTGATAAGCTTTAGCAATTTCGGCAGCAAGTAAACAATTATTATATACAAGTTGAATATTAGCCTCTAAGCTTTTTCCTTCTGTGATATTTTTAATGCTAGCGAGTAAATATGGCGTAATATCTTTTCCTTTTATTTGCTTTTCATTTGCTTCATTTAATGCTTTATTTATAGACTCATTCATTAAATTTTCATCTAAAGAAGCATCACAAGGAATTGGATTAGTAATTAAAACGCCACCATTTAAACCTAAATCCCATTTCACTTTTAACATCTTAGCAATCTCATCTGGTGTATCCATCTGATAATCAACCTTATATTGACTATTTCTTGTATAAAAAGCTGGAAGAGTTTTAGTTTGATACCCAATGACAGGAACTCCTTTGGTTTCTAAATATTCTAAAGTTTTTCCTAAATCTAAAATAGCTTTAGCACCAGCACAAACTACGGCAACATTTGTTTTAGCAAATTCATCTAAATCAGCCGAAATATCCATTGTTATTTCTGCACCACGATGCACACCACCAATTCCACCAGTGGCAAATATTTTTATTTTGGCAAGACTTGCAATATACATTGTAGCACTAACTGTAGTCGCCCCATCTAGACCCTTTGATACAATAACTGGAATATCACGTCTTGAAGTTTTAATAACATTACTACCAGATTTTGCCAAATAAGTAAGTTCTTCTTCTGTTAAACCTACACAAAGTTTACCTTTAATAATTGCAATGGTTGCGGGAAAAGCACCTAACTTTTTAATTATTTGTTCACAATTTAAAGCCGTTTCTAAATTTTTAGGATAAGGCATGCCATGTGAAATAATTGTTGATTCTAAGGCTACAATAGGCAAATGATTGTCTAAAGCATATTTTACATCATCACTAATTTTTAAATATTTATCCATAATCATTCCTTTTAGTTTTCATCTGGTAATAACATAATAGTTGATGATGATGTATATTTTTTACCATTTTTTGTAACATGGATTACAAAATCAATCTCAGTTTCAACTGATACTGGTTTATTATACCAAAGACCATTTCCACCTTCAATAAATAAATTATCCAATACTTCATCAGTTGTTTGATAAGTATCTGTTGAAAGTTGATATTCAATGGTTGCTCCATATAAATATTTTTGAATTAGATACTCTTTTCTTACCATTTCAATAAATTCTTCCCAACGTCCAGTTCTAATTAAATAACTAGGACATTCTTTACCAGAAAAATCATAGTGGCGTTTGACATTGTCAAGAGTCAAATTATATTGTAACATAAGTGATGCAACAAGTTTGGCATTATTAGCAAGTGTTCCCTCATAATTTCCATCTTGGTTTACACACATTTCAATTCCAATCCCATTATTATTACCACTTCCTGGAGTTGCAGTACCATCTCCAGCATGCCAACAAATAACATTATCATCAAAGCTTTGATAAATATTATACGCATCAACTTGATAATTCCAAGAAGCAGCTCTAGCATCATTTTGTTCAAAAGCATAACGATATTGTACTTTTGCTAAAAATTCAGCAGTTTGTCCATTTAAAGTCATCGCACTTTCATGAACAGTAATCCATAAAATGTTACTATTATTTGGCATTTGATACCCTTCATAAAATTTTTCATTTAAATAATTTTGTCCAACTATTGGTTTAAGATTTGTACCAAGTGTTCCTGAACCAAAAAATTTATTTTTAAAATCCGTTCTATTGATATCCACCATATATTCTTTTTTTACTACTGGACTAGTAGGCATTGCTAAATTTAAAACTCCATATGAATTGATTCTTTCTTGATAATCTAAAAATAATTCATCATTGTATTCTTTATGCAAATGATTAATAGAACCTTTTAATTCTATTTTACTAATATATTTTACAAGCTCAGTAATATATTCTTCTTCTGTCATGTTACCACCAACATTTTCTAAATCATACTCAATAGAATTTGAAACTTCATCATATCTTAATGTACAATTGAGTCTTACATTTGTTTTAGTAATTGGTGTCAAAACCTTATCTTCTAAAACAAAGAATTCAGGAATATTAGAATTCCAATTTATAGTTACTCCATATTCATCATTAAATGTGGATAATGTTGTGATTACACCATTTTGAAAATCTTCTATCATTTGATCCACAATTACCTTCGTAAGCTCTATTCTTTGAATAGCTGTAAAAGATAATACTGTAACTTCAGTTGGATATAATACTGCAATACCATTTTGAATTACATATATATTCATAATAACACTTTGATCAACTGTCGTTTGTTTGATTTTACCATCTGATGTAATTATATTTTCATCAAGGCTTAAATATCTTACACTACATCCATTATAATCTTTCTTAATCAAGGTTACATCTTTGACAAGACCATTCGATAGTTTAGTTACATAATAATTATAAGCTACATCATATTTACCCTTGGATACACTAGTGCTATTAACACCAATTTCAAAAGTCTTTATATATGTAGTTTTATCTATTTCAATTTTCGCTTGTAATTTAACGGTTTTTTTAATATCACTTGCAACAATTACACCATCATCTAGCATAACATCTTTATCTAATGATGTCCAAGTTACATCATATCCCAAAATAGAACTTGGTAAATCTAATTTTGTAGAAGTATTTTGAGGAATAAACTCTTTTAAAGCTTCAGTTAATAGATCATTACCTTCTATTTTTCCACATCTAGAACACTTTTTAGCCTCATCAAAAGTTGCATCAGCCCATAAATGTCCTAAGGCCTGTCCTTCTTGTTTGCCACAAATAACACAAGTTTTTGGATTTTCACATGTAGCATCACTAAATTGATGTTGTACAATTCTAGTTTCTTCACAAACATTACATATATCATCACAATCATTATCATATATATGTCCTAAAGGATTACCTTCTGTTTGTCCACATATAATACATGTTTTAGGCTGTGTACAAGTTGCATCTTTATAATTATGTGTATGCTTTTTATTACATCCCGACATAAGCAAACATACCAACATAATTAATAAAAGACAAGATATTTTTTTATTCATTTAATTCACCTTCTTTTCACCATTATTATAGCATATTTTTACAAAATTGCCAAGAGTTAAATCCTATTATTATTTGTTAATTTCTACTATAAATTAAAAAACTAAGTTCATTAAAATAAACTTAGTTTTTAATATAAAATTTAAATTTTATGCATTTCTTCCTGCATTATATATATCTGTTAGTTTCTTATAAATATCATCACCTAAATCATAATATATCTCTCCATTAATAGCATTACCAGGATAAAATGCCGGATAAGTTTCTAATAATTGTGAATAATATTCATCATTTTTTAAAGCTTCGATTGAGGCTTTCGTACAAGGACAATATCCAACATACGATACATTTTCAACAATATTATCAGTATCAAGCATAAAATTTATAAATTCATAAGCAAGATCAGGATTTTTGGATGTAGTTGGAATTACCATTGCATCAAAATATAGATTGGTGTTATCTGGTACATACATATTAATATATTGATCTGAACCATCCTCTTCTAAAATATATAACTGATCAAAGAAATCTCCCGAATAAACCATTGCAAAATCTAAATTTTTCCCTCCAGCAACCCATTTTTTTAAATCATCTGAGGCATATTTAACATCAAAAGTTCTACTTTGATTTATTAAAAGATTTTGTACATTATTTAATTTCGTACTATCGGTTTCATTTAAACTATAACCAAGATATAACTCTGCTACCGCAATTGCATCTCGAGGATTATTATACATACCCATTTTTATTTGATTTTTATCCACTAATGTATCATCAAAGAAAACATCCCAACCATTATCTTTAATTTTTTGTTCAAGACCTGCTGTACGATCGTTATACATAATGCCAATTGTACCCCAAAAATATGGTACCGCATATGATTCATTATCTTCAAAGTATGATTTTCTTAACTTTGTTAAATTTTCATCGAACATATCGCTTTGATAATTAGACATTTTATTAAAATCAAGTTTATGTAATAATTTTTCATTAACAAGTTTTTGAATCATATAATCAGAAGGAATTGCAACATCTACTGCATATTGTCCATTACTAATAACTGTATACATATCTTCATTTGACTCACTTGGTAAATGAACGATACTACAATTAAATTTCTTTTCAAATTTTGTTACCAAATCACCATTTAAATACTCATTCCAATTCAGTAAATATAATTTTTGTTTTTTCTTGCAACTTGTTAAAGAAAATACACTAACAAATACAATAACAAAACATAATAATAATTTTTTCATAATCTTTTCCTCCAATTATTTAATTATTTTGATTTTTTCTTTTTGTTCTTAAAATGAACATATAAATTATAACCAACTAAAACAAATAATATACCAAATGTTAAAATGGTATTATAGGCATAAACACTAGGAGATAGTGCTTTCCCCTTTCTCAAATAGACAATCATTGAAACGTTGCTGAAGACTCTAGCTCCTGTAAAAAAACTAATTGTAAAATCATCAATACTCATTGTAAAAACTAAAAGCATGCCCATTAAAATACCTGATTTAATAGCAGGTAAAATTACTTTACAAATAGCTTTAAAAGGATTACATCCAAGATCAACAGCCGCATCATATAGATTATTATCAATTTCAGATAATTTTGGTAAAACACTTAATACCACATATGGAATACAAAAGAAAATATGTGATAATAGTAAACTTGTAAAACCTAATTCTGAAAAAATAATAGAAAAAACAATCATTAAAGTGACACCAGTAACAATATCAGCATTTATAATAGGAACATTGTTCAAAAGAATCATTCTTTGACGTTTTTTTCTCGATAAAGAATGAATTCCTAAAGCAAAAATAACTCCTAAAATTGTTGAAATTAAAGTTGATAAAATTGTAATAGTCAAAGTATTTAGAATAGCTTTTTGTAAATCTCTTGCATTTTGAATATCATTTCCTGTTAAAAAAGTTTCAGGAGAAATTAACCCACCATACCATTTAAAAGAAAATTCTGTAAAAATTTCATTATTTTTAGAACCATTAAATGATTGCAAAGCAATTACAACAATTGGCATATATATTAAAATAATAGCAAGTCCTAAAAAAATTACTTTAAATAAGATTGAACATATTTTTTTAGCCTTATTCATAACAATGTCTCTCCTTCTTTATCAACCTTTCCAACGATAAATAAAGAGACGGTAATAATAATTAGAATAACCAATGATATTAAAGCGCCAATCCCATATGTTGAATTATTTCCGAATTGTTGTTGTATAAAAGTACCAATTAATCCTGATTCACCAAGACCCTCAGCAATTCCAAATCCAGTAGCACATGGTAAGAAAACAAGAATAACTCCCGTAATAATTCCTTTTAAGGAAATTGGAAAAGTTACTTTCCAAAAAGTTTTAAATGAATTAGCTCCAAGATCATCACTTGCATCATATAAAGAATGATCAATTTTTTCAAGCACTGTATAAATTGGCAAAATCATAAAAGGTAAATACATGGAAACCATTCCAATAATAACCCCAAGAGGTTTACCATATAAATCTAAAGTAGGCAAAATTAATCCAATTTTTGCAAACATAGATGAAATAATATTCCCTTCCATAAATAAACTAGCAATTGCTTTAGTTCTAAGTAAAGTATTAGACCACATTGGAAGAACTAAAAATGATAAAACCAAAAAGCGATTATGAAAATGTGCTCTTGCAATAATATACGCAATTGGATAAGCAATAATAATACAACAAATAGTAGCAACTAAAGAATATAAAAATGAAAGCCACAAAGATTCAATAACTTTTGGTGTAGCAAGAACTTTAAAATTATTAAAATCTAGTTTACCCTCAAAAATTTTGATACCATTAGTTTTTTGAAAAGCCATTATAATTAAAATACCAATGGGAATCATTACTAGTAGTATCATCCAAATTAAATATGGAATTGATAATTTACTAAATCTCTTCATCTTCAACAATTCCATCCTCAGCATTTAAAATTTCTTCTAAAACTTCTTCAGCATCGACCATTTCTTTTTTCATCAAATGAATCTCATAAGGATCAACATTTAGACCGATTTGTTCACCAACTTTAACAAATTCATATGTATGCACGATGAGTTCTTTTTCTTGAATTATTACACAGTGCTCAAAATGAACACCTTTAAAAACAGAGGCATCAACCCTACCAATCAACTTTGCTTTATCAAGTGGTACTACATCCCAATCCTCTGGTCTAATAACTACTTGAACTTCTTCACCAATTTTAAAGTTTTCATCAACACACTCAAAAGTTTGATTCATAAAAGTTACTTGTTTATTTCCGTTATAAATACCTTGAATAATATTGCTTTCACCTACAAAATTTGCAACAAAAGAATTTTTAGGTTCATTATAAATATCTTCTGGTGTTCCAATTTGTTGAATAACCCCTTTACTCATAACAACTACTGTATCACTCATTGTTAAAGCCTCTTCCTGATCATGCGTAACAAAAATAAAGGTAATACCTAATTTTCTTTGCATCTCTTTTAATTCATATTGCATATTCTGTCTAAGCTTTAAATCAAGTGCCGCAAGTGGTTCATCTAAAAGTAATATTTTAGGTTTATTAATAATAGCCCTAGCGATTGCAATTCGCTGTTGTTGACCGCCAGACATTGAGTCAACTTTTCTTTTTTCATATCCCTCTAAATTAACCATCTTAAGAGCATTCTTAACACTTTCATCTATCAATGCATTGATAGCTTTTTTTAATTGTAGTCTAGATGGTTTTTTTTCTATATCTTTTTTAGGATATAATTCTTCTACCTTCTTATTTACTTTCTCTAAAGTATAAAAATCTATTAATTCTTGATATGTTCGATTATTTAAACCAAATGCAACATTACCATAAACATTAAGATGAGGGAAGAGTGCATATTTTTGAAAAACAGTATTAATCGGTCTTTTATGAGGAGGTAAATCATTTACAACTTGACCATTCATAATAATTTCACCTTCATCAGGTTTTTCAAAGCCTCCAATCATTCTAAGGGTAGTTGTTTTTCCACATCCTGAAGGACCAACTAGTGTAATAAATTCATTTTCACGAATATATAAATTCATATGATCAACAACTATTTCACCATCATACGATTTGACAATATTTTTTAATTCAATTAACTTATTATTTACCATCATTTCCTCCATAATACCTAAAAATTTGGTGGGCTACTAACCCAAATAACTTTCGCAATCTGATTTGTATGATTATAAATATAATGGTTTTTATCAGTAGTAAAATAGAAAGTTTCTCCACTTTTACAAACATACCTATAATTACCATAAACAATTGTAATACTACCTTCTAAGATATAACCAAATTCTTGACCTTCATGAGGCATATCTAAGGTTGCCTCTGCCTTAGGTTTTAATTCACATAATATAGGTTCCATTTCATTTTTTTGCGCATTAGGAACAAGCCAAATCGTTTTCACATCATCGGAGGTTTTTTCAAAATAGTCATCCTTAGTAAAAACAATTTGTGGTTCTTCTTCTTCTTTAAAAAATTCATGGAGATTAGTACCTAAAGCAGCCAATATATCTGTTAACGTACTAATTGATGGACTAGTTAAATCGTTTTCTAATTGAGAAATATATCCCTTCGTTAACTCACAGCGATCTGCTAATTCTTCTTGAGTTAATTGACAAAGATTTCGAAGATTTTTAATCTTATTACCAATTGTCATATTTCCTCCTTTTGTTTTATTAAAATAAACTTTTTGTTTAATATTTCTAAACACCATCATATTATACGAATTATTATTATAAATGTCAACCATAATGTATATATATTTTTGCAAAATTTGACAACAAAAAAATAGGTATATCCTTTTCGCATAATATATACCTATTTTATTTGTTTTTAAATCTCTTCAATAACCTTTAATAAACATTTAACCATATACTCTACTTGTAAAGAAAATATTGTATTATCATTTAATAACGTCATATTCTTTAAACTATCTAAACTAATTATAAAAAGTCCTAAATTTTCATATTCCAATGGTCGAAACTTAAGTTTATAATTTTTTGTTACTTCTTTTTTTAAATCAATAAATTCTTTAATAACACTATAATTACCATCTATAATAGTTCCATTATTAAGTTTAGAAAGCATTACATCATGGGCTTTTAAAACTTCATCTATTTTATCTTTTCTTTTATCCAATACTAACTTCAGTTCGTTTATAAGTAATTCTTTAGTATGAATGTTACAATCATCTATGAGTGGTTTAATTTGTGCTGATGTTAAATTTACTTTAGTGATACCAAAAAAATCTGGTTTACCACCTCGATGTAAAATTCTATTATAACAATAAACCTTTGTACTATTTGGTTTAAATAATTCTTTTAATCTATTTTGTAATTTTTCTTCTTGATGTTTATATTTTCTAATACTATTTTGATTAAAAATTCTAAACCATAAAGATAAATCTTGATACCTTAAAGAATTAGAGGTTTCTTCAATTAATTCTCTTTCCATTCCTGTTGTCAAAAATTCATAAAATGATTGATTTTTTTGATAGTCTTTAACAGTTGCAGAACCCGACCCTGTTGCAACAATTAAACCAGCAGATTCATCACTATTACTATTTTGAATAGATAAAATTAAATGATTATCATTTGTTAAAATAATAGTTGAAACACCTATGATGTTGGCCGCATTAGAATCAATTAAATCATATAATTGATTATTGGCATCTAAAGTAAATTTATAACCATTAAATTCATATGTTTGTTTCGTTTTAGAACAAAATTTAGAATATACAATATCATTAGTTGCTTTATTACTAAAATAGCAAGTCTTATTTAAAACAATTTCTTTTGGTAAGTCTATAAACAAATCCGTAACTTGACCTAGTAATTGATCATTATAAATATTACCTTTAGATTCAACATATTTTTGAAGAATAGATGCTAGCACAATTTGTTCTTCTTCAGTTACAATTTTATTTTTAATAATAACTTTTAAATCATATTTTCCTTTAAATAGGAGTTCATTTACCTTATCTGAATATATATAACTCGAATTTTCTCTTCTAGCAATAACATATCCACTTTGTAAAGCTTTTTCTGATAATGCTTTATCCTCTTTTGTAAAAAAGATTTTTAAAACATAATCTTTATTTATTTTATTTTTGTATTCATACACATTGGCTACTGGAGAAAAAAACTTTTTCCAATCAAGACAAAACTTAATAATTTGGGCAATTAAAGCAAAAATAGCTGCTATTAATGAAATAGTAGCAAAAATAAAAGTTAATTCATTCTTATTTATAGTATCTATAATTTGCTTCATACTATTTGCTATAATATAAATAGTTGTTGCCAAAATTAAAAAAAAATTAACTGCTCCACCTTTATGTAAAAAAAATTTAAATCTTTGTTTATTTATTTTTCTTTTAGATTCATACTTTAATATTCTTTTCATATTTTTACCACTATATTCTTAATATTTTTTAAAAATCTAAACTCTCCATTTATAATTATTTAAATCGACATGATATTCATCTTTAAATGAAATACCTTCTGCTTTTAGTAATGTGATTTGTTCATCCCAACCAATTACAACTCTACCTTTATGATTAACAACGCGATGACAAGGATATTCACCATACAAATGAGACATTTTTAAAGCTCTACCTACAAATCGAGAATTATTTTCTCTACCTATTAATTTTGCAATTTGACCATAAGTAGCAACATTTCCTCTTGGTATTTCTTCTACTACTGAATAAATCAAATATAATAAATTTTCATCTATTTCTTTTCTCATCAATATCACCACTTAATCCTATTATCATCAATTTTTAAAATATTTATTTTTAATTTTTTAATAAAAAGTAGGAAATAATCAAGAAACAATAACATAAAAACAATACTAAATCATATTTTATTTTTGCACAATTTTAAGAATTTATAATATTTTCATTCCATTTTCTTTATTATTATACACTAAATTTTTATCCTTTTCAACTATTTTATCAATAATAACTTTATGAATTGAAACTATTATATTATATATTAAAATAAAATTTTACTTATTTTTAATCTCAACTAAAATGTTTTTCATAATAATTATAAATAAATTATTTTTAAAAAAATATAGATAACGTTTTATGCCCCCATACCTTTTTTTACTTTATTCATAAAATATAATGAATCTAAAATAGATTCAGAAAGGAATTGATAAAATGGGAATAACAAATTCCAACAAGCAAGTCAATGCCACTACTATATCATGTAATGAATCGTTTAAAGTTACTCTATCTTTAACCGCTTCACCTGATATTACAACCAATCCTACAGATATAGTTTTAATTCTAGACAGATCTGGTAGTATGGCTGGTAGTGCCCTTGCAAATTTAAAAAATGGAGCTAAAAAGTTTATTGATATTATTGATGAATCAACTGATAGCTCACATGATGGACAAATAGGAGGTGGAAGTAGAATTGGTATTGTAAGTTTTTCAACTACAGCAACTCAAGATACACAATTAATAACTTCAGTTAATGATTTAAAAACGGCTGTAGATAATTTATCAGCATCTGGATCTACAAATCATGCAGATGCCTTTACAAAAGCATTACAATTATTTGAACCAACATCAACAAATGCAAAAGTAATGATCATGTTTACCGATGGATTAACTACAGCAGGTGGCAATCCTAATACTGTTGCCACTTTAGCTAAATCACAAGGAATAATTATTTATAGTATTGGTCTATCTGGACAAACTGGAATTGATGTAAATGCATTAAATGCATGGGCATCTGATCCTGATAGTGCTTATGTAGTTATTACACCTGATGATGAAGAATTAGAAAATATTTTTGAAGATTTGGCAAAAAATATTTCTAAAACCGGTGCAACAAATATTGTACTTACAGATACAATAAATGATTGTTTTGAAATAACTGATATTGATACACCAAACATTGGAAATGCTATAAAATTAAATAATACAACGGTTGAATGGAAAATTGATGAACTAGGTGTAACCGGTTCTGAAGGTGCAATATTAGAGTTTACCGTTAAACATATTGGACCTTGCACAGGTGAAATAAAAGTCAATGAAGATATTGATTATACCGATTCTGAAGGAAATGTAGTAACCTTCCCAGATCCAAGTATTTTAGTTGAGTGTGATGACACTGTAATCACAGAACCATGTCCTACAAAGGTTGATTTAGAAATAACTGGTTGCAAAGATTCTATTGAATTTGATGCAGGCGACATTGAACTAACTTCTTTAGGTAGAATTCTTCAAATTGATACTACAATTAAAAACGTTTGTCCAAATAAACGAGTAGCCTTAGCAGTTATGTTAAATGAAGTGGATGATTTTGATGTAGAATATAAAAGAGGATTTAAAGTTCTAACCATACCAGCCCATACTCAAAATACTTGTCAAGATATACTTATCAAATGTATTAAATTTGTCCTACCAGAAGATTTAAACGTTACCAATTCATTCAATATGATGTGCACACCTAGAAAGTTTAGAGTAAGCTTCATTGCTAATTACATAGACTATGACTTTAATTGTTGTGATACAGTTCTAACCAATTTATCATAATACTAATTTAACGGAAAGCATCATTAATCTAGCATCATTGATTTGTGATGCTTTTCTTCATTTACTCTATCAAAATTATTTAATTAACAAAGACCAATGATAAATTTTAAAAAATAATCTCAATCCTATCTTAAACAATATATGGGTATTTTTTAACAAGTAACTTCAAGAACTTTCATTCATTATATTTACATATAAATTATAAAAATTTGATGAAAGATGTTCAGTGCTTTATAAAAATTTTGTAAAATAAAAGTCACTAAAATTTTTAATGACTTTTTAAATAATTTTATATTAACAATGTTCTTTGGCACAATTTTCTCCGCTACAACTATGATTATGTCCGCTATGATTTTCATGGTTATTACACTTTACATCTGGATTATACTCTAAAGTTCCTTTGACATATGCTTCCACAACTTCATCAGCTTTCCCAGTTACACCACCAAAAAAAGATATATTTGCATTCATCAAGGCGGCTTGAGCTCCCCCACCAATACCACCACAAATTAGTACATCAACCTTATTATTTTTCAAAAAAGTTGCTAAAGCTCCATGACCATAGCCAGTGGTAGATAAGATTTTTGAAGATACTATTTTCTTATCTTCTATTTCATAAATTTTCACCTCTTCTGTGTGACCAAAATGTTGAAATACATTTCCATTTTCATAAGTAACTGCTATAAAAGTTTTCATATTATTTAGACCTTTCTTTTCATTTTTTAGATTTAGAAGTTGACACTTTTTGCCACAACCATGTTTGCAACCACTTTGATAGTACTCACACAATTGATACTCTCCACCTTCAATTATGATTTGTTTGCCATTAACAAGTGCGTCAGCAATTATTTTTCTAGCTTTATCATACATTGATTGCACAGTTGTTCTAGCAACTTGCATTTGTTCTGCACATTCAAGTTGCGTAAGTGACTCAAAATCAATCAATCTAATTACCTCAAATTCATCAACTGTTAGTGTAACCTTTTCATTATTATTTATACAATTAAATCTTTTAAATTTTGGTTCTTGACAAATAAATCTTTTCTTAAATGGTCTAGGCATAAAGTTTTCTCCTTTAATATGATTTTACTCTTATTTATGACATATGTCAATAATTATGTATTTTTAATATTTATAATTCTATTTTTCACTATCATTCTTATGTTTCTTAAGTCAAGATAACAAATAAAATTAACTGATATCCTTTGTTGTATTATTTAGTATTCATTACATTCTTTATCAATTTTTTCATCACTTTATAAAATTATAATAGTTTACTTATACTTATACAAGTGGTATAATAAATTCAATTACAAAATTATATAGGATTTTACGTATAATTGTAAACATATTAGATTATTACTAAAACATAAACGAGAAAAACTCTTAGCGTTTATAGATATAATGATTTGTAAGATACAATTACTTTAGTCTCAAGGAGGAAAATAAGTGATGAATATTTATCTAGATTTATTTTTAACATTTTTAAAATTAGGAGCAACTACCTTTGGTGGTGGTTATGCAATGATTGCTCAATTAAATGACATTGTAGTGAAAAAAAAGAGGTGGATGACTAATGATGAATTGCTAGAAATATGTGGCATTGCCGAGTCTACCCCTGGCCCTATTGCAATTAACCTTGCAACTTTTATTGGCTATAAAAAAGGAAAATTATTGGGTAGTATGCTTTCAACTCTTGGTGTAATATTTCCTGCTTTTTTATTCATATTTATAATTAGTTTGTTTTTAAACAAATTAATGGAAAACCTCTATGTCCAATATGCCTTTGTAGGAATAAAATGTGCTGTCGCTTATTTAATAACCAAAGCAGGGATAGATATGTTTATAAAAATGAAGAAAAATATATGGCAAAAAATCATTATTATAAGTGTAATATTCATAATGGTTCTTCTAGATTTATTTGCTTTAAACTTTTCTTCAATATTTTTAATTTTAATTGGAGCAGTACTCGGTATTATATTATCAATGATAAAGGAAAGGAAAACATTATAATGGAGCTACTTCTTTTATTTTTCGAATTTTTGAAAATTGGTTTTTTTACAATTGGTGGTGGATATGCAATGATTCCACTATTAAAAGAAACAGTTTTAAAATATGGTTGGCTAAGCGAAACTCAATTCTACAATTTTATTGGTATTTGTGAATCAACTCCAGGACCTATTGCAATTAATATGGCTACCTATATCGGTTCAATTCATTCTGGTTTTCTCGGTTCACTCGTGGCAACTATTGGAGTAACTCTTCCCTCTTTTATTATCATTCTTTTAATTGCTAAATTTTTTACTCATATTATGGATAACAAATATGTTAAGTTTGCCTTTTTAGGAATAAATAGTGTCGTTCTTGGTTTAATTCTTTCTACTGGACTCATTTTACTTGCAAAGTCAATAGGATATATAAATTTATCATCCTTTCAATTTAATCTTGCTTCAATGATTATTTTGTTTATTATTATGACTATTTCATTCATAGTAAAAAAAATATTTAAGAAAAATCTTAATGCGATATTTACCATTTTAATATGTGCTATTTTAGGAATTATAGTTTGTAGTTTAATCTAAACCAATTGCTATTTACTTGAAATCTACCTTTATCTATCTTTGATAATCCTCTTATATTATTATAATTCACTCATTTAGTTTATACTATATCAAATATTTTTTAACTTATAATACTTAGGATATCTCTATTGCATTTCCTATGTATTTTTTTTAACCTACTTTAAATTGTACTTAATGAAAACAAACTTCTTTTCTTGTTTTTTAGTTTATCAGTATGGGACATTCACCATTTGTTAAAAGGTATCTCCACTTACATATCTTCTAAATATACTTTCTACTATGTGTTCTCATTTAATATTACAACATACTATCCTTTACTTTATCCTATTCTAATATTATTTTATAATAAATAATGACTTTATCCTCTTGATAGCACTTCTTATCACTTCACTTTATATTAATGAAAATAATAAGACTTTAATTACTGATATAAAAGTGAAGTGAACCCCATTTAGTTCACACATAAAATAAGTCTTATGTCTAAATAAAAGGAAGAGATTATTTTCTCTTCCTATTTTTAATTCTTTTTGTATTATAAAATTCTATCCAATCTTCTACAATTGCTATATATTCTTCTAAATTTGTGATATAATTATTATACAAAGTCTCTTTTTTAAGAATACTATGATAACTTTCCATTGGAGAATCATCAAGCGGTGTTCCCTTGCGACTCATTGAAATCTGAATACCTACTGACTCGCATATGGCTTTGTAACTAAAAGACGTATATTGAAAACCCTGATCACTGTGAATGATTAGTCCATATACGTCTTTATTTTTAGCTATAGCTTCATTTAATGTATCAATAACTAATTGATTATCATTAAATTTAGAAATTCTATATGCTACTACTTTTCGATCAAATAAATCTAATATTGTAGATAAATATGCACGTTTATTATTAAATATAAGATAAGTTATATCAGTTACCCATACTTTATTAGGATGTTCAATATCAAAATTCCTATTTAGTAAGTTTGGTTCAACATTTTCTTCAATCCGCTTATATGTATGTGGATGTATTTTCTTTACGTATTCTGCCCTTAAATTATATTTATTCATAATTCGTAATACCTTTTTATAATTAAATAATCATAATAATCTTTATCTTCAACGTTTCTATATTTATATATGTTCTAGTAGAGATTTTCAACACTTCGCACATATTTTTCAAACTATATAAGTTTAAATAAAGATTAATAAAAATTATTTTTTCTTTCGTTGTGCTTTTATGAAGGTCAGGAATTTTTTTAATATTTCATATCTTTCCTTATAATCAATTTCAAATTCTTTAGGACGACCTAATGAGTTTGTTTTTTTATTTTTAAAAACATTAATTCCTTTATTCATCCTATAAACCCATGTTTTAATGGTTTTAATTGGAATTTTATACTCATTAGCTAGAGAAGTGAATCCACCTTGGCCAGAATAATATTTTTCCAAAACTTCTTGTATAAACTCAACTGTATAATTATTGTGTTTAATTCCTTTTCTTGCCATAAAAAAACCTCCTTACGATATCATTATATCATAAGGAGATATAGTCTTATTTTATGTGTGAACTAAATGGGGTTCACTTCACTAATGAAGGCTTTTTATAGTACTTTAATGTGTGTATACTGCGTAATGTTTTATATTTGATAGTTTCAATTATAAAAGATGCATAATTATTAGTTTACATTGTAAAAATTGCATAAAGAGAAAAAGCACCAAAGCGTATTTGCCTTGATGCTTAACTATTTATTAATTATGTTTGTTAAATATATCACTAAAGTCTTTTTCCCATTCCCAAACTAATTCATAATAAGTATAATTTTCTCCTTCTTTGATGTAAAATATTTTTGCATCATGAATATAAATTATTCCAAACTCAGTTTCTAAATATCCATAATCATCTACACCTGTTAAAGGACTATCAATTTCATAAAACTCAAATTCAGATAGACCATTAAAATCACCTATTTTAGTTCCATCTAATGTGTATGCCTCATATGAATCTAAATTAGTATTAAAAGCAAAAGTGACATCCCCATAGTTCCAGCCTGGTTCATACCCTAAAACTTTATAGTGTTTATTATTAACTAATATATATCCATTAACTATTTCGAAATCATACTTTTTATCGTTTGTATAAATTGAATATTTATTACATATACCTGCATCTTCTTGCCAGTCATCACTTCTATCTTCAATTACAGTTACTTTCATAAATTCCAACATAGAAGTAATATCTTCATAGTCAGCAATACTGATAACTAATTTTAAAGTACCAGGTTTAGGTTTATTGTCATCCTCTATGTTAGAACTTGAATATTTTATTCTTAAGATATCTTCTCTTGTTAGTGATGTAATACCAAGAATAGTTTTTACATCAGAATATTCTAATGTTTGAGTCTTAAATTCAATAGTAGTATCTCTTGCTAGCATTACAAAAGAGTATTCCCAAACGTATTCATCATTTACTCGAATTGTATTTTGAATAGAATGAAACTCACCATTTATGTACATTGCTAAATCAGCATCCATTATTGGGCGAGAGTGCATCACAATTTTAGTGCCTGATTCAAAACTTGTTTCAGCTGTCTTATCATAAATAAAATTATCTTCATCAGTTATCGTTAAGTTAAATATATAATGTTGATGTCCTTGACACCTTTCTTCTTCTAGTCCATCACAATTTACATCAGTACATTTACCACATTCTTCACACTTAATATGAATATGCTTAGTCTGATTACACCCTATTAAAAATAATGAAGCTAAAATAGCAATTAATAATATAAACCTCTTATACATTGAACTTCTCTTTATACATTAATATCTTATTACTAGTATACATTAAAAATAACGTTTTGTCAAATGACTAAAGTTTGTATAATTGAGCATTTTTTTATAAATATATACGTTTTAATAAAAAAAAGCCCAATAAATGGGTGATTATTTGAGCACTTTTTAATTAGAGTAATAAAAATGCCCATTTTAGATATTTTGTAAAATGTTTATTAAAATTCCACTAATATTTGCTTTTGATAAGGTTTTTAATATCTTTTTATCCCTATGTGTAAAGTAATAAGTTAGCAAATTTAGGTATTTTAAAGTTGATTCGTTAAATTTATTTGTTTCAATAAAATCTTTATAATAATCTTTAAATGATTGTTTATTTAATTTATACTCGCATATAAGCATTGAAGTAATATCTGATAAATCCATCTTTTCCTGATTATTAATGTTAATTAAAACTTCTTTATATTTGTTAAGTCCAAGTAAAGATAAATTCAAACTCGACTTTGTTGCTATTAAATCATATCCTATAACACCTAATGATTCTAAACTTCTAATTTGCTTTGTTGATAGTTTCATACATTCTTCGTAGTTACCAATATAAAGTAGTGAACGCATTACAATGTTATTAACACTAATTATTCTTTTGTAATTATAATCAGTTATTAAAATATCATTTGCTTTCGTAGCATAAAATATTGCTTCTATATACTTTTGGTCTTTAAAACATTTTGATGATAATATTTGATAAGCTAGTGCATTTTTGAAATCATGGTCCCATTCACATTTATCTGAAGTTGATTCAAAGAATAAAGATATAATATTAAGAATAGTTTTTAGTTCTCCTACATAAAAGGAACTAAATTTTTTTATATAATTATATTCATGAGTATTTTCATTATACACTTGTTCTACACTTTTCTTAGAATTCAAAAGTAGTAATAATCTTATTAATTTAAAAACTGGTGACATCAAATTATTTTCAGCTATTAAAGTTTCTAATTTATTTAAGTCTTCTTCGTAATTATCAGTATTTTTATAATAGATATTTGTATAAAGGTCATTTAAAAGTATTTCATAATTATCTATATCCTCATTATTAACTTCTTTTATATTATAATAAGTAGTTAACTTTGAAATAATCTCTGGTCCTACTCCTTGTTCTTTTTCTTTACATCTTCTATATGAACTATTATTTATATAGAGTTCATTAAATATGACTTCTTTACCTTTTTCAAATAATTTTATATATGTATCAAAAAAATGAAAATATATCATTGACCCTTTATAATCATTTAACGATATTTTATTCATTGTATTTCCTCCATCTATTTTACTACAATATAAAAAATATTATGTTATTCAAATATTAATTTGTTAATTTAATCGTGCCTTTTACAATATTATATCATAAAACTTATATTTTTCAATAAATTTAGTGTAAAATAAAATGAACTATTATTTCTACATATCAATAACTCAAAAATTGCTTAATGGCTACTAATACTATCGATATTTCTAAACCATTAAAATAGTTATCACAATTTTATGAATAATATTTATGTTAATCATGCACATATTTATTAGATACACTTATAATAAATTATTTATATAATACTTTTATAATTTGTAGAAAAAGGAGATTATTATTTTTTAAAAATAATAATCTCCTTTTAAATAAATTATAAACTTATTTTATTTCTCATAAAATATAATTAGTTAATAACATTTATCAATAATTGTCGTGATCATACTAATCAGAAACTAATAAAATATTAAACTGTTTATATTCGCCACCCCATAATTTTACAGCAATTAAATTGTCATACCATGATAATACTTCACTTTTATATTTATTTTCAAATAATTCCTTATTAATAACATCATTAGTTAGAAAGTAATTATAATTCGTTATAATCATTAAATATGATTCCTTATTTATATACTCAGGTAATTTTCTCATATTTAAAATATGCATTTGAAAATCAAAAGATACTTTATCAAATGGAATTAATTTATTTAATTCTAAAATAAAATTTTTTAAATTACTACATTTTTTCCCATCTAACTCAATTACAAAAGAGTGATTAAATTTTTCTTTATACTTATTAATTTCATCTTTATTTATTTTATATATTTCATTTTTAAAAGTACATGGCTTAGCTTTAATTGGAATTTCTTCAACCTTATTTCCATAATAGCAATTTTCAATCATTTCATAAATATTATTTCCAAACAAGAATAAATAACCATCAAATGAAGCATATATTTTTCCTGACAAAGAAATCATAATTAAATAATAAAAACCAATTTCTCCTATAGGTATTAACTGTTCTCCTACAGATTCCTCATAATCTAATGCTACTTCTTTATCTTCTGCTATCATTTTCTCGCAATCAAAAAATACTTTATCTCTTGATTTTTTTAAGGGAAATTTAAAAGTAAACTTATCGAATCTTTCTAAAAACAGAATTAGATTTTCATTAACTTCATATCCGTTTTGTTTTATATATTTAATTATTTGATCAATATTTCTTTTTTCATTATTCCAACCATTTTTTTTTAAGCATTGTAGTACATCTTTAGAAAAACACATAATTTCCTCCTATCCACTGACAACTAATAAAATACCTCGAAGAAGTTTTCTACAATTTCTACACATAGGCGCCATGGCCAAATCTTTCACCCTTACAGTTGTTACTACTAAATCACTAAGCCTAGCCCCATCATCTAAAGCATCTGATACTGCCCTCACTTCTGCACAATTAAAAATATCATCCCAATCTTCTAGAGATGGAAACTCTCTTGCTTTTAAAAGTTTATTTGGAATAAAATCAGGATTTCTTCCTGCTTTTCCATAATAAATTTTTCCAGTTTTTTTATCAATGGCTGTAGATACCATATTATATTTTCTTTTTGAAGTAGCAAACACATCTTTAGCATATTGAAGTGCTGACTTTTGTGAAGCATTTACTATTTTAATAGCACTGGAAATATTAAGGCTAGTACTTATGATTACAAAAAATCCAGTAATAGCCAATGAGAACGACCAATTATTATTTACATAATTAAAAAAACCGGGACCAAAACCTTTTTTTGAGCAAAAGCCAGCTATTGCAGCTGCTCCAAAAAACCACAACCCTGAAATTACTACACTTTTTACTAAAGCTTTTGCCAAGATAGCAGCAGCACCAATATTAAAGAATGCAACAACAATAATTATTATTACAGCAATTACCATTAAACCTATTGATATAGCTTTCCCGAGCGGACTATTCCAAAATTTTTGCCAAGTCACTTGCCAAAAATATTGCCATTTTGTTAATTCATCAGAATCATAAATAAGTTTTTCAAATGTTTCATAGGTATATGTATTATACACTAAATTAATAGGATTTGCAACAGTTAAACTATACAAATTAAGACTATATAAAGAATTAGCATTTGAAAATGCAACTTCTGGTGATACTGCTGAAATAAATTGTTTCATTAACGGAGAATAATATCTACCATTAATAAAATATAATTTACTTTCAGTATCATAATATTGTGATTTCCATCTTATTGGATTAATATTCCCAATATGGCCTTCATCTGTAATAATGGTTCCACCTTTCTTATCATATACCATACAATTTCCCCATGAATCATATTCATAATAAGCTACTTCTTTATCCTTATTATATATTGAAATTACATTATCTTCAGCATCTTTAACAAATGTATATTGAAATTCATCATTATTATATAATGGTATAATTCCACTCAATCCGTCTGCATCATATAAATATCTAATCATTAGACCATTTCTTTCTTCCCTAATTAACTTTGAACCATCATATACATAATCTACATTATTGTCATTAATAGTCTTTTTAAAACGCACTCCTTCACCATTATAATAATATTTAATATTTTTATCACAAGTGTATTGTTTTAATAAGTTACCTCTTTCCCAAAACATATTTTGAGGTTTAGTTTTTGAATCAATATTATAATGTGTACAATTTCCAAAATTATCATAATCAAATAAGTTTTCAATAAATTTCTCTTTTCTTTTTGTTAATCTTCCTTTATCATATGTATAATATATAGATTCACCTGCCATAGATTCACAATATAAACTTCCATCTTTATTATATGAATATGTCTTATCCGCATATATAAAAGAGGAATTTGTACTACTTTCAAAAATTAACCTATTTGCATTATCATATTTATATACATTTAAAGTTTCTTCACTATCATTACCTCTTTCTGAAGTAATTTTTTTATTAGAAATATTTCCTTTTTTGTCATAGGTATAATTTATTTGATATGTTTGGGATTTTGACAGTGGATTAGTAATTTTCTTTGTAATTTGTTCTACTTGAAATGTTCCTTTTTTATAAATTATTTCTTCTGTTACTTTTGAATTTGCTCCAAATAGTCCATCCTTAATTACATCCTCTTTGTAACTTAGTCTACCTAATTTATCAAATTCATAGGATGTTTTTATAGGTAATATCTCAAGTTTATCATTAACTACTTCCGTAATAGTTTCTTTAATTCGTGGATTCATTAGTTTACTTTCATCCTTTGTGTTTTCACACTTATAGTATACTCCTCCATATTGTACTTGGTTTGGTGAATTTAATTTAGTAGAAAAATAACTCTTACCATCCTCATCAAAAACCTCATACTCCGTTAAGTCATTGAACTCATTATAATGATACTTATAAGTTCTATTTTCATATGGATCATATTTTTCTTCAATTTTACTAGCACCATTACTTTCCCATAGTTCTTGTCTTCTATATGTAATTTCTTTATCACCATTAATAACTGAAGTTATTCTTCCGTATTTATCAAAATGTACAGTTGATGTATCTATTTCACTAGAATTATATAAATCTCTATAATATGAAGTTGTTAATTTATTTTCTACATAATTCATGTTTCTTGATAATAACAATTGTTTGTTAGTTTTTTTTAACTCATCTCTATACATTAAATAATAATTCGTTGTTTCACCCAATAAATTGTATTTAAACAAAAAACCATACATATTACTTTTGTTCCATCCAATAGGTGTTACTGCCAACAATCTACCATTCTTATCATATTTCAAATAATTTGCCCCATCTAAATTATTTGAAATTTTTTTAATTTGTGAAGTAGTATTATATTTCATTTCAACGGATAAACTTTTTTCTTCATCTTTGTTATAATGTATATTAGATATATTACCCGAATGATCATCAGTTGTAGTAACAACTTTACCTCTATAACTTTCTTCTGAACTTTCTGTTTCATTAATGGAATATTTTGTTGAAATCACTTCATCAGTATCTTCATGTTTCATTGTTTTTTCTATTAAATGACCTTTTTCATCATAATAATAGCATACTTCGACACCATATTCATCTATCTCCTTTAAAAGATTCCCATTAATATCATAATAATTGTATATTGAACTCATTTCATGATTGTTTTTATCAGATTTTAAACCTTTATTTATCTCTGTAATTTGCAAAATACAATCAGTATTTTTCCCATTAATATTTATATTTTTCAAAAAATGTGGTATTCCATAAGTGTATAAATTATTATCAGGACTCTTTACTTCAGAAAAATATAAAGCTCTAGTATTATTTCCATATTCATCACTTCCAAACATTACTGGAAACTCTATATTATTAGAATAAAACTTTACACTGTTAACCAACATTTTTTTTGTCCCATCACAACTCGATAAAATGTAAGGTAAATCACTGTCATCTAAGCCCCTCGTTTTGAATAAACTATAGTAAGTAGATTGAATATCTTTTTCACTAAAATATAAATTCGAATTAACGTATTCAGTGATTTCATCTGAATCACTGGTTATTTTATATTTTATTTTAGTTATTTTATCTACATATCCCCGATTTTCTCCGTTTGTTAAACAATATTTTGACACTCCACTATGATATAATTTCATATCTGCAATTTTTACAATTTTGTTACTATTATTTTCGCCAAACATTATTTTAATATCATTTAAATTTTGATACTTTATACAAATTGGTATAGCAACATGTTGCCAGCTATTTATTGCAGAAGTATCAACATTAAAAGAGAAAATTTCTTCTTGAGTTTGTGCATTTTCTGATGAATTAATTTCAATATTAACTTTTGAATTAGATACATTTTGTTGTATATTTAACCAAAAATCACACATAAAATTTATATAATTAGAACATTTATATTTTCTATAACTCTTCAAGTTTTCAAAATAGTCTTTCATTAAATTTTCTTTACTAATTATATAATCCATGTTTAAAATATGAACATTTCTAGTATTTATTTTTTCTAAACTATTTGATTTTGAAATCATAGTTTCTTTTCCATATTTTTCTGTTGTTTTCAAATCATTAATATCACCATTATTAATTTCAAATTCAGAGACTGTATATCCTTTTTCATTAAAAAAGTATATAAACTTTAGATTTTTTTCATTTTCCACAATTGTATTATTATCATCATAAATTAAATTGTTATATGAAATTAAATCTTCTCCATAAATTGTTGGATTCTTAATAATAAAGTTCTCATCTGATATATACTTTCCTCCAATATATTTATCCTCATCTACATAACTATTATCATTTAAATAATAGTTATTCTTTTCTTTTTTAACGCTCTCCAAAGTAACAAATCCTTGCTTTATAGATTCAATTTGACCATTAATATTATAATCAAATAAGAATGTAGACTTGTCCTTTAATGACACAACATTAGTTAAATAATTTTTTGCATAAATAAACATATGTTTTTCAATATCATCAGACACTTTTATTAAATTATTATTTTCATTATATTCATAGTGTATTTTTTTTACGACATTGATACCATTTTTATATTTTATATAATTTAATAAATTAGTTTTATTATCATATTCGAATAGTAATTTCATATTAGGATAATTTGTATCATAAATGATTTTCAATCTTCCAAAAGAATCATAATCAAATTTTTTTGTTTCATTAATATTTGAAACACTTTTAATTATCTTGTTGTTTTCAAATATTAATCTATTATTTTGTTGATCTTTAATAGTTAATAAATTATTATTCACTTCTAATATTAATTCTAATCCTTCTGAATCATAAAATTTATTATTTGATAATTGTTCAAATATGTGTTTATACCCCATCGAGTCTATGTATACATATTTCCCATTTTCAACAATTATATATTGTTGAACATTTAATTTGAAATTATTACCTACATAAGTATTAACATATTGCGATAAATCAAACATGGAATTATATATATGACTTACATCAATATTAAATAAATTATTACCAATACCTACATCATAATATTCATATAATAATCTCCCAGTTGAAAGATTTATTTTTGCAAACCCTGCTCCTGAACTATATGATAATTCACTTTGATTAATTTTACTTCTATCCATATTATTACCATCCAAGTTCTCTGATTACATTTTCTACAACTTCACTATCTTTAACTAGCTTAAATGTTGTTTCACTATTACACAAGATTCTTCTATTTCCTCGTCCACTTATAAATACTACATCACCTTCTTCTGAATCTAAAACTGCTTGCTTAATTGCTTCTTCTCGATCCAAAATAATTAATGATTGAACTTTTCCATCTAAATCAGCTTCTAATTCATTACAAATGTCAATAGGGTTTTCTTTACCACTATCACTTTCTGTTAAATAAACATAATCTGCAATACCAATTAATAAACTCATCGCATATTTTCTAACATCTTTTCTCTGTGAAGCAAACTCTTGTGTCTTAAATCTTTCCTCCCAATGTTTATAACCATGTCCCATGGAACCTACAACTACTTTAATTTTATTTACTTTTCCTTGTTCTTTTAACTCTTTTAAACAATCTAACATAGCTGGTAAATGAGAATCAACAATAATTAATCTTCCATTTACTCTATATACTTCTGCTCTTCCAGGTATTACTAATTGATTTAATGCACTTTCAAATTTTTTTACATTTAAAACACCAATAACATCTAATGTTGTTAATGCAACTAAAATATTGAATGCATTATGTGACATCATCAATGTTGTATCCATTTTATATGTATCATCATTTAAATTAAATTTTAACTTCATTCCAGAAATATCAGCATCTAATCCAGTTAATAAACATTTTACTTTCTCTTTATCTAAACCTTTTAGTGTAGCGATATAATTACTTGAACATACAAATTTTGGGTAACTATTCAATTGTAGTAATTCATCTAATAGCTCTTTACTATAATCTTGAAATCCAAAGACACATTTGCAATCATCTTCAATATCTTTAAAAAATGATTTTTTTAAATCCACATACTGTTCTTCTGAATATTGTTCTAAATTATGTTTAGGATTCAAATTTGTTAACACACGAACATCAAAAGGTACATCTTTTAAAAAACCTTTTTCTAATGAACTTTCATTTACTTCTAATACTAAATATTCTGCACCATATGCTCCTACTTCTTCAATAATACTAATTAAAGATTCTTCATCTCTTACCGCAACCTCATAAGCTTCATTTTTCTTTAAATGACTAGCAGGAGAATCAACCATAACACTTGAATATAATGTTGATTTATATCCTGAAGATTTTAAATACTTATGAATCATTAATGCCGTAGTTGATTTCCCTCGACTTCCTGTAATACCGATAATTTTTAAATCATTTCTTTTAGAATTAATATTATTTTTATATTCTTTTTTTATACCTCTTTTTTTAATCTGTTTTTTTTCTAATTTTTCTTTTACTTTAAATAGTTTCATTTTGATTACCTCCTTAAATGTTTAATCTTCTGGTGTTGTAGATGGTACTTGAAAAGTAACTATACATGTTACTTTTTTAATCATCTCTTCTGTTTCTAGCGAATATAATTTCACTATAAAATCAAATTCTGTTGCTCCTGATGATTCTGGTTCTTGCAAAGCTGTAATTTCAACAGTGATTGTTCCTGCTGATGAAGTATCTGGAGCAGAAACACTAAAATACTCTTGATAATTATTTTGAAGAACTATTCTAACTGCTTCAGACACATCAATATTAATACTATCGTACATTGCACATGACCCATCAAATAAAACTGTAGCTTCAGCATTTTCCAACTCTGCTAGACCATTTTCGTGATAGTTTTCTAATGCTAATTTAACAATAGAATCAATCATTTCTTTAATTGTTGCATTTAAATTTGCTGCTTTCAAAGGCGTACCAGTTTCATATATAGTTCCTTCATTTCTTACTTCATCAACAATTAGTTCATAAATTTCCCCATTCTCATCATATGTAATATCTTTAATTGTTAATTTTTTTCTATTAGGATACTGAACATCCCTATCTTTAAATTCATTCATTTTTATTTTCTCCTTTTTTAAATATTTGTTTTATAATCTGATTAGCACCAGTTGAACTAGCACCACTTACAATACCTATACCTAAAGCTACCCAAATATTTTCTGCATTTAAAATTATCTCTGGATGAGTTAAATAAATTATAATCCCTAATACTCCACCAATGATAGCCATTACTATTGGTATTAACTTGTATGCTTCTTGCTTATTCTTAAATAAGGCTTTATAAATTTCTCCTATGATATAGCAACATACAACTATAATAGGAACACTTGTAAAATCCATTAATTATTACATCCTTTCTTATAATTCATCTAATCTTTTATTCACACTTACAATTGCTTCTTCTGCTTTTGCAACTCTTTCTAGAATAATACGATATCTTTCATCAACTTTATTTAAGTTTTTCTCTACTCGATCAACGCACGCTTTAATATAGCCAATGTCTGATACAATAACGCCTTCACTCCTACCATCATTTTTTTGTTCCTTAATATTTGTTCTTTTGCAAGCAAGAGAAGCAAAGAAAATACTAGATAGTGTTCCAATAATCCCTATTAATGAAACTATAACTGTTAATTTATTGATAAAATTACCTCCTTTCTTTGTTTTATAATTGATAGTTAGCTACTCCATCAATAATATAAGGTGTCTGTAATTAATTACGCTTTAAGTATAACAAAAAGGCCTTTTTATACATAGATAATCAATTACCACTTTAAAAGACTTTTTTTGTATATTTTTCATAAAAAAAAGCAAGAATTTGTTAATATCCTTGCAATTTTAATACTTTTTATATTATATATTCCGGTAATCAATTACCGATTTTTTAGTGAAAATTTTTATAAACAATGATTTTCTAAATACTTTTCTGATAATTCTAATAAATATTCTTTGTTAACTTTCCTTAATTCAATATACGTTCTTTCTAATCCAACTCTTTGAAATCCGTATATTATAGCAAATAGGATTGTATTATCTCCATTATTTAAAGTCATTTTACAATCCGCTTTTTCTAACATATCAATTATATATGGTGCCGATAGTTTCATTGCTAATCCTAATTTTATTATATTAATTCTAGGTGGAACTGTTTTTCCATCTTTATAGGATCTAATTGTTTTCTCACCAACATCTGATTCTCCTGATAAATCTTCATGACTAGTTATTACGCCATTTTCTTTAGATTTATCATAATGATATGTTAGAGTACCTGCAAAATCATTTGGTATTTTATGTTTGTGTGTTTCAAAATGTGATGATGCTATATCAGCCATCCTAATAACTCTAACTGCTTGTTCTTGTTCTACTTGTTTAATTTCTTTTCTTTGTCCAGGACTGCTAAATAAAAATGAATACTTATCATACATTCCATTTTCATTAATTCCCAATCTTGTAACATTAAAAATTAGACAACATTCATCAGCATGTTCTAGTGCATATTCAGTCATTTCATATTTTTGATAATTCACATACTTTTGATTATTTACAACAAGCATTTTATTAATATATAATAGTTTTTCTTCTTGTAATGCTTTTTGTACTAATAAGTTAGTTGTTAGTAATCTCGATAAGTTTTCTGAACTAATAATGAATGTTTGATTATTCTTTAAAGAACCTCTCTTAAAAAAGAATGGTTTTGTATATTCACCATCAACATAGTTTCCTACACCTTCGATTTCTGTCTTACCAATTTCTCTTAATCTAATTTTCGCAGATAATTTGGACACACCAAAGAAATTTGCAAATCTCATAAGTAACTCTTCCCACTTTTCCGTTTTTGTTCTTATCACACCTAACGTTTCTTGTTCCACATCAATTTCTTTTGTTAATTCAGAAAACCTCTGAGCAGCCATTTTTTTAGGCATTAATATTCTTGGTGCTAGAGTTCTAGCTTGCCATTCCATCCATTCGATATCTTTAATCGCATATTTATTTTCTCCTTTATAACAGGCTACATAAGTATCTTCACTATTTAAACATTGTCTTAGTTCAAAATAATTTCGATGAAAATACCAATGAACACACTCATGAATAAAAGTATTTCTAAAAGAGCCTTCATTTCTATCAATATGTTTAGTTATATCAATTAATATTGTCCCTGGCTTTACACGTATTATTTTAGTTTTTAATAAGTTTTCCCTATAAACTTTTGCTTTATCATTTGCAAAATATGTTTTACCAAATACGCCATTTTCTAAAGGTGCATAATAATAATCTATATTCATTTTCTTAAGCATATCTTGAATATTTAGTTTCATTGGTGTAACTAATACTTCAGGACAAAACTCCTTCAAAAACTTTGTTGCATAAGAATCCATATCTTCTGTAGAAATTATTGGCACTAATCCACTCGATAACACTTCATCTGGTTCTTCATCTAATTTTTCAATGTCTTCCTTTTCTTTTCCTTTAAAACGTTCTTTGAATGATCCTTTCATCTTAAATTCGAAAAATTCTTTTTTAGTGATTGAAGTATAAATATATCCATCATCTTCATTACCATCTGCTAACTCATATTCTGCCTTAAAAACTACATTAAATTCCACTTGGTCAATTTTAGACTTAGTAAATTTAATTCTTTTGACTTCTATATTTTGAATGCAATATAAATTAAAAGCATAAACTATTTCATTATTATATGCATTTAATTCTTTTTCTTTAATGTACTCTTCCATTGCTTCAGTTATTTCATCTAAATAATTAAGCTGAATATATTCTTCAAAACTACTATATTTATATCCTATAATAATCACCATCCTACTGCGTATATTTCTATGTATATTTATTATGATTATTATACTAAATTTTTAAAAAATTGTCGAGAAAACATATTTTACTTTTCTATATTTTAATAACTTTTGATAAAAAACTAAAACCAACTAGCCTTTTACATCATTCCAAAGTTGAGTTTAGACTCTAGTGTATGCTTATCGATTACTTTGACGTATTCTAATAGTTTCCTTACCATATTAGTGGTCATCTACTTTTATTGCATCACTTTGTAAGAACTTGATTGCATTTTCTAGTTTTTCTATTTCATGAAGTGTTTCTATTGTTATCTTCTTTGACTGATAGCATACTATACTTAATACTATCTTTTTGGTGATTCATACATACCCAAGTTGCTACATACTCTTTACTTGCTAGTCTTCTTCCATAACGTCTGAACTTTGTTCCACAGTCTCCACATATTACAAGTCCACTTAATAGATATTTAGTTGAGTATCTTCCTTTGCCTGTATCTGATGCTCCTCTTATGTTCTTTTGGTTTTCCATCTCGTTTTATACCATATCAAATAGTTCTTGGCTTATTATACTAATATTATAATCAAATTCACATATATAGTTCGATTCCCCTTACACAAGGTTAACACATACATTCGATTCTTATAGGAAATGGTACCCTCTATAAACACACATCTTCATCTGTATTTGATGTAATTTTACTATTTATACCCTTAAAACTCTTTAAAATAGTACCTAAAATGCAAAAAAAGCCTTCATTAGTAGAAGACTTTTCATAGTACTTTAATGGAGCAGGTAACCGGAATCGAACCGGCATCTTCGCCATGGCAAGGCGGTATAATAGCCGTTATACTATACCTGCATCAAATTGCATTAATATTATAGCAAAATAACCATATTAATGCAAATAGTTTGATAACAATTTTATGATGTTTTATATAATAGCTTTTAACCAAATACCTTTATCAATTAGAATATATCCAACAAATGTTTTCAAAAAATCAATTCCATCTACAATTGCATAAACAATATAAATAGATAAAACTGTATATTTAGAAAGAAGAAAAGCTAGAGGCAACCTTACTATTAATACAAAAACACTATCAAATAAAATTGTTAAAACAATTCTTCCTCCAGCTCTTAAAACAAAATAACAACATGTATTAAACGCATGAACTGGCAAGAAAATTGCTCCAATGATTATTAAATTTCTAGCCACTTCTTTAATATTTTCACTGGTTTCATATATATTTGGAAGAATAAAACTACTTCCAATCATTATCAAAGAAAAAGCAATAGTAACAATAATTGAAAATGCTAAAATTCGATAACTGGATGCTTTAGCATCATTGATATCTTGTGCCCCTAATTTATTACCAAGAATAATAGCTGTGGCATTACCAAGAGAAGTGCCAACTGTTAAAAAAACATTTGTAACCGTATTGCATATATTAAATGATGCTACATAATCAAGACCCCTTAGGGCATAACAACTAAGTATTAATGTAAGCGATAAAGCCCATAAAACTTCATTTGAAAGTAATAAAAGTGTTTTTGGTAAAAACTTTTTAAACGATTG
The DNA here is from genome assembly GCA_900539265.1 of uncultured Mollicutes bacterium. Lineage (GTDB taxonomy): Bacteria > Bacillota_I > Bacilli_A > ML615J-28 > CAG-313 > CAG-313. The sequence goes on along the minus strand of UQBM01000001.1, from coordinate 58,364 downwards.
AAATGATAAAATCTTTTTATATACACCATTAAAATAAGAAAATTTATTATTTTTTATTTTTATATAAATAATAACAAAAATCATTTCCACAAAACGACTAACAACAGTAGCAATAGCAGCACCACTTGTACCAAGTTGGGGTAAACCCCACTTCCCAAAAATAAGCAAATAATTTAAAAACAAATTTACTATAATTGCAAGAATACCACTAAGCATTGGTATAAGAGTTTCTTTCATTTCTCTTAATGATGTTGCATAAATTTCTTTTATAATAAATGGTAAATTACCAATAAGCATAATTAAAAGATAAGTTCTACCACTTTCTAAAACAATATGGGGATCAGAAAATTCTCCCTCTTGGCTATTAATAAAAAAATTAATTAATTGTTTATTGAAAATAATAAATATAATAGTTGTTATTGCAAAAATAATAAGACCTAATAACCATTTGAAACGAAATGTTTCTTGATAACCTTTTTTATCTTTGGCTCCAAAATACTGAGTTGCAAAAATAGATGCTCCCGATAAGCTGCCAAAAATACCAAGATTAAACACAAATAAAATTTGATTAGCAAGTGATACTCCAGTCATCTCACTACTACCAACTTGACCAACCATTAAATTATCTAAAAGACTAACAAATTGTGTAATAAATTGTTGTAATACAATTGGCATTACAATTGCAAATAATAATCTATAAAACTTTTTATCACCAATAAATTTCTTCATATCCTTTTTTACCTTTTCTATTATATCTTATCTTATAGTTTAAAAATGCATTAAAAAATACCTATAATGTTAACCTAACTTATAGGTATTTTTTATATAAATTTTTACTCTTGAATATTTTTTATCATTGAAATTGCACTGCTAATGGTCTTTTCATAAGCTTCCATACCATACTTATCAACTTCATCTTTGTTTTTTTCGCCATGTGTTAAACATCCTGCACCACCAATACAACCTCCTGTACATGCCATACCCTCAATAAAGTTACCAATATCTACCTTACCTACTTTCAGTAAAGCCATCCTACATTGCTCAATACCATTACAAACAACGGGTTTTAATTCAAATTCTACAAGACCTTGTTCCTTTAGAGCTTGTTTAACTGCATCACTTAAACCACCACTTCTAGCAAAAATTCTACCATAATATGAAGCATTATCTAAAACATCTTCTGATAGTGAATAAATATCTAAATCCTTGCTATCAAATAAGGCTTGCAGTTCTTCAAAAGTTAAAACAGAATCAATATATTTTTTCTGTTCTTCTTGTAAAAATTCAGCTTTCTTAGCAGTACAAGGGCCAATAAAGATTACTTTTGATGTTGGATCTGTCTCCTTGATATATTTAGCAATTTCAGCGGCTGGTGATAGATTATGAGATATATGATCTATAAGTTTAGGAAAACTCTTCTTAATATACATAACAAAAGCTGGACAACAAGAACTAGTTAAAAATCCTTTTTCTACTAATTCTTTTGATTCCTTATAAGCAACCATATCAGCACCAAGAGCCGCTTCAACTACTGTAAAAAATCCTAACTCTTTAATACCAGAAATTACTTGACCAAGTTTGGCATGAATAAACTGACTAGAAATTGATGGAGCTACGACTGCATATACTTTATACTTTTCATTATTTTGACTTTTTTTCAAAATATCAATTACATTTAATATATATGATTTGTCCATAATTGCTCCAAATGGACATTGATATACACAAGCTCCACAAGCAATACATTTTTCATTATCAATATGAGCAGCTTTATTCTCCCCCATTGAAATGGCCTTTATTTTACAGGCCTTTTCACATGGTCGTTTAAAATTAGCAATAGCACCATATGGACAAACTTCTGAACATTTCCCACACTCTACACATTTTGTTTTATCAATATGAGCTTTTTGATTATGATCGAAATAAATGGCATCCCTTTTACAGGCATCTTGACAACGATGGGCAAGGCATCCTCTACATACATCAGTTACTTCATATCCAGCTACGGGACATTCGTCACAAGCAATATTAATAACTTCAATTACATTCGGATTATTTTTATCTCCTCCCATTGCAAGTTTCATTCTTTCTTCAACAATTGCTCTTTCTTTATAGATACAACATCTAGTTGTAGGTTCTGGACCTGGAATTATAATTTTAGGAATGTCTAATAATTTATCATATAAAGTATCATCCCAAGCCTTTCTAGCAACTTCTCTTAATACTTTATATTTTAAATATTGGACCTGTGTATCAAATTTTTTCATATTTACCTCTAAAAATAACTTACTTTAATATTCTTACCCATTTTCTTTAGGCAATCTGTCAATTCATTTACAAGTTGCATCTTAATACTAAAATTTATTGGCAAATTAGGATTTTGATGCGCTGGATTGATTGCTCTTCCTACATAAAAGTTAATATCAGTTGCTTCTTCAAATAAAAGTCTTGCTATTAAAGATGCACCATCTTTTTTATAACACCAATTAACATATGATTCATTATCTGCTAAATAATCCTTTGCATATTCTAAAACTTTGTTAATTGTTATAACTCCTTCAGTTACTAAATCAACTCCTTCAATTTCTGCAGTTGGTGGAATTTTAGGATCACTATAATTTAATGATGGAATAATTGGCTTGCCAAGATATTTTGCGGCAATCGATGAGGTAGTTCCTCCACATATGATGTGTTTACCTTCTTTGGAGAAAAATAATGACATCATTTTATTACAATCATCTTTATTACTCGGAGGACCAAACAATAAATTCATTGGTTCTCTTTTTCTAATTCTAACAACACATACTGTCGTATCATCACCAGGTTTTCCTTCATATAGTTTATTGCATTCATCAAGTAAAATTGTTGTCATTGTTTTCGCAGTATAACCTGCATCAGGAAGAATTTTCATTGTCTCAATAATATCTTCCCTTTTCCAACCAAAATTAAGCGCTTTTCCAACACCTGCATAAATGCAACCATCACTCATCATTATAAAAACATCATTTTCAAAAAGATGGACTTTTGATTTATATATTTTTTTACCACCAATATTTAATTCAGTTTTAGAAAGCTCAATATTTTCACCATTTCTAATTAAAATAATACCAGGATTATCATACTCTATTATTTCTGCTTCATTATTAGGTGAAATTTTTAAAATTGTAAATGTGGAATAGGCAACCTTTCTAACTGAGCAAACAGGAAGAGTCGCCGCAATCGTTGCTACACATTCTTCAATAGAAATTCCTTCTGCCATCATCGTTGAAATTATTTTTGATGTAAGCGTAGAAAGAATACTTGCCTTCACACCACTTCCAAGTCCATCTGCTAAAACAATTATTTTAGTACCATCTTCTTGATCAATAATATCAATATGGTCACCACATAATTGCTCACCATACTTGTACAAGCTATGATAACCAATGTCAGTACATAAATTATTCATCTTTTATTGACTCCTTTAATTTATATAAAGCAATCTTTGTTTCGGCAGCAGTTTCTCCTAGTAAGGATGCAATTTCTTGTACAATTCTCATTTGTTTGTCAACAACACGATCAGTAATTTCAATCGTTTGAGCACTGATTTGTTCTTTCTTTTCTTTAGCAATAACCTCATCTGTTACATCACGCATAAAACAAATAATAATTTTATAGTTTTTATCATTTATAATAGATCTTTCAACATATCTATTATATTCAGCAAGATATATTTTTTCATTATAAACATTTTTGTTATTTAATTTACACTGTAAAAATGGATTAGGATCAAGAATTCTTATTACCTGTTCACCTAAAACATCTGAGGCATATTTAATATTCATTATTTTTTTTGCGGCATCATTAATTTGTTGTACTTCTAAATCTTCATTTAAAACCAAAATACCATCAGGTGTATTATCCATAATATTTTTATAGAAATTTTCTGCTCTTTCCTTTAGAAAAGGAAGACACATAGAGATAGCAGCCTTCCCTTGGCTGATGGCTATCGCTTTTTCACGACAAGTATTATAACCACAAGATCCACAATTTAATTCATCAGATGGTCGCATTTTGCCCATTTGTCTTAAAATAGAACGTATTTCATCTTCACTTGGAGTTTCTAATTTTCTAACAATATATTCGAAATTTTTAGACACACTAAATTCATCTAACATTTCTACGTCAAAATCCTTATCTCCTGCATAATTAACAACCGAACAGTAATCTCTAATTGGTGAGCGATGATATTTTTCCATAACTGGTCCACCAATACAACTACCAACACATGATGACATCTCAATAAAACAATTATCAAGAACTCCATTTTCTATATCCTTTAATGCTGCAATACAATTTTCAACACCATCAATAGCTAAATAGGTATATCCTGCAACATTCGGTTCCATAGTTTTTAAAATACCACCAGTTGTTGGAAAAAGACGAGCTTTGCTTTTTTCTTCATATTTAGTTCCTTTTTCTAACATAATATTTTGCTCTTTTAACCAATTTGTAAGTTCTTCATATGTCAAAACAGCATCAACAATACCAATATAATGATCTGCTTCATCTTTTTTTGCAACACACGGCCCGATAAAAACAACTTTAGCATTAGGCATTCTTTTTTTTATATCTAAAGCATGAGCTTGCATTGGTGATTTTACATTAGCAAGATATTTTAGTACACTAGGAAAATATTTTTGAATTAATAAATTAATAGAATGACAACAAGAAGAAATTAAAATATTTTGTCTTTTAGACTTCAAAATTTCTTCATATTGCGTTTTAACAATAGTCGCCCCAATTGCAGTTTCTTCAACACTATGAAAACCTAATTTTTTTAAAGCCTTCTCCATTTCTTCAATGCCAATACCATCATAATTTGCAATAAAAGAAGGAGCTAAACTTACAACAACAGGTTCATCGCCAGCAAGCATTACCTTAACTTTTTCAACATCATTTGCAATTTCTTTAGCATTTTGAGGACATACTACAAAGCATTGTCCACATAATATACATTCATTACTTACAATGTGTGCTTGATCTCCTGAGAATTTTATTGACTTAACAGGACAGTGGCGAATACATTTATAACAATTTTTACAATTTGATTTTTTCAATTTTAAAAATTCAGGCATTTTTTTCACCTATACACGTGTAATTACTTTTTCATAAAAAGTTTTATAAAAATTTTCCTTGGTGATACTACAAACCTCACCATCATCAAATCTAACACTCACACCATCATTACTGCATTTTCCCATACAAAATGCTCCGACAAGAGTTACTTTATCCTCTAATTTATTTTCTAAAATACTTTTTTGAAATAATTCAATTATTCCTTGTGAATCTTTTAAGTGGCATGAACTACCAATACAAATTTGGATTTTCATAATATTATATCCCTTTTATTTTTTTAATATTTCATTTTCAAAAAATTCTTTAACAGTTTGTGGTGAAACCGAAAATAATTGATCATTTAATTTAACAGAAACTCCCTTTTGGCAATTTCCCATACAAAAAGTTCCAGCAAGTTCTACTTCTTCTTTTAAATTATTTTGGTCTATCAATTTTTGCAATTCCTCCACCACTTGTCTAGAACCTTTTAAATGACATGAACTACCAATACATACTACTACTTTTTTCATTAATTCACTCCTTTATTACTCATAATCTACAACATTAACCCATGATAATAAAAGTTCACGTTCTTTTTTGTGTCCTTTTACTGACTGAGAAGCAGCAACAATGGGAAGCCAAGATTGTATATATTTTTTATCAACACCACTTTTTTCACAATATAAATCTAAATATTTATTAGCTCCATCTACATCATCACTTAACCAAAATAATAAATATGTTCTTGCAACATCAGCTGAAGCATTACCTTGAGTAGCGTGACTCCAGTCAAGAATATATAAAGTTCCATCATCTTTTACAATAATGTTAGAAGGATTAAAATCACCATGACATAACTTATTATGCTTAGGCATTCCTTCTAGCCTTGTATGAAGTTCATAACGAGTTGTGGCATCTAATTCTGTTTGATTAATCTTTGCATTCATTTTATCTTTTAATTTTTTTAGATTAAAAGCTTTAATTTGATGCATTGATAATTGAAGATTAACAAATAATTCTAAATACTCATCTTTTTTATCTGGATTTAATTTCATTAAATCAGCTAAAGTTTTTCCTTTTATATATTCAGAAACAATTGCCCATTTACCATCTACTGTTTCTACAGAATAAATTTTAGGAATGTTTAGACCTAAATTTTCCACTATCGCTTGATTTAATGCTTCATTTAAAACATCAACCTTGGAATATTCTTTATCAAAAACTTTTACAACTTTATCGCCATCACGATAAATAGTTTTTGAAGTTCTAACAGCTATTACTCGTTCTAAATTCATCTTATTTATCTCCTTTTCCATAATATGCATTCAAATACATTTCTTTTATTTCACTCATTAATGGATATCTAGGATTAGCCCCTGTGCATTGATCATCAAATGCTTGTTCTACCATTTCATCTAAACGATCTAAGAAATCTTTTTCATCAATTCCATATTCTTTAATAGATTTTTTAATACCTATTGCATCTTTTAACTCATCTATTTTATTTATTAATTTATCAACCTTTTCTTCATTTGTTTTGCCATCTAATCCAAGATAGTCAGCAATTTCTGCATATCTTGCAAGTGTATGTGGATGATCATATTGAGGAAAAGTTCCCATTTTAGTTGGTACTTCAGCACTATTAAACTTAATAACTTCATTAATCATCAATGCATTAGCAACACCATGAGGTAGATGATGGAAAGCACCAAGTTTATGAGCCATGGAGTGACAAACACCTAAAAATGCATTAGCAAATGCCATACCAGCCATTGTTGCAGCATTAGCCATTTTTTCTCTTGCTAAAACATCTGTTGTTCCTTGATTATAAGCTCTTGGTAAGTACTCAAAAATCATTTTTAAAGCTTCTTTAGCAAGTCCATCTGTATATTCTGTTGCCATCATTGATGCATATGCCTCAAGTGCATGGGTTACAGCATCAATACCTGAAGATGCAGTTAATCCTTTTGGAGCATCCATCATTAAGTCAGCATCCACAATTGCCATATTAGGTAATAATTCATAATCAGCAAGAGGATATTTAATGCCTGTTGATTCATCCGTAATTACTGCAAATGGTGTAACCTCTGAACCAGTACCAGCTGTTGTTGGAATAGCAACAAACATTGCTTTTTCCCCCATTTTTGGGAAAGTATAGATTCTTTTTCTAATGTCACAAAAACGCATAGCCATATCTAAAAAATCAACTTCTGGATGTTCATATAAAACCCACATAATTTTGGCGGCATCCATTGCAGAACCCCCACCGATTGCAACAATTGCATCTGGTTCAAAACTATTTAATAGTTGGGCTCCCTCTTTAGCACTAGCTAATGATGGATCTGGTGCAACATTATAAAATGTTGTATGAGTTATTCCAAGTTCATCTAATTTACTTGTAACAGCTTTAGTATAACCATTTTTATATAAGAAACTATCTGTTACAATACATACTTTTTTCTTATTATATATATGTTTTAACTCATCAAGGGCAACGGGTAAACATCCTTTTTTGATATATACTTTTTGAGGAACTCTAAACCATAACATATTTTCCCTTCTTTCTGCTACTGTTTTAATATTTAATAAATGTTTCACACCAACATTTTCACTTACACTATTTCCTCCCCAAGAACCACATCCAAGAGTAAGAGATGGAGCAAGCTTAAAATTATATAAATCACCAATACCACCTTGTGAGGCTGGTGTATTGACTATTACCCGACAAGTTTTCATTCGATTATAAAATATTGCTAACCTTTCTTTTTCTTTAATTTGATCAATAAAGATTGAAGATGTATGACCATAACCACCATCAGCAATTAAACAATCTGCTTTTTCTAAAGCTTCATCAAAGGTTTTAGCATGATACATTGCTAGAACTGGCGATAATTTTTCATGAGCAAATTCCTCACTTAAATCATATTTCTCAACCTCACCAATTAAAATTTTAGTATTTTTTGGTACATCTATCCCAGAAAGAGTTGCAATTGTGGTAGCAGTCTGACCAACAATTTTAGCATTCAATGAACCATTAATTAAAATAGTTTTCCTAACTTTATCTAATTCATCATTATTTAAGAAATAACAACCTCTTTTTAAAAACTCTTCTTTTACATTTTGATAAACTTTATCAAGAACAATTACAGATTGTTCAGAAGCACATATCATTCCATTATCAAAGGTTTTAGAATGAATAATTGAATTTACTGCAAGTACTATATTTGCACTTTCATCAATTACAGCAGGAGTATTACCAGAACCAACTCCAAGGGCTGGTTTTCCACTAGAATATGCTGCTTTAACCATACCAGGTCCACCAGTTGCAAGAATGATATCAGCCTCTCTCATAACAGTATTCGTAAGTTCAAGACTTGGAACATCAATCCAACCAATAATATCTTTCGGTGCACCAGCTTTCACAGCTGCTTCAAGAACAATTCTAGCTGCTGCAATTGTTGATTTTTTAGCTCTTGGATGTGGACTAATGATAATCCCATTTCTTGTCTTTAAGGCTATTAATGTTTTAAAAATAGCAGTTGATGTAGGGTTAGTTGTTGGAATTACTGCCGCAATTACACCAATTGGTTCAGCAATTTTTTTAATTCCGTAAGTTTTATCTTCTTCGATTAAACCACAAGTTGGAGTATCTTTATAAGCATTATATATATACTCACTAGCAAAATGATTTTTGATTACTTTGTCTTCAACAACGCCCATCCCAGTTTCTTCTACGGCCATTTTTGCAAGTAAAATTCGATTTTGATTAGCAGCAATCGCAGCTGCTTTAAAAATTCGATCAACCATATCTTGGCTATAAGTTGAAAATATCTTTTGAGCCTGTTTGATTTCCTTAATCTTTATTTCAAGAGTTTCTAAACTATCAATTAATTTTTCCATACTTTTTCTCCTATTTATTTTTATTATTAATTATTGATGATACTACGCTCAAAGAATAAGCAAGATTCTCATTTTGAACAAGAACATTTTTAGGAACCTTTAACCTAATGGGAGCAAAATTCCAAATTGCCTTTATCTTCATCTTTACAAGAATATCACATACATCTTGAGCAAATTTTTTAGGAACACAAATAATTCCTATATCTATAGAGTTATTCTCAAACACTTCTAATAAATTTTTTTTTGTGAATTCTTTTATCAAAATCTCATTATCTTCTTTTTTATCCTCCAAATCAAAACCCGCAATTATATGAATACCATACCTTTCAAAACCTCTATATCCAAAAAGTGCACTTCCTAATTTTCCAACTCCAATAATAATTGCATTTTTTCTTTGTCTACATCCTAAATAGTCTTTAATTTTTTCAATTAAAACTAGTAAATCATATCCTAATTTAGGCTTTCCATTTCCACATACAAATGATAAATCTTTTCTAACTTGTACTTCACCCAATTCTAAATCCATAGCTATTTTGGTAGCTGAGATATAACCACTATATCCTTCTGTTTCTTGTAAATCAAGCAAATATTCTAAATAGAGGGGAAGTCTTATAAGAACAGATTTAGCAATTCCGTTTTGTAACATTTTTCTTCCTTTCTTATTATACAATATAAAAATAATATTTTTTATTTATTTACTCAAAAATAATAAGCATTTATATATCGATAAGAATATATCGATTAAACTATAAAAAGGAAAAACCATCCAATGATGATTTTTCGTAATAATTAGAGTTATATATCAGTTAATTGGAAGAGCTATGTTTAATATTTACTAACTATTACAATAATATTATACAGCTTTTAATACCAATTGTAAAATATAAAATTAAAATAGGGTTATATCATTTTTATATAAGTAATTAATCTTTATTAACTTCCCTCTTAATATCACAAAGAATTGTGAGAAACTTTTTATCAATATCAGTTAAATGATATCCTTTTCTAAATATTAAAACATCTCGATATTCATTTACATTATCATTACATTCAATTTCTACTAAATTATATTTATCAAGAAGTTCTTTAGGAACTGGTGAAACCCACATAAAAGTATTATCTAAATTTTCTAATAAATCAAATTGACTAGCTCTTTCATATATATATATCCTTCGATTAATATTATCTGGCAATTCAATTTTCTTTACATCAGAAAAAGGTAAATGGGGAACATATGGATCTGGATAGCATATTTCAATATAATTTTCTAAATCAGAATATGTAATATTTTCGATTTTACGAAGAGGGCTATTTTGATGAACAATAAGACGATGTTTAAATTCATATATTAATTCATAATCCAATCCTTTTTCTTCAAACATTTTTTTAAATTGATCTTGAAAAGAAGAGCGATATCTAATAATACCCAATCGATATTCCCCTTGTAAAACTTTATTAATTGCTTTTAAAGAATTCGTTTCTTTATAAACTATTTCTATCAAACTTTTAGAATCAAATCCACGCATAAATTCGACAAAAGAATAACCAATATAACTAGCACGAGGACCTAAGATTGAGAATCTTTCTTTATGTTTTTCTTTTTGAGTATATTTTTTCTCCACTGTCTCAACATCTGCAAGAATTTTTTTGGCATATTGAATGAACTCTTCGCCATCCGATGTAACCTCTATTCCCTTTGGCGTTCTTTTAAAAATTGTAATTTGTAGCGATTGTTCTAATTCCTTAATTGAACGACTTAGATTAGGTTGCCCCATATATAAATTTTCAGCTGCCTTACTAATAGATCTTGTTTTATCTATTTCAACAACATATTTTAAATGCATTAAATTCATATATTACACTCTCCCATATAGTGTATTATAACATATTTATTCTTTTTTGTCTATTTATTTTCTTATTTAGACAATTTTGTTTATCTTCTTTAACTTTTAGAATACAAGTTTTACGGATTTACTACATTCATATTCAATTGTTTACATACTTTATAACATAAATTATCACTACTCAACCAAACAATCTTTTTTCTAATATTTACTACTATAACTCTATATCCATAAGTACTATGTTGCTTATGGATATTTTTTATCTTTTTTGCTAAAGTTGTTCTATTCTTTTAATAGTTATTTAATCTCTCTACAATTTAACCATTTATAAGAAGCACTTCTAGATACCTTCATAACTTTATAAAGTAAACTAATCTTATATTCACCAAAAGACTTTCTATTATTTTATATTTAAATTGTGCAAGTGGTGTTCATTCTTTTTGTCCTAAATATTTTCCTAATGGATTGCTAGATTTATACTCGTTCTTCAATGCTTGTCTTTTACCTTGATTATAATATTTTAATTCCATTAAAAATCATTTCTCTATTGATATTAAACTCTCTTTGAATTTTATAAATCCCTTTCGCATTATTTAAGATTAAACCTACATGATAATATTTCTCTTTTTTATTACCTTTGCTTCTACTCATATTATCAACTCTTTTCTTAGATTATATTCTAAAACAAAAACGTAGACACGTTTTTTTGTATCTACGTTTATTTTCATTTCAATAATGAAAATTATCTAATTTTTTATTATTATTCTGATTCTTCTAAATCAAGACCAACAACATTATGATATACATCTTGTACGTCATCATCCTCTTCAAGTAAATCAAGTAATCTTTGTAATTGTTCTTTTTCTTTTTCTGTTTCAAGTTGAACCGAATTTAAAGGCAACCAAGAAACAGTATCTTCTAAAAAATCTTTCCCATCTGGTAACATTGCCTTTAAGGTTTCCCTAATCTTACCATATTCTGTATTTGGTGCCGTAATTGTAACAACATCATCATCAGAAGAAATATCCTCAACTTCACAATCAGCAAGCAACAATGCCTCAAGAGTTTCCTCTTCATTCATAAAATCAATTGAAAATATAGCAGTATTTTTGAACATATGTGTTACACTACCGCTTCCAGCAATCTTGCCACCACATTTTTGAAGAGCAACCTTTACAGCTGTTTGTGTACGATTATGATTATCAGTCAAACATTCAATGACAAACATTGAATTACCTGGACCAAATCCTTCTAAAGTCATTGAATCATAGTTTTCTTGATTAGCACCTTTTGCTTTTTCGATTGCCCTTTTAATAACATCAGCAGTAACTTGTTCTCTTTTAGCTTTTTCAATTTCTTTTTTTAAATTTTGATTTAGATCAGGATCAGGCACACCAGATTTTGCCGCCATATATATGATACGGCTCCATTTGTTATTTAATTTTGATTTAGCTGCTGCGGTTTTTGCCATTGATGCAGCTCGAACTTCATGAGCTCTACCCATAAATAATCTCCTTTATCATTAAATATCGATTTATTATATCACTTTTTTGCTATTAATTAAAGTAATTTGAAAAAAATTTAAACTTTTTGTTAAGATATTAAAAATTTAAGCTTTAAAATTAATCATTCATAATAGAATTATAAGCATCTGTATATGCTTTATCTACTGTCATACTATCTCCATATAAAATCTGTTGTACAATTGTCTCTGCATTGTCTCTTGCTTTTGATGAACCTGGGAACGCTACATTGGTATAAAACCATTTTGATTGTGCAAGTCCTATTTTATATCATAAAAATTTAAGTTAATGAATATATGACATAACTCAATTCTTGACTTTCGAATACAACATGAATTCAATATCACTTGTCACTTCTTTGAAAAAGTCATATTTATGACCATTGTAGCACCAATATAAAAATAATGAATATCTTTTATTTATACTTAATTATTAAGCCATTATTTTCAATATAAGCTTCAATATTTTTAATCCTAGATAAATTTTCCTGTGAAACATTAGTTGTTAATTTTAAAATATTTTGCTTTTTACAAACAACTTCAATATTTTTGCGATTTAAATTATTATCAACAATTGCTCTTAAACCTTTGTATAATCCCTTATACATTGCCAACAATAGTTGATCTTCACTATTTTGATAAGCACCACCTGTATTACTATAATTGCTACCTTCAATTTGATAACTCCAACTAAATTCATTTGTATCTTTAATTGGTAGAGGGTTAATATTTAAAACAATTGTTGCATTACTATTATTTGATAAGTTATTTTTATTATCAATAAGTTTAGATAATACTTTTTTTAATTTTCGATATTCCCCAATAGATAAATCATTGATGTTATCAGTTAAATTATTATTAGGATTAGCAACATCTAAAACCATATATGTTTTTTTTACAATGCTACTTGAATCAACATTTAATTTTTGATACACATCTTTTGATACTTCTATTCTGTTACCCTTAATAAATTCATCAATTGTTTTGATAAAACCATTTAAATAATCCTCATAACGATTATCTTTAAAATATTCATTTAATGAATAATATAACATTATTTCTAAAATATAACCCGAAATATTTATTTTTTGTTCATCACGATAGTATTTTATAATTTTAATTGTATTTCGAAAATATGTATAATCTTTATTGGCAATTTCCACAAAATTAATGCGTTTTTCATCATCGGTAGCCTTAAAATACTCATTTAAATAACGAACCTGTAAATTAATAGTAAAATTATTTTCTTTAAAGGAAATATTATTTAAATTAGAATTTCTTTCAATATTACTAAGTTTAGTAATGTTAGGATATTCTGCGATAATTGTATTTTCAATAGCATTTAAAACATAATAATTATCTAAAATAAAACTATTAGGTCTTTTCAATTCAACACAAACCATTACATCTATTTTATCAGTATCATTTAATAGCGTGCCCTTTGCCCAAGCACCACTTTTTTTAACACTTACTATTTTAAAATAATCATCTTGATGTTTGGCTAATTTTTCTTGTACTCTATCAAGTCTTAAATTTAATTCTTGTTTTTCGGTATTTAAAATCTCTAAATCCGTAATCAATTTACGAAAATCTTTTTCTGTCATCTTTCCTCCTATATTGAATAATGGTATTCTTTTTGTTTCACAAAATAAACCAAATAGTTAAAACCACATTCTTTAATTATATTTTTGTAATAATCAAAATTTGATAAATATCGCTCTTTAGAATGAGCATCACTAGATAAAGTCACCTTTTCTCCACCCATTTGTCTATACAAAGAAAGTAAATATTTAGTATGATTAATATCATTAATAGCTTCTTGAACTTTGGTATTAATTTCTAATGCCTTATTATGGTTAATTAAATTAATAAAAACCCTTTTTATTTTTTCTTCAAAGACACTTATTTTAATTTTATTATTTACCAAATAAACTGTTTTAAAACCATAATCGATATGAGATAATACATTATATTTATCAAAATTACTTGTAGCCTCAATCATTATATCAAAATATTTATTTAAGAGAGCTTTTTCCCCTACTGCTAAAAAATATTTATACCAATAAAAATCTTCTTCCTTGCTATCATGAATACTTAAATTAATCACATCAAAATCTTCGCTATTTAATTGATTGATAATTTGTAGTAATTTATCTTTACGATATCCAACTTCAATTCCTAATAAAAAATTAATATTTGGATAATTTTTTTGATGCATTTGTAATTCTTTTTTTAAAGCTTGGTAATCTACAGTCCAATCTTCATGATTTAGTGCTAAATCGAGGTCAAAATGTTCGGTAGTAACAAAATATTTACAACCAATTTTATTAGCAATCTCGATATAATTTATAAGTTCTTCATTAGAATCATGAGAATATTTTGAATGTAGATGTTGATCATGTAATATCATCTTCTCACTCTTTTCATTCATATTTCTTATAGAATATTATTTTTATTATAACATAAATTATTACTTTCCACAAGGTTTTTATAAATAAAGATAGCATAAAATTATGACAACGTTTTCATATTATTATTCTATTGACATACGATTAACGTTTTAATTATAATAGTATTAATTTAAATTTAATATTAAATTGTTTACAAGATAGGAGTAATATCCTTGAGCATAATTATGAGACTAGTAATAGAGTACATAATTATAAGCTAGTCCTAAAATTCTAATTATAAAATTAGAAATTAAGCCTAGCAAGGATATCCCTTGTTAGGCTTTTAATATTATTTTTTAAATCAATATTTTAATAAATAAAGGAGAATACTTATGAAAAAAATTATTATTAGTTTAATTCTTTTAAGTTTTTGTTTTGTACTTAGTAGTTGCAAAGAAAGAACTCTAGATGACATTGTGAAAGATGGCAAACTTATTGTGGCAACAAATGCGGAATTTCCTCCATTTGAATACTTAGATGGCGATACAATTACAGGTTTTGATATTGACCTAATAAAATTATACGCTAAACATCTAGGGGTAGAGATTGAAATCAATAATATTGATTTTGATGGTGCTTTACTTAGCGTTAGTAGTAATAAAGCTGATTTAGTAATTGCAGGCGTAACAAAAAATGAAAAACGTGAACAATCATTAAGTTTTTCTAATGGTTATTTTTCCGCAAGCCAAGTGGTTATTGTGAAAAAAAATAGCAATATCTCAGGAACAACAATTGAAGAAATTAGAGAATCTTTATCACAAAATAATGCCACAATTGGAGCTCAAGCTGGTACTGTTGGTGAATATTATGCAAAAGGAGATTCCGATTGGGATTTTGAGGTTATCCCCAATACACATTGCCAAACCTATGATAATGGAGCTCTTGCAATTAAAGCTTTAAATAATGGTCAAATTGATGCCGTAATTATTGATAAATTACCTGCTATTGAATTAACAAAATCCTATAGTGAACTACAAATTCTTGATACTACTTTAACTGAAGAAGAATATGCTATTGGAGTAAGAAAAGGAAATGAATCTTTAGTTAAATCATTAAATGATTTTTTAGAATTAATCAAAACAAATGGACAACTTGAAACTCTTTTAAAACAATATTTTGGAGAATAAATTACATGATAAATACCAATAAAAAAACAAGAATAATTGAAATTGTAATGATTTGTTTTATTCTTGTTGGGATTTTAATTTTTATAATAATTGATTATCAAAATATTTTTAATAAATTTAAATTAGTTTTTATTGAAAAAAATGGTACCTCCCGTATTCTAAAAGGCCTTTTAAATACTTTTATCATTTCAATTAGTGGCCTTATAATAGGACTTATTATTGGAACCATAATAAATATCTTAAATTTTTCAAAATCAAATAGCGTTATTATGATTATTCTAAGAAAACTTTGTTCTTATTATTTGTCAATTTTTAGAGGTACTCCTTTAATGGTACAGCTATTAATAATATACTTTATTATTTTTGCTTCTGTTAGAGGACAAGAATTAACAATTGCCATTATCGCTTATGGATTAAATAGTGGTGCATATGTTTCTGAAATTCTAAGAGGTGGTATTAATGCTGTCCCAAAAGGACAACTAGAAGCTGGTCTTAGTCTTGGATTAAGTTATAATCAAACTATGGAAAAAATTATTATTCCACAAGCCATTAGAAATGCTTTCCCCTCAATTGGTAATGAATTTATTTCGTTAATAAAAGAAACTAGTATTGTTGGTTTTATTGGTGCCGTTGAATTAACAAAGGTATTTAAAGAAATTGCAACTGCCACTTTCCAATATACTATGGCTTATTTAATTATGGGAATAATTTATTTTATAATTGTTTTAATTATCTCTAAATTATTTCAATTATTTGAAATGAGGATATTGAATTATGATTAAACTTGAACATATATATAAAAGTTTTAATAATATAACTATTTTAAATGATATTAATCTAGAAATTAAAGAAGGAGAAATCATTAGCATTATCGGTCCATCCGGAAGTGGTAAATCAACAATTTTAAGAATTATAAATCACCTAATTAGCCCTGATAGTGGTAAGGTTTACTATAATAATCAATTAGTTACTGATAAAAATGCACAAAAAATTCGTTTAAAAATGGGTATGGTTTTTCAACATTTTGAGCTCTTTCCTCACAAAACAGTTTTAGAAAATATTATACTTGCTCCTATTGTACATAAAATTTTAACCAAAACAGAAGCTGAGGCCAAAGCTAAAGAATTATTAAAAATGGTGGATTTAGAAAATAAAATGAATGCTTATCCCAATACTTTATCTGGTGGTCAAAAACAACGAGTGGCAATTGCTAGAATGCTTGCAATGAATCCCGAAGTAATGTTATTTGATGAACCAACAAGCGCTTTAGATCCCGAAATGGTTAAAGATATTTTGGATATTATTAAAGAGATTGCTACAAGTGGCAAAACTATTATTATTGTTACGCACGAAATGAATTTTGCTAAAAATATTAGCAATCGCATTCTTTTTATGGATCACGGCAATATTATTCAATTTGCAACTCCTAATGAGATATTTAATAATAATGATAATGATAGAATTAACAATTTTTTAAAAAAAGTTTTGTAATTTAAAATTAAAAACTTCTAACTAAATTAATAATTAGTTAGAAGTTTTTTTAATGTTTTTTTAATTTTGTACTATCATATTTTTTTCTTTCAACTGTATCTAAAATCTTTTTTCTCAGACGAATTGAAATTGGTGTTACTTCAACCAATTCATCATCATCAATAAAGGATAAATAATTTTCCAAACTAAATACTCTGGGTTTTTTTAAAACCGTTGTAGAATCTTTTGTAGCACTTCTTTGATTAGTCATTTGTTTTTCTCTTGTAATATTAACAGCTAAATCTTCTTCACGATTGCAAATACCAACAATCATCCCTTCATAAACCATAATTCCTGGTTCAATTAATAATTCTCCTCTATCTTCTACTCCACCACATGCATATGCGGTAGCCATTCCTTGATTAATAGAAACTAAAACACCAAGTTTTCTACCCATAAAAACATCTGGTTGAACTGGACGATATTCCAAAAAGGTAT
This sequence comes from uncultured Mollicutes bacterium, assembly GCA_900539265.1. Classification (GTDB taxonomy): domain Bacteria; phylum Bacillota_I; class Bacilli_A; order ML615J-28; family CAG-313; genus CAG-313. Next base: position 40,456 of record UQBM01000001.1, on the reverse strand, counting down.
GATTCATAATACCATAACCATGAGTAGCAGTTAAAAAATCTGTCATAAAACCAATCAATCCTTTTGAAGGAATTGTATATATAAGTCTTGTTTGTCCATCTTTACTATTCATACCTTCTAAATTACCGCGTCTATTGCCAAACATTTCAATGGTAGAACCAATATATGCATCAGGAACATCAACCTGAACATATTCATATGGTTCATTTACTACACCATTAATTTCTTTTAAAATAACCCTTGGTCTAGAAACTTGGAACTCAAAGCCTTCTCTTCTTAAGTTTTCAATCAAAATTGATAGATGTAATTCTCCTCTTCCTGATACAATCCATTCTTCTTTATTATCTACACGACTAATTTTTAAACTAACATCTCTTTGGGTTTCTCTAAAAAGTCGTTCTTCAATTTTTCTTCCTGTTACGAATTTTCCTTCTTTTCCAGCAAATGGTGACGTATTTGTACCAAAGTTCATTTGTACTGTAGGTTCTGATACTTTAATTAAAGGCAAGGCTTCTTCAAAACCTTCTTTACAAATTGTTTCACCAACATATATATCATCAAGACCTGCAATAGCAACAATGTCACCTGCATTAGCTTCTTCAACTTCAATTTTTTTAAGTCCTAAAAAACTATAAATTTTTTGAATGCGAAATTTTTTAATACTTTTATCAACTCTAACACAAGAAACTACCTCATTAAGACGCATTTTTCCTCTTGTTATTCTACCAATACCAATCCTACCTACATAATCATTGTAATCAAGTAATGCTGGTTGAAATTGAAGAGGTGCATCATAGTCATAAATAGGATCTGGAATTTCTCTTAAAATCATATCTAGAAGTGGAATCATTCCTTTTGATTGAGTAGTTATATCTTCCGATAAACTAGATGTTCCATTGACAGCTGATGTATATACAACGGGAAATTCTAGTTGTTCATCGTTTGCGCCAAGATCAATAAACAAATCTAAAACTTGATCAATAACGACTGCTGGTCTTGCTGATGGTTTATCAATTTTATTAATAACTACTATAGCCTTATGATTATACTCTAAAGCTTTTTTTAATACAAACCTTGTTTGAGGCATTGTTCCCTCATAAGCATCTACTACAAGTAACACACCATCAACCATTCCCATAATTCTTTCCACCTCACCTGAAAAATCAGCATGACCTGGTGTATCTAATATATTAATTTTATAATCCTTATAATGCACCGCTGTTGTTTTAGCAAGAATGGTAATTCCTCGCTCTTTTTCAATATCATTTGAATCCATTACACAATTTGTTACATATTCATTATCTCTAAAAGTTTGAGTTGATTGCAGTAATTGATCTACTAATGTTGTCTTTCCATGATCGACATGTGCAATAATTGCTATGTTCTTAATTTTCATATATATACCTTCTTCACTTTGTAAATTTTACTAAATTACTTGTTTTTTGTCAAAAAACAAACTTTATAAAACGATTACAATTTCACTAAAAATATTTTTTTATAAATAAGAATTTAATATTCATTAATTAACTGCTTTAAGAATTCTTCTTGAATTAAAGAAAAATCTTCTCTTATCATTTTATATTTAGCACCATTACATAAAAATATATATCCATATTTATCATTGAATAGCATAAAACTTCTAAGTCCGTATGCATTTCCAGTATGACCATACAATCTGTCACCATAATCATCTAATATTAATAATTGAAGTCCTTTTTGTTTATAAAGACCTTGTGGATAAACTGTTTTCCAATGAATACTTTTCATATTTTTAACAGTATCTTCTTTTAAATATCTTTTTCCATCATAGATTCCATTATTCATCAACATTTGCATTATTTTTGCAAGATCAATCGCACTAATAAATAATCCACCAGCAGGCCCTCTAAAATTATCGCCAATTGTATAACGAGGAAAAACAACTTTTTGAAAAAGATTCTTATCTCTAACTAATTTTAGATCTTCATTGTATAAACTAGCAACCATATCAATTTTTTCAATATCATCTATTCTAAAACCAGCATCTAAATGCATCGGCTTAAACAATCTTTCTTTAATAAAATCGGTAAAATATATTCCTGATATTTTCTCCACAATACAAGCTAAAATTCCACATCCAAAGTTTGAATAACAAAAAGTTGAACCAGGACGAACATTTAAATATGTTTTATCAGTATAATATTCATAATTTTGATCAGTTAGAAGACGTTTTAACTCAACATAAAAACTTGGTCCATTAACACCATCATATCCCAACTTATCATCTTGACCATCATTGATACTAGATGTTTGAGTCATCAACATTTCAATAGTAATTACATCATTAGGAAAATAAGGATTACGAACCTTATAACCTAAATAATCACTAATATCTTTATATATATCAAGAAGACCATCATCATATAACATCAAGGCGGCAATAGCAACAATTACTTTCGAAATAGAGGCTATTCGATAAATAGTATCAGGTGTCGTCAAAAGTTTTTCCTCTACTGATCTTGTTCCATAACAATACGTATTTAAAATATGGTTTTTATCAGCAACTAATGCACAAACCCCTATGGCATTTGACTTATTCGCAATTGAATCATATATATTTTTTTTCATAATTTCCTTTCCCCTTTCTTACTAAATAAATTATAACCATAATAAGACCAATAATTATCATCATTGAAATATATCCTGCAAGATCAATGAATACATCCTTAATCGTACCATATCTTCCTTCTGTATGTAACTGAATTAACTCAGTTAAAATTGCTAAAAAAGTTCCATTTAAAAAGGCTAATCCAAATCTTAAATAATTATTTTTTAAAAAAAAGATTATTGTCATTAAAGCAAAGAAACTACATACCATAAATGCTCCAAAATGACCAAATATTTTCCTTACAAATAAATGAATTCTGTTTTTTTCATATTTTGAAGTAATTGAATCATTAGATGGGTTAACTTTATCAATGACATTAACAACAGAATCTGTAACAACTTCACTTTTTTTTGATGATACCTCACCAGGAAGTGTTGAATGATAGATTAAATAACAATTTAAAGCAATTGTAGTAATCAAAAATAAATACTTTACTATTTTCATATAATCATTTCCTTACATCATTTTTATATCACTATTATTATATCATAAATTTAAATTATTTTCTCCTAAATATTAAAAAAATATATTAGTATCAAAACTAATATATTCCGTATTTCATATACATTTAAGGTCTTATAGGTTTATCATTCATACCACTTGGTCCTATCATATTACCAATTTTATTTAAAATATCTTTTATAGTAATACTATTTGAACTATTACCAACTTCTATAGTAATAATAGAGCCAATTGTGAATTCTGGCATACTAATAACTATTGACTGAAAATTCTTTTTAGCATTCAATTTAAATAAAACATCATTATCACTATTTTTAATCATTACTTCTTGATTATTATAAAAAGTTTTGTTTTCATTATAAATAATTGATGCTTGCAATGAATTACTAGCTGGTGATTCAATCATTCCATTAGATCCTAAAGCAATTAAAATACCACCATTCACTAAAATACCCTTTTCAGAATCTAGCGATCCATCATTTCTAGATGTTGGACCATAAACAATAGTAGTTCCGCCATCTATTTCAATAGTTCCATTACTATCAATACCATCACCACTAGCATCAATTGTAATCATACCTCCACCAATATAAATGTTATATTCATAATTTAATACATCTACATTAGCAGCATTTATTCCATCATCAATACTGATGATATCAATATTCCCATCATAAATTTCAACACAAGCTCCTTCAATACCTTCATATGATTTAGAAATATTTATATTACCACCTAATATTTTAGTAAGATATTCCGCATGAATTCCATCATCACCTGATGTAATATTGATTATACCATCCACAATTAACAAATTCCCTCTTGAAGAAATTCCATCATCATTACTATTGATGTCAAAACAACCATTTTTAATTACGAGCATATAATTATTATCATATAATGATAATACATCAAACTCTGTTTGACCTATTACTTTTGTAATTCCACCAACCTTTAAGTGCCTTGCCGTCAGCGTTATCAGAAGATGTCTCTGTAATCATATCAGGAGTTCCATGATTAGTAATAATCTTAATTAAATCATTTCTTCGATTATCAATATATAATAAAGCATTACTAGAAATTCCATCATCTCCTGATGTAATTTCTAAATTACTATTATTTATATATATATAACCTGCATATGGATTTTTTGCATACTCTTCAGCTTGTTCATTACTAGAGGCTGCCATATCAGTTTTTATGCCATCACCATTTGCCGTTATAACAATATTAGCATTTTTTATATTTATACCTTCGTCTACTTTAATACCATTATTGGATGCTTTAATATTGATATTTGTATCAATTATATCTAAAAATTTTTTAACTTTAAGACATGTTGTATTAGTTCCTAATGATTCTAAATAAATTATACCACTGCCATTCATTGTTAATGATGATTTTTTAGAATAAATAACGGCACCATCTCCATTTTCATCATCACCAATACTATCTTTTAAAACATTTACTGAATTATCATAAACTGTTAAAATTCTTAAATGATTAGTTTTACTAAATGTAAGAGCTGCACACGACTGATTATCTTTGGTTGATATTGTAACATTATTTAGAATAATTCTTGTTGTATCAAGGTCTCCATTTACAAGTATTGCTCCATTTAAATTTCCTTTTAATTCATAAATACCCGCTTGAGTAATAGTTAACAAATCATTTTGAAAAGTATAATAATCTTTATTCATTTCTAAATTATCCAAATCAATAGCAATTGCATTATCTAAACTATCATCTAATTTTTCCACATCAAGATTTATCACATTAGTAGGCAAAATTATATCATTTATTGACAATTTAGATTCATCGGTATTTGAGCCTTCAAGTCCACCGCCCATATTATCCCACAAATTGTCATTATTAGAATTTTGTTTATGAAAACAACCAACCATAAAAATTAAAGACAATCCTAAAACTAAAATCATAAGCCTTTTCATTATTTTACTCCACTATTCTTATTTTATTTATACAATATTATTATACAAAAGAATAGTTAAACTAAATAATTTTTTTCTAAACTTTTTATGAATATTTACTGAATTATCTTTAAAAGATCTTCAAATTTGTCAAGCACATAAGTAGACTTTAATTCCTCAAGAAAATGTCTACCTCTAAATCCCCAAGCTGCACCAATAAAATCAAGTTTTGCATTTTTAGAAGTTAAATAATCAATATCGCTATCACCAACATATGCAGTAAAAGATTTATCCGCATTAAGCTTTTGAATTGCATAATCAACCATATCTGCACTTGGCTTTTTATTTAATCCACTTTGTTCACCCACCATTACATCAATATATTCACCGAGTAAGGGCATACAAATATCTAATACTCCTTGTTGATATTTATTAGAAACAATTGCCATCTTAATACCCATTTGTTTTAACATTTTAATTGTTTCTAAAACCCCTGGATAAAGTGAGGTCTTATTAGCATTATTTTTTGAATAATGTGTCAAAAAATCATTATAAACTAGATCAAAATACCTAATATTTTCTTTTAAAGCTCTTTCAACCATTATTTTAATGCCACTACCAACAAAATATTTTACTTCATCTACTTTATATTCATTTAAATTATTTTTCTTTAAAGCATAATTTAAACTATCGGTTAAATCATCAATTGTATTAAGAAGGGTTCCATCTAAGTCAAAGATTAATGTATCATATTTCATTTTAATAAAACCTTCTATTTTCATAATCATATTTGGGATCTATTTCACCAAAAAAACGTCTACCTGTTTTCATTGAATTAATTGATGCCTCCATAAAAATATCTTTATATTTAGATTTATTAAGGGTTGAATTACTATATGCTTGTTCTATTATCTCTAAATTCAGTAACTCACCATCAACCCAAACAAATCCTAAATACCTTCCATATGTTTCAGTTCTAGCACCTTCTGCTTCCAATACAATTGTCGTAGCATTTTCTAATCGCTTTTTTGTATATTCGGAAGCATCAAGACCCCAAGGATCTTCTCCAGCATGAGTTTCAGGTGTATCAATTCCTAAAAAACGTAATCTAAAAGTTTCACCTGCAATTTTATCTTTAAAAGTAGCTGTATCACCATCAGTAGCATAAACTAATTCCACTTCTCCAATACCATCTTCTATAAAACTTTTATCTTCCCATTCAAAATCCATTTTTAGTTCTTTATAAAGATATGGGTTTAATGGTAAAACGGTCGTATAGATAGTTAAAAAATTACCAAGCGGAAAATTAGATCCTCCTTTATAACTCCCACTATATTTAACAAATTTGTCTAAATCATCATCAGAGGTAATCATTTTATCAGAAAACTTAAATTCATAGTTGATATCATATTCCTTCATAATTTCTTCAATTTCAGCTCTTGATTTACCATCTAATTCTGGTAAAGTTATTGTATTTTCACATCCTACAATTAATAATAAAGTAATGGTTATAAAAAATAATAATATTTTCTTCATATTTGTACCCTCTTTCTAATATTAATTATATCATATTTTAAATTTTATTTGCAAGTTAACTATCTTTATATTGATTTTTTAAGTTTTTTTTGTTATAATTAATATATATAAATTAAAATTTATTATAATAAACGAGGAGAAAATAAATGAAAAGAATTAAGTTTTTTATTATTATTATTTCCAGTTTTTCATTATTTTTATGTTTTAGTTGTGATAAAAAAGAAGAACATCAACATATCTGGCAAGATGCTACTTGCCTTAATGCTAAAGTATGTACAAAATGTGGAGAAACACAAGGAAATGCTTTAGGTCATAATTGGATTGATGCTACATGTACAACAGCTAAATATTGTCAAAGATGTGGAGAAACGCAAGGAGTTGCCTTAGGACATCAATGGACGGAAGCAACCCTTACTGCTCCTAAAACTTGTACAAGATGCCAAATAACAGAAGGAGAACCCCTAAAACCATCTACTATAATTGAATTTACCTTAAACAACTCTTATATAAGTGTTGGTTCTAAAACGAGATTAATTGTTAATAATTATTATGATTTGGCTGCTTTTAATATTGAATTTTCTAAAGAAAATATTATTTCAATAGATAATTATGGTCTAATTGAAGGACTCAATATTGGTTTAACTACTATTACACTTACCCTCAAAACAGACCCTTTAAGTAAAGTTAGTTTTGATATTGAAGTTATAAGTAAACAACCTTCTATATATGTTACTTCAACAAGAATGGAATTAAATGATAGTACATATATATTTTTTAGAAATTTAGATGACCTTATAGAAGAATCAATAGATGATTTTAATATTACCTTTGAAAAAGGTGATATCTTAACTTTTAATAATGATAAAAAATTAATCGCAAGAAAATATGGTACTGATACTGTTACAATTACTTCTAAATTAGATGAAAGAATTACTAGTAGTATTGAAATTAGTGTTGTTAATGCCAATTCTTTTGTTATTCTTTATGGTAAAGATGAAACAGGAATTGTTAAAGTAGGTGAACAATTTGAATTTCAAATTGCTAATTCGCTTTGCAAAAATTCTGAATTAAAATGGATTAGTTCTGATCAAAAAACAGCTGTTATAACTGATCAAGGTGTTGTCACTCTTAAAAAAGAAGGAGACGTAACAATTACTGTTTACGACCCAACCAATCCAAGTGATGATACTAAAAAAATAAATTATGTAATTACAATAATAGGTGAAACTGAAGCAGATTATATTTCTAGATTTATTCATATGGCCCTTCGTGAAAATGGCGTTCATGAAACAGGAAATAATTATCAAAAATATGGCGAATGGTATCCCAATAACGGACAACCATGGTGTGCAATGTTTGTTTCTTGGTGTTGGTACCATAGTGGTTTGTCAAATGATATTTTATGTAAATATCAAGGATGTTATGCTGGTATGAAATGGTGTACTGAACAAGGAATTATGAATTTTGTACAAGATTATACTTTTACTGAAAAATTAGAAAACAATGTATCATCTTATCAAAAAGCAACCAATTATAAACCAATAACAGGTGACATTGTATTTTTCTTAAGTAGTGGTATGTCACATACTGGTATTGTTATTTATTCTGATGATTTATATGTGTATACCATTGAAGGAAATACATCAGATCAAGTTGCTATTAAACGTTGGTCATTAAATGATGCTAGAATTACTGGCTATGCTCATCCAGAGTATCCTCCTTATTCTTCCGAAAGAGAAGATTTTAGTTGGATAGTTCTTCCAAAAGAAGATGGTACTAATTGGTGGTCCATTGTAGATGAACAACAAAAAGTAGATTAAAAGATTTTTCAAATAAGCATTATAACGTAAAATAGTTATAATGCTTTTATTTATAAATGCAATTAACTTTATATATTTTAAAATAATAGTATAATTAAGATGTTTGATGTAAATCATTTAAACATCCAAATGGGGAGCATTTGCTGAGAGGTTATTTAGTTAACGACCCAAAACCTGATCTAGGTAATGCTAGCGTAGGGAAATAGCGTGTTTTAACACGCATTCTTAGCAATGTTCTTTGGATTAAACCAAAGAATTTTTTTGTTATAGGAGGTATAAAAAATGAAAAAAGCAACTTTTGGTTTTAGTATTAGCGATATTGCAGAAATAGCAATTTTATGCAGTTTGGCAATCGTTCTTGATCAATTTTGTAAAATTCCTCTTGGTGCAACTGGAGGTTCAATAAACTTTTCAATGTTACCATTATACATCATTGCTTTAAGGCACGGGTGGTTTAAAGGTTTTATTGGCGGTGGTATTATATATGCTATCACTACTTGTATTATTGATGGTTATGGTTTTCAATTTTTTCCATTAGAGTACTTTATTGCTTATGGTTCAGTAGGAATTTTAGGAATTTTTGCCAATTTTATTAATAAAAATTTTAATAAAAATAACAAATCTAATATTGTTATTTCATACTTTGTTTTAGTAGGTTCTATTGCAATTGCTGCTGTTATTAGATTTTTCTGTGGTTCTATTGATTCTGTTATGTTTTATGAATATAGTTGGTCTGCTGCATTTGCTTATAACGCACCATACGTATTTATATCAGCTGTTGTTGTATGTGCAATAATGTGTGCCCTACTTCCTGCTATCAAATTAATAAATAAAGTTTACCCTTCATTCTACATTAAAAATAGTCAAGATAAGTAGACAAAAAAGGAATTAATCAAATATATTCGATTAATTCCTTTTTATTTATTATTATGCATTTAATAGTTTTTCAAGTTCATCTACTAAATTATCCATTCGCTCTACAACTGCCATATAGGCATCCTTTTTTGTAAAATCAACCCCTGCTTCTTTTGCTTGATCAACTGGATATTTTGACCCACCAGATTTTAACAAATTAATATATCGATTAAATGCCCCTGGTACTTTTTCTTTAACATCCTTATATATTTTAAAACTTGCTGCAAATGATGTCGCATATTGATAAACATAAAATGGTGTATAAAATAAATGAGGGATATATGCCCACACATATTGTTTAACTCCTTCTTTTGTAATATCCAAACCATAATATTTTTTATATAAATCAATCATAATTTGTGACAAAACTTGATGATTAATAGGATTACCTTTAGCTACTTCATTATTAGCTAAATATTCATATTCAGCAAATAATGTTTGACGATAAAATGTACCCATAATCTCATCAATTGCTTTTTGAATTACCATAATTTTTTCTTCTTTTGTTGCATCAGGTAAAGATAAGAAATAATCAAGCAACGTATGTTCATTAAAAGTAGAAGCAATTTCTGCCACAAAAATCGTGTAATCTTGCAACATTGTTGGTTGTGTTTGAGTTGCATACATAGAATGAATGGAATGACCTGCCTCATGAGCAACCGTAAATACACTATCTAAAGTATTATCAAAATTAAGTAAAATAAATGGATGAAGATTAGCAACACTTGATGAATATGCTCCGGTTCTTTTACCAACTTTCTCCATAACATCAACAAAACCATCCTTTAATACTTCATGAGCCTTATCTTGAAAGTCTTGTGGAAATTGCGAAATAGAATTAAAGAAAAGTTCCTTTGCTTCTTCATATGTATATTCTTTATTAGAATGAGCAAGTTCTAAAAAACGATCATACGTATGATATTGTTTTAATCCTAAATATTTTTTACGAAGACGTATATATTTTTTTAACGACTTATTATATTTTCCTGCAACTTCAATTAAATTTGTAAATACTTTTGTTGGAATATTATCGTTATATAAATAACTTTCTAAAACTGAATCATAATTTCTAGCCTTTGAAGTAGCTTTATTTGTTTGTAAAACATTATTATAAATAGTAGCATAAGTTGTCTTATGTTCATCAAAGGTTCTAAAAACAGCTTCAAATATTTTTTTTCTATCTGTCGCATTATCACTTGATGCAATTAAAGAACGATAATTACCTTGAGTAACTGTTACTACTTTTTTATTTTTTAATTTAACTTCTTGATTTTTGCCATCTCCTACTGCAAGTGCACTATAAAGTTCTGCAGCACTAGATGTTATAGGTGCATATAATGATAAAAGTTTTTCACTACTAGCATCTAATACATGTTTAGCTCCACGAAAAAGTTTTTCTAAACTAAAACGAAATTCTGCAATTTCCGGATTTCTATCAATAAACTCCATTACCTTTTTTTCACCAATAGAAATTATTTCTGGTTCAGCATATGATACAACTTCTGATAAAGCATACAATGCCATTCTACATCTATTCAAATTTGCGGCATTTTCTACATCTTTTTTATTTAAATCGCTTTTCAATGATGCATATTGATAAACTCGAGAAGCGTCATTTTCAAACTTTCTTGTTAATAAAAAGTATTTTACAAAATATTCTTCATTTGATAATTTACCTTCATACTCTTTAAATTGTTCAACTAATTTATTCACTTCTTCTAAACTTTTCTCAAATTCTTCTTGATTTTTAAAATGATATGTTAAATCCCAATTCATCTTTTTATACCTCCAAGTATTTTCTATAGTTTTATTTTAACACAAAACAAAAACTTTTAAAACTGATTAGTATTAAAAAATGTAAGGAGAAACTCCTTACATAAATTATTATACCTTTATTTGATTTATTCTTACATACTTTACTAATAAAATGGTTGTTACTAGACTTTGCATAAATATAATTAAACTCACAATAAACCATAATAGAGCCTCTTTAATATTTATAATACTTACAATCAATCCTACAGTTGAAACAAATATATATATTATTTCAAACACTAAAAGTATAATTGTTGATTTTTTTTGATAATCATTTAAATATAAAATTTTTCTAGAATGAATCAAATATACTATTGTACATATGCCTAATACAATTGCAACAGTGAAAGACACTACTCCAATAATAGTAACTAAAACTGAAACCAAAACTAAACTACAAGCGGCAATCTGATTTTCCAATCCACTATTATTATTTGCTTTTTGCCCTTCAACAATTAAAAAAATACCACCAAAAAAAAGAATAATTGTTACAACTAATTGAATAATACTTTTTATATATAATATTAAACCACATGTTTTTTTTAATTTTTCTATTTGCATTTTTCCTCCAAATTAATACCCAGATGAGCCGTTATCACAAGATGCGCAACCGCATCTAAAATAAGGTGGTAAACTAACAATTTTACATTGGGATTCCTATTTTTATATCTATAGGCCTTCAACGCCTGTAAAATCTCGTTCCCTAAGTGTGTTATGTTCGGGTCGCTCAAAAAATAAGTGAAAATGCGAACTCTCCAGGTAATTTAATTATAACATATTCATATATATTTTTCAATATTTATAAGCATTTTATTCATGATTTTTTTTTATTTTTTAAAAATAATTATTTTTAATAATGAATTAAATGATTTACTTGAAAAAAATATTTTATTTAGATATAATAATATAAAGATATATATGAGGTTAATATGGAAAAATATCAAATTATTGAACAAAGTATTATTAAAAAATTTAGACCTCAAATTTGGCGAATGTTTGTACGAGCAATTGATGAATATAAATTAATTGAAGAAAATGATAAAATTGCGGTATGTATTTCCGGAGGTAAAGATTCAATGCTATTGGCAAAATGTATGGAAGAATTACAAAAACACGGAAACGTTAAATTTGATCTTGTTTATTTATGTATGAATCCTGGTTATAGTACTCAAAATTTAGAAAAAATAAAACAAAACGCTATTTTATTAAATCTTAATTTAGATTTTTTTAATTCTAATATTTTCGATTGTGTACAAAAAATTAATGAATCTCCTTGCTATTTATGTGCTAGAATGCGAAGAGGATTTTTATATAGTGAGGCTCAAAAAAGAGGATGCAATAAAATTGCTTTAGGTCATCATTTTGATGATGTAATTGAAACGGTTTTAATGAGTATGTTTTATGGAGCTAAATATAAAACAATGATGCCTAAAGTAATTAGTAAGAATTATCATCATATGGAATTAATTAGACCTCTTTATTTGGTCAAAGAACAAAGTATTATTGACTGGTGTAAATATAATGAATTAGAATTCTTGCAATGTGCATGTCATTTTACAAGAGAAAATTTATATCAAGAATCTTCAAAAAGGAAGGAAATTAAAATACTAATATCTAATCTTAGAAAAAAATATAAAGATATTGATAAAAATATTTTTAATAGTTTTCATAATGTCAATTTAAATACAATTATTGGTTACCATAATGATTCAATTAAATATAATTTTTTAGATGATTATGATTTAAAAAAACAAAACCACTAATATTTTGAATACGTTTTACTTTATTGATTGTTTTGTTTGAAATATCTTTTATTTTTATATATAATATATATAATTAAATAGTGAGGTTGCAAAATGGAAATTAAGAAAAAGAGTACTATTTTATTTCTTGGAGATTGCATTACAGGTGCAGATCGAGATTTAAATAATCCTAATGACTTAGGACATGGTTATGTTGAAAGAATCAATGATGCAATTAAAAATTATCGTATAAGAGTTGTTAATCGTGGTGTTGATGAAAATCGAACCATTAATTTATTAGAACAATATGAAGAAAATGTCTTAAAAGTAAAACCAGATGTTGTTACTATATATATTGGTATGAATGATGTTTGGCATCACTATTCTAAGGGAATTGAAACTACTAATGAAGAATTTGAAAATAATTTTAAATGTCTTCTTGAAAAAATTAAGCATGATTTTAATGTTCCCATTATTATTATTGAACCATTTATTATTGATATTACACCAGAACTTACAAAAATGCGTGAAGAATTATGGCAAAAGGTTGATATAATTAGACGTTTAGCAAGAGAATATGCTCAAGAATATATTGCATTAGATGGTTCTTTTGCTAGTGCTTGTATTAAACATCAACCTACATTTTATTCGATTGATGGTGTCCATCCAACCGAAGAAGGTCATAAATTTATTGCTAGACGTTGGTTACGAAATATTATTATCGAAGATTAAAAAATAGTACAAACTAAATGCTTGGGGCAAATGGTTTGTACTATTTTATTTTAATGATAGTTGGTTCTTGTAATAAAACCCCAAGATATCAAGATTCCAATTACATCAAATAATATACTCTGCAATAGTATATTATAACATTTGTTATCAGGGTTACTAACATAACTAATTAAACTCTCACCATCTATATTAGCTAAAATAGCTAAAAAACATATTGTAGCTATACATGTTACCAAAAAGGATGATATAGCAACACATAAAGTAGCGTACCACTTTAAAGGAGCCTTGCCCAATTTATACCCGAGATAAGCACAAATAGGAGATAATGCGTATAACACACCAATAAAATAATCAGTAAATATTAAAGCAAGAAGAGCAGGAATAAATCCAATAAATGCCCCAATAATTCCTCCTAATAGACTAATTTTTAACCTATTGGATTTGTCTTCTTCAATCGATAAATCTTCTTTAGCACATGATTTATGGGATAGCGTATACAATTTATTTATAACCATCCAATCCTTTTCTTGACTTCTTTTGTCATCATTACAAAATAAACATCTATTATATTCATAAATATCTTCTTTTTGTAATGCTTTGGTAAGACTATTCATAAAACCTACAAAAAAGTTTTTTTTGTTTTCATTTTCTTTAGGAAAATTAATTCGTGCTTGTAAAAGAAAAGCATTATGCTCTTCATTCATACTAACAACTGATTGTAATTCTTTCCTTATATTTTTGATATTATCTAAAGTCATAACTTTATTAACTAATATAGATACTTGATAAGTAAGTATATTCTTATTTGGCAATGGATTTAAAGAAAAATGATATCCATTACTTACTCCATAAATTGTTTTTTTCTCTATCTTATATCCTAAAATATTGGCCAACTCTAATACATGCTTTTCTTTCATATTTATGATTTTTTCTCCTTTATAATAATTTTTGTATATTGTATCATATCATCAATCTTTTTTCTATAATTTTAATAAAAATTGTCAAATGACATCTTGTCATCTGACAGTTTTTATTAATTTGTAATTATCACATCTTCTTTTTTTTGTTTTAACTTCTTTGGTTCCACTTGGATTTCTCCCGCTTTTGTTAAAGCCACCTTAGTTAAAATAGGACCAAACAATTCATATATTAAAGTAGCACAAAGAACAATGGTTACAACTTGTTTAGCAATATCAGGATTAATAACTGAAAATTTATTTGAAACCATTTGAGCCATACCAATAGCAACACCAGCTTGTGGCAATAATGCAAAACCTAAATATTTTTTTACATTATCATCAGCATGAACAATCTTAGCACCAAAATAAGAACCAAAATATTTACCAATACTTCTTGATACTAAATATACGATTCCAACAATACCAATTGAAGCAAGTAAAGTTATGTCTAGTTCTGCACTGGACAAAATAAAAAATAACATAAACAGTGGTGGTGTCCATTTTTCACATCCATCCATAATTCCCAAAGCGCCTTGATTAAAATTACAAAAAGCAGCACCAATCATCATACAAACTAGTAGTGATGATAAACTAAATGGAAAGTTTTCAAACAATTCACATAATCCTACACCTAATAAAACCGCTGTAATCATTAAAATCAACCTATTAGCCCTTGATTTAAACCACTTCATTGACAAGGCTAGTAAACTACCTATTGCAAAACCAATTACAAGAGAACAAACTATTTCAGCAAGGGGATATACTAAAATATTCATAACTGTAATTTTATCACCTGTTGCAAATACTTTAGCAATCGCAAAAGAAACAGAAAAAAACATAAGACCAAAGGCATCATCTAAAGCAACTACTGGAAGTAAGGTATCAGTTACAACACCCTTTGCTTTATATTGTCTTACAACCATTAAGGTTGCAGCAGGCGCAGTAGCAGTGGCAATTGCCCCTAATACTAGTGCTAATGCAAGATTGCCTTGATTATACTTTTGCATGCAAATAAAAACTAAAATAATAGAAATATCAACTAAAATTAATGCCATAAAACTTTGAGCAAAAGTAATTGTAAAAATACTTTTACCAAGTTTTTTTAAACTTGATATTTTAAATTCCCCACCGATTGAAAAAGCAATAAAACCTAAAGCAGTCGTTACTATTATTGATAAATTCTTAACAGTATCTTCATTTAAGAGTTTTAAACAATATGGTCCAATAATTAATCCTATTACAAGATAACCCGTAACATTAGGCAAATGTAATAATTTAACAATTCTAGTAGAAATGAGTCCTGCCACAAGAGCGATTGCAATACTTAAAATAATTGTCATATTACTCAATACCTTCTAAAAAATCTATAGGTAGTGAATACATGAAACCTTTATCCTTAATACCACCAGTGGCCTCGTTTATAAGACTAGCTAATTTTTTTACTTCATCATCATGTTTTACAACAACAAATACCATAGGTCTTGGTGAATGGTCATATTCAATAACCTTACTAATACCACCAAACATTGGTACAGGTTCTATGTTATTGGTTAAAAGTGCCTTTTTAATACTAAGAGTTGGCATAACACTACCATGAAAATGATTATCAGATAATTTTTTCAATATTTTAGGCATATATTCACCATCAACTAATACTGTTACAAATAATTTCATTTTAATTCCTTCTTTCTAATCGATAATATTATATCACTTTTACAAAATAATGCAACATTTATATATGAGAAAAGGTTTTATTTTTTACAAAAAAAAGAGCTTCAAATATTTTCCCCCCCAAGCAAATATCAGAAGCATTTATATTATACATAACTGTTAAGTCGAATTTTGTTAATTTTTAGTATTAAATTAAAAATATTTTTATTTTTAAAAAAATGACCATTTCTAGGCATTAAAAATTATTTTTGAATTGCCGAATTATAGGCTCTTTTAGCAACTTGATAGTAATCTTTGGCATCAGTTAATGTTGCTTTAGACTGAATTTGATCAAATTTCCAAGTTTTACTATTCTCATCTAATACTATTTTAGTTTCATCAAAATTCATTTTACTACCAATCAGTGTATTTGCAAGTTCTTCCATATTCTTTTTCCAACCAAGTCCAACACTACCTGCTGGCCAATAATTAGTTGTAGACTTCGTAAAACCAGTTGTTTTACCATAATAATCAAATGTTACATCTTTAAACTGTGCATCACTAACTTTAGCCTTACCATCTAAAACATTAGTTGCATACCATTTTGCATTTTCTTCACTAGTATTTATCCAAGTTTTTAAATCAGTAATACCATCTGCACTATATACTGGTGCATTATTACTATCAACACTTCCTGTAAAGTTTTTATCCCCAATTACTAAATATTTTGCTAGCGTTACTTCACCATGAGAACCAGTCGCCTTAAAATATAAATTTTCATCAATACTATCACTAACTTGTGCCCAGTTTTCAGGAAGATATACTTCTTCAAAAGATAAACTGGTCACTTTTTCATCTTTTACCTTTATGCTAGCAACCCCTACGTAATTTTTGTGAACTATTCCATAACCAGTTCCACTAGTTTCAACCTTTTTCTTACAACTAGTAAAAAGTCCAAGGCTTATTAATAAACAAACAAATAATAATAAATTTCTAATTTTTTTCATATTAACCTCCTTAAATTATTTATATTATTTGTTATTTTAAAAATTTAATACCTTTAATTATAAAAACTATTTTAAAACAAATTTCATATATACAGGATTATGATCACTATATTCAAAATTTGTATCAATATTCTCAATCATTCTAACATCTATATTCTTAGAAACAATAAACCCATCTAAAACAACAGTATAATTTACATTCTTTTCATAAGGTATATCTGTACTTCTACAAGTTGGAATATTATTGTTTGTCGCGAAATTAAAGTTTTCATTTAAATCATCATTATTTAAAACATACACCCATTCTGGTTTTTCTTGTTTAGTCTCAAATAAATTCATACTATTAGCAATATCATGATTAAAATCACCACCACAAACAACATAGTTACCTTTTTGATATTCAGTTTCTAAAAAAGAATTAAGTTGTTGTAATTGTTTTTTTCGATAAATGCCACCTTCATCATATGCTGATAAGTGAACATTAACAATAACTAAATAGTTATCATGATTAGTCTTAAGATAACTTGCGCTAAAACAACGATCTAAATCAAAAAACTTGCTAGGAAAAGCATCTGTTATTTCTAAAGACTTTCGAATTACTTTATCTATTTTATATTTTGAAAAAGTTGCAATACCGCTATTTACAAGTCCATGTGGATCTAAAATGGGATAAAATAAATAAGCAGAATGAAAATTAGATATATGAACACTAGCCATTTTAGTAAGTGATTCCTGAAGCATTTTAAATTGATTTACCCTAAAACTTCTTGTAGAATTAGTATCAACTTCTTGAAAAAAAGCAAAATCTGGATTCAAATTAGTTATTTCTTTGATAGCACCTCTTGTATTCGTTAATACAATATCTTTTGATGCAGCTTTAGACTGTTTCCCTTTAACTGTTTTACCATTTAGCATTTTACCTTGATCCATAAAAAAGGAAAAATCATGATTATAAGCTCCAAAGCCAATATTATAAGTAGTTATTGAATATTCCTTACCCACTACTACTGTTTCTTGTTTATTATTATCTATTTCATCTGTATATATTTTATTATCTTCAATTCGATAATATTGACAAGATATATATATTACATATGATAATACAATAATAACTAACACGCCTAACATACTAAAACATGAAATAATTATGCGTTTTTTCATATTATCTAAATATTATTTCCTCAAAACCATCTTCTATCAGTTTATCTTTTTGAAATTTGAAATTCTTACTCTTATAGACAACTAAAGCTATTATATTTTGCTCTTCTCTTAAAATAGCTACTTCTTTAAAAACTTTTGTAAGTTCATCTTTCGAAATATTTTTATCTATAACAAAAGCCACCTTTTTCTTAGTATTTAATAAAAGATTATGATTTTTTTCTTTTAATATCGCAATAATTCTTTCAAAACCAATTGAAAATCCACAAGCAGGAACACTTATGCTAGCATATTTTTCAATCATACTATCATATCTACCTCCTCCTGCTACACTACTTGAAAGTTCCATCATTTCTATTTCAAAAATCGGTCCTGTATAGTATGACATTCCTCTAACAAGAGTAGGGTCAAACAAAACCTCAAATTTATGATTAGCAACACTTTGTACGGTATCAATTATCTGATCTAAATTATTCATAATATTCTCATCAACACAACTAATTCCTATTTTAGAAAAATAATTTTTTGCATTAGAACCTAATAGTTTTTCATCAAATAACTCCATATATGTATAAACAGAATTTTTATTATACCCAGCATTTATCAATTCTTTCAAAACGCCCTCTTTACCAATTTTATCAATTTTATCTAAAATGATAAAAATTTTATCACTATCTTCACTAGGAAACCCACAATAATCTGCCATCATCTTTAAAATTCTTCGGTCATTAATGCGAACTTTAAAATTATTAAAACCAATTTTAGTAAGTAAAGTTGTGGTTGCTAAAACGAGTTCTATTTCTGCAATGTTTGTTTTTTCACCTAAAATATCAATATCACATTGAATAAACTGACGAAATCTTCCTTTTTGGGGTCTTTCGGCTCGCCATACATTACCAATTTGCAAGGCTTTAAATGGGGAGGAAAGTTTTGCCATATTATTTGCATAATATCTAGATAAAGGAACAGTTAAATCATATCTTAATCCCATATCAACTAAATCATTTTCATCTTTTGCATTACTATAATCTAATTTATCTCCTCTTTTTAAAACCTTAAAAATTAGTTTTTCATTTTCCCCTCCTTGTTTAGAACACAAGTTTTCAATATGTTCTAAACATGGGGTTTCAATAATATTAAATCCAAATTTTGTATAAGTATCTTTTATTTCTTTTATAACATACTCTCTTAATAACATTTCATTTGGTAAAAAATCATTCATTCCCTTAACCGGAATTCTAACAAAACCCATTTTATAATCTCCTTATAATATTATTTATCCTATTATATTTATTCTAAAATATTGGTCGTAATATAATCTACTCCATATTCGACCATCTTATCATAGATTTCTTTAGTATCAACGGTCCAAGCATTTACTTCTAGACCTTTAGCATGAAATTTATCTACTAATTCCTTTGTAATTAAATCATATCTTAAATCAATATTTAAATTTTCTTTTAAACATTGTTCAATAATTTTTTCACTATATAAAAAGCCTAATAAAAACTGAGTATGATATTCTGGATATTTTTCTTTGAGATAAAGAATTGTACTCATCGTATAACAAATAATCATACTTTTATCAAACATATCTTCTTCTAATAATAACTCCATTAATTTATCAACAGCTTCATTATCAAATCCCCATTTAAGTTCAATAACTGGATATTTATTATAATGTTTACATATTCGTAAATATTCTAATGGAGTTGCAATATGATAATTATATGTATGATAGGTGCCTTGAGCAATTAATTCAACCCTCATTGCCTCCTTAAAATTCATATTACGTATAAGATTATCACTATTTGCTAATCTTTTTAAATCATCATCGTGAAATAGAACCATTGATCGATCCTTTAATAAAGTAATATCTGTTTCAATACCAAAATAACTCCTATTAGCTGCAGCTAAAAAGGCTTCTTTTGTATTTTCTAATTCATATTTAGAATAACCACGATGAGCAATCATTTTCATTATCATCATATCCTTTCTAGTCTTAGAAATTTATTATACCATAAGATGGTAAAAAATGCAAATATTTTTTTCTTATTATTATATTTTGTGTTATAATAAATAAGAGGTGATTTATATGATTTTTGACCAAATAAAAAAAACACCTACAATCTTTTTATTTTATTTATATATTTTATTACAATTTATATTTTATCTTTTACTTTATACAACAAATATTTTTGTCTATCATTTAGGATGTTACAGTGTTATCATTTTTGGTCTTATAGTTAGTACTACTATATTTTTAAAATATAGGGTCAAGTATACATATTTGATTGTTTTTGCACAACTATTTACCCTAATTTCTGATACTTTTTTGGTTTTGCTTGATGACTATTATCTTATTGCCTTAAGTTCTTTTATAATAGTACAAATCTTTTATTATTTATATATTTTGTCACTCATTCATTTTAAATTAAATAAAACACATAATATTATTTTTATAATAAGAATTGTAATTTTTATTGCTATTCTTGGATTATTTACTTTTATGAAAATCGTTGATTTATTAGTTTTTTTAGCATTAGAATATTTTGCTTTTTTATTATTTAATTTTGTTGAAAGTATTTTGGTCTTTAAATCTAATATTTTGTTGCCTTTTGGTCTATTTTTATTTATTCTTTGTGATTTGTGTGTGGGTTGTTACAATATCATTGATATTATTGATATAAAACAAAACAATATTATCTATTTTATTGCTAATTTTCAAATTAATTTATCATGGATTTTCTATCATCCCTCTCAAGTAATTTTATCACTATGTGGACTTTTTGATAAAAAGTAAGTAAACATTTTCATAGGTAATAATAATTAACTTTGAATTATTTTATGATATATTACTTATAAGGAGATTATTTTATGAAGATATTTAAACAAGTAGCAATAATTATAGGCTTTTCTTTATTAGGTGAGATCATATCTTGGGTTTTATCAAAATTGATTCTCAATTTTTTCTTTCCTGGATCATTAATTGGAATGATTATTTTATTTTTATTTCTAAATTTTAAAATTATTAAAATAGATACAATCGCAAGTGTAGGTTCTTTTTTTGTTGATAATATGGGCTTTTTCTTTATTCCTGCTGCTGTATCTATTATGAGTTATTTCGATATTATTGCCCCTAATATTTGGAAAATGTTATTACTTTGTATGATTAGTTTTTTAACTACCTTTTGTGCCATTTCATTATCAGTTCATTTTACTTTACTAATTCAAGAAAAAATTCAAAAAGATAGGGCACATAGTCATGAGTAGTCTGTTTTGTAGTCCTTTATTTTATATCTTTTTGACACTTTTTATTTATACAATTTTTAGTATGATTTATAGTAGATTTAAATTTGCTTTATTGAATCCTTTACTCTTGACAAGTATTGTTATTATTTTATATTTATTAATTACTAAATTTAGTGTAGATAGTTATACTGATAGTTTATCAATAATTAATGTTTTTTTATCACCTCTTACAGTATGTCTTGCAATTCCTGTTTTTAACCGAATTCAAATTGTTAAGCATTATTTCTTACCTATTGTTGTAGGAACTATTATTGGTGCTATAGTAAGTATTGGAAGTGTTTTATTATTTGGTAAAATGCTTAATTTGGATCAAGAAATTATAATGTCAATGATACCAAAATCCGTTACAACTCCTATTGCTTTAGAAATTTCTGAAAAACTTGGTGGTATTAAAGGAATTACTGTCTCAGCTGTTATTTTAACTGGAATTATGGGAGCTTTATTTGGACCTTTAATTTTAAAATTATTTCACATTAAACGTTCACCTACAGTTGGAATGTCATTAGGTGGTACATCACATGCGGTTGGAACCTCAAAAGCTGTTGAAATTAGTGCTAGAGCAGGAGCTATTTCATCTGTAGCAATTGTGACATCAGGTATTGTAACAGTAATTGTTTCACTATTCTTATAAAAAATAAACAGGTTTAAACCTGTTTATTTTTATTTATCCGTTTTTTCCCTTTTTTAAAAATTTGCTCTCTAAATAAAATAAATAATAAAATGATAAGAAAAAGGACAATTAAACCAAAAGTTATATATGTTTGTTTAATTCCCTGTGGAGCAAACGATGCTAAAAACATAATTGGTAAGCCAAAAACGATTGCTGGCAAATTTTGATAAACTAGATTATTAGAAGCTGGTGTTTCAAAGTTAGGATCAATTTCTCGAAGTAAAATTATACCGGTACTAGCTGTTCCTGTAAGCATCCCATACATTGCAAAAAATTGTTCATATTTATAGTCTTTAAATAAAACTTTAGATACAAAGTAAATGTAATAAAATGTAGCAAAAGCACCAATTAATCCCATAATAATAAGAATCAACCAATAATCTTTAATAACATCTAAATCAATTACAGCAATTCCTGCTACAATCATAACATCAAAAGCAACCCCTCCAACACGATTCATCATAAAATCATTTATATAGTCTTTTTTTACAATATTTTTATTTCTAAGTAATTTTAGAATTCCTTTAAATCCTACCGCTAGTAAAGTGCCAATTAAAAAATTAAAACCATATATAGTCGCACGAAGTCCTTCACCAACAATATCACCCAATAACTTCATAATAAAATACGATACAATATATATACATACCACAATAGCAATTTGAATGGTTAATTTATCTATTGAACTATTTAGAGGAATTTCATTTTTTCCTTGAATTTTTTCCAAATTCATTTCTTCACTATTTTCACTAATTTGAACTTTTATCTTACCTTTTCTTCTTAAATAATTTAGATAAATAACTCCACCAATACTAGCAGATAAAAAACCTAAAGCTGCTATTGCTAATCCAAAATTAGCGCCACCGACAAAACCATAAGTATTTTCATATATAATACCATAATTTAAAGCTTGTCCAGTACCTTGCCCATATCCAAGAGCAAGAATAATTCCACCAGCAGCATTTAAACCCGAAATATAGTTTACCGCAATCATTGTCACAATTAAACCTAGGACTGCTTGTATTAAATAGGTACTAACAGTTGTAACTCCAGTATTAAAAATCTCAGTTGCTCTTTTTTTCCCTTTGTCCTTCTTTCCATCTCTAAGAGCCATACATATAAATCCAATAGCAAGACAATGATAAGTAATTGTTTCTAAAATACTACTTCCCGACATTGAGGTAATATTGACATTATTAACTTCTTGCGTTATAGAAAAGATTGCTAACTCAAAAAAAGTATTTTTAGTAATCAATTTATAAATAGTTGTAAATATCAAAATTATAATTCCTCCTAAAACTGATGCAGGAATCAATGATTTTTGTAAAAAAGTAATATTCTTTTTTAAAATATGAGCAATTAACATACTTGCAAATAACATTCCACCTAATAATAAAAGCGACCAAATATTAGAGTCCCAAAAACTTGTCATTTTTTACATCTCCTTTTTCAATTTTATATTTATAAAATAAATTAACATACTTCATTGCATTAAAGCTATGATTACCTTTAAATTGTAAAATATATTTATCAACATAAAAATTAAGTTTATTTTTGCCAAATACTCCTGAAGAAGAAATTTTATCAAATAAAAATTGACTTTTTTTCTCTTGATAAATAACCTCAATTCGATTTGAATACATCTTAATTATAGCATTTTTATCAATAATTTTTTTAGATTTACGAAATAAAACCTCAATAAATTTAACTTTATCTTCAAAAAAAAGATAGTTTGTATCATAACTCATTAATTTCATATCAAATAATTTGATTTTTTGATATTCATACCATTCATTGACATTTTTAAATGGTGCATCAATATTAATACCTTCAAATTGTTTATATTCATTATATCTAAGCATCATATTACAAGTTGTACAATGAAGAATTTGTTTATGAGATTGAAAGGTAGTAAATCCACATTTAGGGCAATTATAAATTACCCTTTCTAAATATTCAGCACTATGTGAAGACTTATAGGGCCCTTCTTCGGTTGATTCATCAACATATAAATCTTCACATAAAATGTCATAAAGTTTTTTATCCGACATATCTTTATAATCTTCATAACTATAGGTTTTATAAACACTACCATAAAAACGTCCTTTTCTTTTTTTATTAGCCCATCTTGGAAAAATACCATATCCACCTTCAATTCTAATAGTAGCAATTGGTATTTTTAAAAATTTTATCATTTTAACAATTGTCGGATTGATGTATTCGGTTTTACCACTATATGTTCTATTTCCTTCTGCTGCTATAACAATTGAGCCACCTTCTTGCACCACTTGTTTGCAAGTTCTTAAAATAGTAAAATCAGTAGATGCCTTTTTATATGGTATAGGATTAACCAAAAATTTCATAATTGGCGATAAAAATTTAATTGTAGTTAAATCATCGCTCATTATAAAATATGTTTTATTACTCCAAATAAGTCCTATAAGAAACTGATCCCAAACTGTTTGGTGATTGTGCATAATAAAATATGGTTGCTTATGATTCTTAAACCTCTTATATCGAAAGCCAAAGTAAAAATAAGCAATTGGTCTCATAAAAATTCTAATCGTTCCTATAACAATTTGATGTCTAACCTTAATCCATTTTTTCTTTGTCATATATTTTAACCTCTACAATATCTTATTTTATCATATTTAAAGTATAAATATCAATTATTTAACTATTTTTAAGTATTATCATATAATATAAATGAGAAAGTACTATACCAAAAATTGATATAGTACTTTCTCATTATCCCCTTAATTCTTGCATTCGATTACAAATAGTATCAGTTAAAATATTTTTAGTATCATAACTATAATCCCAAAACATAATTCCTAATCCTTCTTGATATGCATAATTAACTTTTTCAATTAAAGATTGTTCATCTTCATATGTAATAAAGAATGATTCTTCTTCATTATATAAATAAGGAACTCTTGCATCTTCATCAAAATATCTTACATATTTTCTATTTGGTAAAATATTGTCATATATATAAGAATAGGTTACCGTTCCACTTTGATATTGCATATGATACAACTCTGCCATAGCTCCAAGTCCAGGATATTTTGAACCTAAAGATTGTCCAGTAACTTTATAAGCTTTACCATAAAAAGCTGCTCCAATAATAATCTTATCTTTATCAAGTCCAGCATCAGTAAACCATTTCACTCCTTGATCTATGCCATAACCTATATTACCATCATTATTTGCTTTAAAAAGTGGACATAGATGAGTTGCTCTACCCGCTAAATTCATATCATATGACATCATATTTACATAGTCTAAACTTTCATTTAACAATTTAAAATTAAATTTAAGATATGATTGATGAGAAGGTATCGCAGCTGTAACTAAATATGAAGACCCATTTCCGTCTTCTAATAATGTTAATTTTTTTCTTAAACTTTGGCAAAGCATTGCCATATTATTTCTATCAGTTTCATCAGTTGGAAATTCCCAGTCAATATCAACACCATCTAAATGATATTCTTTGATTAATTCAATTATATTATCAGCTAATTTAGCATAACCAATATTGCGACAGGCACTTGAGAAATTATCAGCACCTCCTGCAATCGATAAGACTATTCTTATTCCATTTTGTCTTAAATAATTAGCTTCTTCCATTAATTTATTAAAATTAACTACCCCTTCAATTGACACAGCACCATTACTAGATACATTAGCAAAAGCATAATAAACGATATCTAAATTATTCATTAAAGCCTCAGACTTAGTAACAACATTCGTTCGATAAAAATAACCAGCTACTGGATTTATTAATTCATCAAATGCAATTGCTTTCACTACAACATCTCTTTCAAATTTATATAATTCATCATTAATCGTCATTTCCACACTAATTGTTACAGCCTCATTTCGGTGAGTTTGATTAATTTTACCTCTTGCGGTCATTATGTCATAATTAGAAGAACTCCAATATAATGACGCCCCTTGATATTCAACCGGTAAATTGATATCTTTATCAATCTCTAGTGGTAGGATTTCATCCAAAATTACCTCTGCATAATTTGCATCAACAATTTCCCATTTAGCATAATATGTTTGGTCTCCAGTACAATCTTCAGTTTGATATTTTATGGGTTCACCAGAAAAATCACTACTTTTATACCAACCTAAAAATTCAAATCCTTCTTTTGTTGGAACAGAAAGGCGATAGATTATTTGATTATAATATGTATCCACTAAAGGTAAATCTTGAGTTCCTCCATTTATAATATAATTTACATTATATTGTTCTCCTGGATTGCGATATTTTGCATTTACTGTTAAATCTTGAGTAACAATAGTTCCTTCTTCCACATAATTACCTGTTTCATAATCATACCAACCATTAAATAATCTACTACCATTTGTAGGAATTTCTAAATACTCAAAAGGTGAATTTTGTTCAACATATATTACTTTTTGATAACTACCATCTTCAAAATTTCCCGCCATTGCATCATAGGTTATTTTAACTTTTTTTAAAACCCAATTTGCTTCTAAAACAGTATCCTTATTAATTGTAAAAGGATTACTTACTTGTTCTTTGGTTTCTTGATTTATCCATCCTGCAAATTCATAACCATCTCTTATTGGTTCATCTTGAATTAATTGAACCTTCGTACCTTCTTCATATTTTTGTTCTAAATATGTTTTACCATCAGAAAAAGAACCAAAGGTTGTATCATACACTAATAGATATTCCTTTTTTTCAGTTGGTGTATTTCCATCATCATCGCTTGGTTTATCCTTATTACATGAAACAAAAAAACTAAAACCAAAAATAAATAATAGTAAAATTGCCATTTTAAAGTATTTGTTCATTGCTACCTCCATATATTCATATGTTTTCCTATACAATTTAATTATACTAAATACTAAAATGGTTGTCAATTCTTTAATTTTAATATTTTTTAACAGAAAATGGATATAGTAATCTATATCCATTTTATTTTGCACACATATGCTTAACTCTATTTTCTACTTCTTCTTTTTTAGCATCATTAAAACGATCAAGAGTTCCTACTAAATAACCAGTAATTCTTCTAATTCTTTGAAAAGGTACATTTTTAATATGATAAGATAAATTTACATATTCCCCATCTAATTCCACATCAATACTAAGCAAATTTTCTTCCCCATATTTTTCAATACCTCTTTTAATATAAGCAAACTTTTCTTGTTCTTCAATTTCACCATTAATTACTTTTACATCTATCATTTTATTTCACCCATAAACCATGTAAATTACAATACTCATAGGTAGAAAGAACCTTTTCACCATCTTCAAGAACAAACGTTGCTACCGGTTTTTCACCAGGATTTAAATTCTTACGATAAACTCCTTTAGTAGTTTCAAGAATAATCCATTCAATATAATGTTCATTTTGCATTGGATGTTCAACACTACCAATTGAGACTGTTACCTTATTTTCGTTTACATTAACAACAGGTATATGTTTTTCATGGGTAGCATCTACACTCCCAGGAACCAATTCTACCATTACATCATTACAACATACAATATTAGGATTTACTTCTTTAACAAAAGCAACAATATTTTTACAATGTTTACAATAATAAAATTTCATTTTTCTTCTCCTTTATTTTCTTAATATTTTACTTTCTGTATTAATTATACTATAATATTATTAGAAAGTATGTTGTTTTTGCAACAAAAGGTGAAGTTATGAAAAATATTTATGAAATCAATGATTGCCCATTATTTACTGGTTTAAAGGATTATGAACAATATTCTATATTTCATTGTTTTAATATATCAGAAAAATCTTTTAAAAAAGGTAATTATATTATAAATTATGGTGATGAAATCAAACATATTTTAATTATTAAAGAAGGTTCGGTTTGCGTAGTTGAAGATGATTATTGGGGCAATAGATCAATTATTAGTTATCTTGAAAAAAATAATCTATTTGGTATTGCTTATGCCTATTCTAATCATCAAACATATCCTATTTCTCTTATTGCTATGAGCGATTGTAAAATTCTATTTATAGATATCAAAAAGATTTTTAATCCTTGTTCAAAAAATTGCCACTATCATACACAACTTATGAAAAATGCAGTAATGGTATTATCAAATAAAAATATTTCTCTAATCAATAAAATTGAACATATGTCTAAACGGACAATTCAAGATAAAGTTTTATCATACCTATCTAATTGTAGTAAAACATATAAATCTAATACTTTCAATATTCCTTTTAACAGACAAGAATTGGCAGATTATTTAGCTGTTGACAGAAGTGCTCTTTGTGCTACTTTGAGTAAATTAAAAAAAGCTAAAATCATTGACTATAATAAAAATAATTTTACAATTTTTTATCAAATTCTGTGATTTATTTTATAATTTATAGTATAATAGTTCAAGTTATTAATTACTAAATATTTTAGTTTTTAAAAACGCAAGTAATTATATGAATGATTATATAATTTACTTTTTTATTTTACTTCTAAAAAAGGGGAGTAGCTCTAATATTATATTCGTCAGCACGAAAAGAAAAGTCTTTTCCGGATATAGTAGTCAGTAATGATTTGCAAGACCTTTAAAATCTAAATGATAAGGAGGTCTAAGATGGATTTTTTATTAGAAGGAATAAAAAGTATTACGATTGAACAAATTGTAATGTACATTGTAGGATTTGTTTTAATCTTTTTAGCAATTAAAAAGAAACTAGAGCCGGCTCTTTTATTACCAATGGGATTAGGCGCCATTATTGTTAATATTCCTTATAGCGGTGCTATTGGTGAATCTGGTGCCATTGAATGGTTATTTAAAGTAGGTATTGAAGCAAGTGAAATTATGCCTTTACTTTTATTCATTGGTATTGGTTCAATGCTTGATTTTGGTCCTTTACTTTCTAATCCCAAGTTAATTTTTATTGGGGCTGCTGCTCAAGCTGGAATCTTTGTAATAATCATTTTTGCTACCCTTCTAGGGTTTGATATTAAAGATGCAGCATGTATTGGTATTATTGGAGCTGCTGATGGACCAACTTCCATTTTGGTATCTCAAAAATTAGGTACTAACTATTTAGGAGCAATAACAGTTGCTGCCTATTGCTATATGGCTCTTGTACCTTTAGTACAACCCTTAGTAATTAAACTTTGTACATCAAAACGTGAGCGTCTTATAAAAATGGAATATAATCCCAAAAGTGTTTCTAAAGGAACTAAAATTATCTTTCCAATTGCTATTACCATTGTTTCAGGCCTTTTAGCGCCAGAATCTGTATCACTTGTGGGTTTTTTAATGTTTGGTAATTTGATTAAAGAATGTGGAGTCTTAGATAGTCTATCTAAAAGTGCAAGTGACACTTTAACAAATCTTATTACATTATTACTAGGCATAACTATCTCATTTACTATGAAAGCTGATAAATTTGTCACTGTGGAAACACTTATGATTATGGGACTTGGTTTACTTGCTTTTGTTTTCGATACAATTGGTGGTATTTTCTTTGTCAAACTGATTAACCTATTTTCCAAAAAGAAAATTAATCCAATGGTAGGTGCTGCAGGTATTTCTGCTTTCCCAATGGCATCTAGAATTGTTCATCAAATGGGAATTAAAGAAGATAAAAGTAATTATTTATTGATGCATGCTGCCAGTGCTAATATTGCAGGACAAGTTGCCTCAGCAATTGCAGGCGGTGTCATCTTATCATTATTTATGATTTAAGAAAGGATGCAACCTATGAAAATATTTTTTATGTCCTTTAATAAAGATATGGTAATTGAGGCTTTAAATATAGCTTGGAAAGGATTTTTATCCTTATTTATTGCAATGTTTATTATTTTCTTACTTATTATTATTTTAAATAATGTTTTAAAAGTTAAAAACAAATAATATATTAACTAAAAAAGTATATTTCATTTAAGAAATATACTTTTTTAGTTAATTAAATTAATAATATTTTCTTTCAAATTCTCTGTATCAATATTGCCTAGATTAGTTAAAAAAATACATCTAAGATTCAAGTCCTTAGAAAAAAGAATAAATGTATTCGTACCAATAGTATCTCCACAATGATAATATATATCACATCCATTCACATTGATAATTCTCATCCCCAATCCATAATATGAATTGGTTTTCTCATCAAACACATTAGGTAAAAACATTGTACTTTTAAGTTTATCAAAATCATCACCTAATAAATAATCTATCCACTTATTTAAATCAGTAATATTAGAATAAAGACCACCATCTCCAATTGTAGCACTACACCAATACTGATCTTTAACAATCAATTGATTATTATCTAAAATATGTCCATACGCTCTATTTGGAATAATCGTTTTACCTTCATCATTTACATACGTATTGAATAACTTAGCTTTTGTAAAAACTTTTTTATTCAAATAATCATTAATTTTGTTGTTTGATACCTTTTCAATAATTTGACCTAATAAAATATATCCAGTATTACTATATTGATACCTAGTTCCTGGTTCAAAATAAGTATGAGTAGTTGTTTTTAAAAAATCTAAAATTTGCTCATCTTTTATTTGTTCATCATTTTCTTGATGAGGCATTTTTTCATAGTCATAAATACCTGAAGTATGATTCAATAATTGTCTAATTGTAATTTTGTTGAAATATTGAGGCAAATCACTAAAAATTTCAATAATTGGCGTTGAAAACGATAGAAATTTTTCTTCTACTAAAATGATAATAGCATAAGCAATGAATTGTTTTGATACTGATGCTAATCTAAAACACGTATTAAAAATAATAGGAAAACTATATTTATCGCTTTCTAAACCATTTGTTTTTTCTATTAGTAAATCTTTGTATTTAAAATACAACGCATATCCTTGTTCTTTATTCATTATCACTTTATTCATTATTTTTTTATAAACTTGTTCTTCTAACATTTATAACTATTTCTCCATCATATTTTTACATAAGTATTTTATCATAAATTATTTGTTTTTTATCTTTTAATGATAAAGTTTTTATGTTATAATAAAAAAGGGTGAACATAATGGAATCTATTGAAAAATTAAAAGAACTTATTAAATTATCTAATAATATTGTCTTTTTCGGTGGTGCAGGTGTTTCCACCGAAAGTAATATACCTGATTTTAGAAGTGAAAAGGGGCTTTATAATCAAAATAAATATCAATATAGGGCTGAAGAAATTCTTTCACGAACTTTTTATAATTTACATAAAGAAGAATTTTATCATTTTTACATTAATGAAATGATTTATCCAAAAGCTAAACCTAATCAAGCTCATCTTGCCCTAACCAAACTAGAGAAACAAGGAAAATTAAAAGCAATTATTACACAAAACATTGATGGTCTCCACCAAGAAGCAGGAAGTAAGAATGTTATAGAACTTCATGGTAGTGTTAAAAGAAATCATTGTCTTAAATGCAATACTTTTTATAATGAATTAGAACTAATAAAATATTATGGTATTTGTCCAAAATGTCATAATTATATCAAACCTGATGTTGTTTTATATGAAGAAATGTTAAAAGAAAATGACATTAATGATGCTATTTTATATATATCCAATTGTGATACACTAATTGTTGGTGGTACTTCATTAAGCGTTTACCCTGCAGCAAGTTTTATTAAATTTTTTAAAGGAGAAAATTTGGTTTTAATTAATAATGAAAAAACCACTTATGATCAATATGCTACTTTGATTATTAGAAATAAAATTGGAAAAGTACTATCACAAGTAATATAAACAAAAAATCTTAATAAGTTAACTTATTAAGATTTTTTTACTACGACGATTTGTCTTTATTTAAATAAGAATTATACTTGCCCTAATGTCATCATTTTCTTCTTTGTGTAGTTCTACAATCATTAGAACCAAAATAAATTTTTCATCAACATAACATGTATAATATCTTAAAAATTTGTGATTAATTGCGGATTAAGTTTATCCATAATATCATGTAATTTTATATCAAATAAACTTTTATTAACTTTATAATACGTATATAATCTAAAATAGTAATGGTAATCCTTCACTATTATTTAATTTTTTTAGTAAAATATGAATATTTTTCGACACTTATTTAAGAATTTTATAAAACTACTTTTAAAAAAATTAAAACAAGTAAGCATCGCTACCTAATTGTATTATATCATATATATATATATTTCTCAATAAAATTTTAAAAAACACCTTACCTTTCAGTAAATCGGACTAATGTTCTGTTGTGTGACTATCTATTTTGATACAATTTGCGTACACTTTGAACTAAGTTTTATTCAATAAGTTTGTTTTTGATTCTCAATGAAGCTTCTAAATGCATAATCCAATGACGTGAAAAAGGCATACCCAATAACCCTTTGATATCTTTACTGCACCAATACTCAATTAACCAGTTTTCACTTTTTGCCACTGTATTCGTAGATTGAATTCTTTCTTCATCCAATTTAGAGTATTTTATCTTTAAATCATCATACGTAATTGATAAAAGCCATTCATTTGATTCTTTAAATACATTTTTTGCATAATCCCATAATTCTTCTATTATCAATGTTTTTGAAAAAACAGAAATACTTTCATTTACTAATTCATTACCTGTAGTCATAATAGCTGAATTTGTTTTGCTTTGATAATTATCTCTTATAAAGATTTGCTGTTTGTTTTTAATTAAAGTGTTTAAGACTATGTCTTCAATCCTAAACACATGATAAATAGAATAAGAAATTGTTTTGGATTCATACCCGTCTCTATTAATAAAGGGTTGTTTTGAATAATCATCACTTGATAAATCTTTCATAGAATTAAACCATTCATTAAATAGTAAAGTTCTGAATTTTATCAGTTTTTTAATGCCTTCATTAAAGGATGACTTTCTATTTAACAATACTTTTACTTCTTTATTAAACTTCGACCATTCTTTATTCATTAGACTCACCTTTAAATTTTCATTTTCTATTAGAATTATATCACAAATCTTGAAAATTACATAGCAATTATTGAAGATTGAATAAAATTTTATAATACTAAAAGAATTTAAAACAAGAAAAGAAAATAATCTCTTCCTATTTATTACTTCAATCGTCTTATTCATTAAGTAAACTAATTGGCTGGTACTTCAACTGCGACTTTTTTGAAAAAGAAAACCACCTTATTCAAGTGGTAATGCAACAATATTTCGTTACCAATTAAAATCTTTCGTTCTGTAGTGTTATGTTAAAAAAGAAAAAAGCCCTGTAAAAGTACCTGATGGCACTCCTACAAGGCTAACTTCTTACATTACAGATAGAAAAACAACTACTAATGTATAAGAAAAAGGTTCGACACTTTTCGTATCAAACCTATGCTTTTCTTATGGTGGATCTGACCCGTTCCGGACGATACCCGCGTCCGCAACGTTGAAAATACATAAAAATCCCATGTTTTTTATAGTTCACGGGATTTTTCAACTATTAATACGGAAAGGTTTTAGAAAACGCGAAAAATCGTAAAATTAAATTTCACAACTTAAAATTCCAAAATCCGAAATTCTAATATCATAAAAGTTTATATACTCAGATGTTTTTTAATAATATTATATGCTTCTTCTGGATTTTCTATATTATCAAAATTGTAATTAACACTAGATCCTTTATATAGCTTAAATTTGATACTACCTTTGTTTTTATTAAATAAACATCTTTTAATTTTAATACTCTTAATATTTTCAAACAAACATTCACGGTATATCCCTTTATAGGCTATAATACTTTTATCTGTTATTGCATACATGATGGGGTTATACTCTGTCCATACTAGTACACTTGCAAAAATTATCGCAAATAAACTCCACCCTCCAGATAACCACAGTACATTCCAATTTCCTTGTCCACATATAGGTATTAAACATGACAATAATATTATTATAATTGGACCAATAATCCCAAATTTCATTATATATATCCAAGTTTGAAATTTAGTTGATTCATATTGCAATAAAACATTCTTTGGTTGTTCATAAAATCTACCACGCTCTGATACATAGTTGGCTAAGTATAAACTCGCTTCTTTTCTTGCGCTTTCAACAGTATCGAAATATGATATACCAGATAAATCTTCCCAAGACCAAAAGTCATCAGAATTCACATTTTCGTAAAAATAAAATCCTTCCTCATCTTCTATTTCAAGCCTTTGATATTTTAAACTTACTATTCCATTCTCATTAGATATATATCCTCTAGTTTTACAATCAGGAGAATAAACTATATTATCAGAAGAAATGTTTTTGATTTTATCTATTACATATTCTTCTAATAAATTATAGTTTTTATATAAAGATTCTTGATGTCTTGGATGATTGCAAATTTTATAAAACATATTTGATTTTAAGTAACATACTATCTTAAAATCTTTTACTTCAGCAATAACTATTTCAAAATTCAAATCTTTAATCTTTATTAATTTTGCATTATCAATTTTTGAAAATGATAAATTAACTTTTAAATCTATATCTATATTACCAAGATACTCTACATTATTATCGTCAAGTATATTTACACCATTGATATAATATTCATTTGTAAAAATGATTTCTGAAAAATAAACTTTTTTTCTCATTATATTGCTTCCTATCTTTATTAAATCTATGAATTTTCATAGTCTCATTTCTATTTTCAGTTTTCTACTTAACTAAATGCTATATCTAATTATAACACATATATCTAAAATTTACTACAAACTTAAAAAGCCACTTCATCTTTCAACAAAGTGGCGTGTTTACTATTGGTGAACTAACAGTGACACTAGACGAACTAGTATCACCATTATCATCTTGTTCCTTTAGATTTTTATTAGATTCATTAAAAACACCTGGTTTATTTAATGGATAAAACAAAATCTTAATTTCTTCATCTGATAACATCACTTTTCTAACAAATGTGTTAATTAACTTCTTTCTATTTGCAATTAGATTTAAATCTAATTTTAATAAAGAATATAAGAAATGATAACATTTGTCAACATCAATTGGTGAGTTATTAGCGTTCTTAAGTGTAGCAAGTTTTATTTCTAAATCTTGCTTTTCTTTTTGTAATTTTTCTAATTCATTCTTAGTTAAATCGTTATATAAGCCATCTTTTATAGCGTTTAATAGATTATTAATTTGATTAGCATTTCTTCTTAGTTCTTTTTCTGCTAATGAAATTTCAGGATTATTTGAAACCAATTTATTATATTCTTCAACCATTGCAATAGAAACATTCTTTAAAAATCTTTCTTGCAAAATAAATCTATGAATTTCTTGTATTACTAAATCTTCTAAATAATCTTGTCTAACTGTATGTTTCTTACAATCATTAAGTTTTCTTTTTCTACCAGTACATTTATAGTAATGAAATTGAACTTTTTGTTTTGAAGTACCAGACTCACCAATCATTGGTAATCCACATTCCATACAATATAGTTTACCACTTAAAATATAATTATTAATAAAGTGTCTTGGTCTTCTATTATTTATTTGATTTTTTGTTCTACATGCCTCAAATATACTTTTATCTATTATTTTAGGATAGATATTATTATAAGTTCCATCCTCATAATGAGCAATACCTGTATAATGTTCATTATTTAATATTCTAGATATTGTCATTAGTTTAAATGGTTTACCATTTTTAGCTTTAATTCCTTTATCGTTTAAATATTTAACTATTTCAGATAATTTCATACCACGAGCACACATTGTAAATATTTCTCTTACAATATTTGCTTCTTCTTCAACTATATATAATTTATGATCTTTAAGTTCATATCCAAGTGTAATAGATCCACCAGTATATTGACCTTTAATGTGAGATTCTCTTATACCTCTTCTAATCTTTTGAGATAGTTCTGCTACATAATATTCAGCAAAACTAACAATAATAGATTCAAACAAAATACCTTCTGGAGTTTCACTTATTGCTTCAGTTGAAGAAATAATCTTAACATTATTTTCTTGAAGTATCTTTTTATTAATTGCACTATCATATCTATTTCTAGAAAATCTATCAAGTTTATAAACAATTACATAATCAAATGTGCCATTAATAGAATCTTTAACCATTTTTTGAAATGCTGGTCTATCATCAGATTTACCACTCATGGCTCTATCAATATATGTATCAACAATTGTGTATCCATTCTTTTCAGCAAATTCAGTATTTACTCTTAATTGACCTTCAATTGATTGTTCACTTTGCGATGATGATGAGTATCTTGCATAGATGACAGCATTCTTACGACCTATATTTTCTACTTTAGGTTTCTTCCTTACTCTTGCCATAACTACTCACCTAATTCCTTCTTATTGTAAAGTTCATAAAGTTCTTTAGTCTTAGGATTTTTATCTTTATGAAATTCATTACCTATCAAATACATAATTTTAATATATTCACCAAATACTTTTGCTTTTTCTTGAATTGTATAATGTAGCAATTCATTATAATAAAAACCAACTTTATGAAATAAATAATTTAATTCATCATCTGTAAGTTTATTAAAATCTAAAGAACTATCAATTCAAGCTTCTAGTTTATCTAATTCTCTAGGGTCTTTTGATTTTAAAGCATCATTAATTGTTTTAATCATTGTGTGAGGAAAATTATCAGTTAATAATAAGTGTCTATTATAGATTGTGTTATACACAAGATTAGCATCAAAATATTCCATTTTGCCTTTTCGCTGATTATATTTAAAAATATCTTTAGCGAAAATATATGAATAATTCATTACTTCATCTTTATTATCATTCATACTAATTTACCTCCTTCATTAAAAATTTTAAGCCGGGTTTCCCAGTTAAAAGATATATGGCGAAATCTCTTTGTGATGCAAAGTGAAGCACGCCTTATCCTGTTTCCAAAAGTTATAATTATGTGTTATAAATTCAAAATTATTTTGATTTTATAACACTTATGACAATGTCACATCAACCTTATTTAAAAGCCACTCTTCTATATTAAAATGAGTGATTCCATCCTTTGACATATCATATTCATCTAAACTAAATACATACTTTGGTGATGGTTCACGAACAGAATCAAATGCTCCAAATTCTCTTTCAATAACATCATCACTTGATAGTAAATATGCTACTTGGATAAAGCACTTCTTACCATCTTTCATAGCTACAAAGTCAATTTCACCTTTATATGTTTTACCTATCTTTACATCATATCCTCTATATAGTAATTCATTATATACTAAATTTTCCAAAGCATGCGCTACAAATATTTTATTAGAATCATTGCAAGCAAGTAAGAATCCATTATCAACAACAAATTGTTTTTCAATATGTTTCAAAGTTCTCTTAGTTGCTATATCATAACGTTTGACCCTATTTATTAAACAAACTTGTTCTAATTTCTCTAAATATCTATAAACATTTTCACTATAAATTGTGTCCGAATTATTTTGATTATAATATTCAACTATACTTGATGCTGAAAACTCTTTAGAGGAATTATTGATAATATATTTAGATATTGTAATAAATGTTTCTTTATTTATCTTAGCTTTAGTATTACATATATCTTTATCAATAATTCCATAATAAATTGATTTTAAATATTCTTTAATATCTTCTTCTAAATCGTAATCCATACGTTGAGGCATTCCGCCAAATCTTATAAAGTTTTGTAAAGGCTTCTTAGGAAGTTCTAATCCATTTTCTTCATAGTATTTAACAAACTCACTATAAGTAAAAGGCATTATTTTAAATTCCTTACATCTACCAACTAATAAACTTGCAAGTCTACCTGATAATAGTTTTGAGTTACTACCAGTAACAAAGATTGATACATTTTTTGTTGCTTTAAGTGAAGCTAATACTTTTTCAAATTGTTTAACATGTTGAATTTCATCTAAGAAAATATAATATTTATTATCATCAATAATTTGTCTTAAGATATAATCATTTAATTTATTATAATTTTTAATTTTAGAAAATTTAACATCCTCAAAATTGATAGATATAATATGATCTTTTCTTATTTTTTTCTCATTAATCAACTCTTCTTTAATTTGATTTAACAAAACACTTTTACCACATCTTCTAACACCAGCTAAAACTTTAATTAAATTAGATTCATAGAATCTTCTTATATTTTCTAGGTATTGATTTCTTTTAATTAGCATAGCTGTTCACCTCACATATAGTATACCACAAAAATTAAAAAAGTGTTACAATTTTTAAATTTTTTTTAAATTGTAACACTTTTTATATCTTTTCTTTATATTTAATTAATATGTTTAATAACCGCAAAACTTTTATTTTTAGAACTTTTTACAGTTAATTAATCTCGTAGGATTGCTTAATCAAAGTCATTGCATAAGAAATCTCTTCATCACTATGAATATTTAAACAATAATCACCATTTCCCCAATGCCCTTTATATGTTACATCTTCACATAATGTCTTAGAATCATCTAATGAACCAATAGGTAGATTGATAAAAACAACTACTCTATCTTTTCTTAATACAACATCACATACATTAGTTTTGTGTTTAAATGCTATGTATTTTTTCTTTGGTTCTATATATACATCTTTTAATTTTAAAATCTCATTTTTTAAATTTTCATACACATTTGAAATAATAGGATAATTCTTTGTAAACATGTCTTCTGAATATTCTTTTATTTCATTCGCAAGATTTTCTTCCATCTCTTGTTGTTTTGTTTTAACACATCTTATTAAGTTTTCTTCCAATCCATTAATTTGAGCAATTGCTTCCAAAATATTATAAGCTTCTTCTGCTGACATTGCATAAAATTCTCTTTTTCTTTCTTTACCATTAATATTTTCAATTGTTCTTAACTGAGGATTTAGTTTATCAATAATGTTATGCAATTTAATATCAGATAAACTTTTATTAACTTTATAGTATGCGTATAATCTAAAAGAATATGGTAATCCTTCGCTATTATTCAATTTTTTAGTCTTTCATCAACATTAGTTGTATAACCAATTTTAACCAATTCAGGAAAAGCTGGATTAGTTAAAATATAAATTACTGGTCCATTATAATTTGTCTTTGTATATTCCATATATTACTCCTTGTTTATTAAATCATATCTGAGTATTGAAGTTTACTCATAAAATTAGTTATATATTTATCATCTATAACACCTTTAGAATCAACTGGAACTTTAACTATTATGTTTTTCAAAGTTTTATTTGCTTGTCTTCCGTATGCATATCTATAAGCATTTTTCTTTAATACTATACATAGAAATAACTTAGTTAATTTGCTCATAGGGACTTTTTCTTTTAATATATATAAATCTCTTCCACTATAAAATGGTTCATCTTGATAAAATGTTGATAATACACTACCTCCAGAAGCCACAGAAATCAATCCGGCTTCTTGTGGTTCGATACCTTCAACTGGTAAAACTTTAGCAACAACCCCATTATTACCACTAGTTCTTGAAACAAAATTAATTGCTTGACTGCCTGTAGACTGAGTTAAATTTATTAATTTTAAATTCACACCATATTTAATTTCAAATAATTCTTGTAGTTCAAACTCTTTCCATTTTTCTATTTTCAAATCAATATTCGAGTATTGAATAGATGTAGTGTGTGATTCCCCCACAATGATTTTATGTAATTTTCCATAAAATCATAATTTGGTGTTCCATCAATTTTAATTGGTAATTCGATTTCTAACTCTGATATTTTCTTTTGATTCGCTTTTCTACCATAAGAAAACCTATATTGATTTGCATTAATAACTGTAGCAAAGTATAAACCAATAAATTTATTCATTTTAAATAACGGAGTTAATTTTTCGACATGATCACTTGCAGAAAATTTTTCTTCTCTATATGAACAGTAACCTGCAACTGCACTATCAACAGTCAAAACATTTCCTTCTTC
Source organism: uncultured Mollicutes bacterium (assembly GCA_900539265.1). Classification (GTDB taxonomy): domain Bacteria; phylum Bacillota_I; class Bacilli_A; order ML615J-28; family CAG-313; genus CAG-313. Next base: position 217 of record UQBM01000001.1, on the reverse strand, counting down.
AGTGTAATAATCATAAAATCCTGCAACACCATTATTTGAAGACTGAGTCGTTACATAAGGATATCTACCTTTTCCTTTTTCATTTAAATCTTCTAATGATGTAGTCTTCGTTCCAGAAACAAGAAATAAATCCTTTATTTTAAATCGTTTATTCATCGGATTAGTAAACGACAGGGAGAATATGCAGCCGTTAAAAGATTTCGGCTACACGACTTCC